>NZ_JAPUDY010000028.1 GCF_027492855.1 Acidovorax sp.
CGCTGGACCTGGAGCGCTTCATGATCGTCGCCACCAGCGACTTCAACATGGGCGCCATGGAGAACAAGGGCCTGAACATCTTCAACACGAAGTACGTTCTGGCCAGCGAGGCCACCGCCACCGACACCGACTTCGCCAACATCGAAAGTGTGGTGGGCCACGAGTACTTCCACAACTGGACGGGCAACCGCGTCACCTGCCGCGACTGGTTCCAACTGAGCCTGAAGGAAGGCCTCACCGTCTTCCGCGACCAGGAATTCAGCATGGACCTGGCGGGCAGCCCATCGGCCCGCGCCGTCAAACGCATCGAAGACGTGCGCGTGCTGCGCACCGCCCAGTTCCCCGAAGACGCAGGCCCCATGGCCCATCCGGTGCGGCCCGACAGCTACGTCGAGATCAATAACTTCTACACCGTCACCATCTACGAAAAGGGTGCCGAGGTGGTGCGCATGCAGCACAACCTGGTGGGCCGTGACGGCTTCGCCAAAGGCATGAAGCTGTACTTCGAGCGCCACGACGGCCACGCGGTGACCTGCGACGACTTCGTGCAGGCGATTGCCGATGCCAACCCACACAGCCCGCTGGCGCAGCACCTGCCCCAGTTCAAGCGCTGGTACAGCCAGGCTGGCACGCCCCGCGTGCGCGCCACAGGCCACTACGACGCCGCCACGCGCTGCTACGCGCTCACGCTGTCGCAAAGCTGCGCCCCCACGCCCGGCCAAAGTGAGAAGCTGCCCTTCGTCATCCCGGTAGAGCTGGGCCTGATCGACGCCGCCACGGGTGCCGCCCTGCCCTTGCACCTGTCGGGCGAAGAGCCATCGGGCAGCACCTCGCGTGTGGTCGTTCTCACCGGCGCATCGCAGACGCTGACCTTTACAAACGTGGATGCCGAACCCGTGCCCTCGTTGCTGCGGGCTTTTAGCGCCCCCGTGGTGCTGGACATCGACTACAGCGATGCACAACTGCTCACCCTGCTGGCGCACGACACCGACGCCTTCAATCGCTGGGAGGCAGGCCAACGCCTGGCGCTGCGGTTTGCTATCAATGCAATAGCTGGCAGCGCTCAACCAACAAGCGCTAGCGGCCAATTTGGCCATCAAATCCTGCCTACCGAGTTTGTGGATGCCATGCGCGCCGTGCTGCGCAACCCTCTGCTCGACGCCGCCTTCAAGGAGCTGGTGCTCACGCTGCCGTCCGAGACCTACATCGCCGAGCAGCTCGACGTGGTGGACCCGCAACGCATCCATGCGGTGCGCGAAGCCATGCGCGAGCAACTGGCCCTGTCGCTGCAAGCCGACTGGGAATGGGCCTGGGAACAGAACCAGGACACTGGCGGCTACAGCCCCGACCCGGTCTCCTCCGGCCGCCGCGCCTTGAGCGGCCTGGCGCTGCACATGCTGTGCATCGCGGCCCAACGCACGGGTGACGCCGTGTGGCCCGGCAAGGCCTACCAGCGCTTCAAGGTGGCGGGCAACATGACCGACCGCTTCAACGCACTCACGGCCCTTGTGGCTAGCGGCAGCGAGCTGGCGACCCCTGCGCTGGCGCGCTTTCACGCCCTGTTCAAAGACGAGCCCCTGGTCATCGACAAGTGGTTCGCACTGCAGGCAGGCGCGCCCGACCGTGGCGGCAACGTGCTGCCTGCCGTGCGCCAGCTCATGCAGCACCCGGACTTCAGCCTCAAGAACCCCAACCGTGCGCGCAGCGTGATCTTCAGCTACTGCAGCGCCAACCCCGGCGCATTCCACCGGTCGGATGCGGCAGGCTATGTGTTCTGGAGCGACCGCGTGATGGAGCTCGACGCCATCAACCCACAAGTCGCCGCCCGCCTGGCACGCGCGCTTGACCGCTGGAAGAAGCTGGCCGAACCCTGGCGCACAGCGGCCCGCGAGGCCATCGCCCGCGTGGCCGCCAAGCCCGACCTCTCCAACGACGTGCGCGAGGTCGTCACCCGCGCACTGGCCGACTAACCCCATCTCACAGCAGTAAAGACCAACAACATGGCAAAAAGCATCAGCCTGACCCGCTACCTCGTTGAACAACAACGGGTAGACGGCCTTATCCCCTCGCAACTGCGCCTGCTGCTCGAAGTGGTGGCACGCGCCTGCAAAAGCATCAGCCACGCCGTGAACAAAGGTGCCCTGGGTGGCGTGCTGGGCACGGCCAGCAGCGAAAACGTGCAGGGCGAAATCCAGAAAAAGCTCGACATCATCGCCAACGAGGTGCTGATCGAAGCCAACGAATGGGGCGGCCACCTGGCGGCCATGGCCTCGGAGGAAATGGACGGCATCTACCTAGTGCCCAACCGCTATCCCCAGGGCGAATACCTGCTGCTGTTCGATCCCCTCGACGGCTCCAGCAACATCGACGTGAACGTGAGCATCGGCACCATCTTCAGCGTGCTCAAAAAGCCCGATGGCGACCGTGGCGTGGAGGAAGGCGACTTCCTGCAACCCGGCACCCAGCAAGTAGCGGCAGGCTACTGCATCTACGGCCCGCAAACCACCCTGGTGCTCACCGTGGGCGACGGCGTGGCCATGTTCACGCTCGACCGCGAACAGGGCTCCTTCGTGCTGACCGAAGAGAACGTGCGCATTCCCGAAGACACCAAGGAATTCGCCATCAACATGAGCAACATGCGCCACTGGGACGAGCCGGTGAAGCGCTACATCGACGAATGCCTGCAAGGCAAGGAAGGCCCGCGCGGCAAGGACTTCAACATGCGCTGGATCGCCAGCATGG
>NZ_JAPUDY010000029.1 GCF_027492855.1 Acidovorax sp.
GCGTGTGCATGAGCATGCCGCGCCGGTCGGCCAGCACCACCACGCTCTGGCTGTGCCGCACCTGCTCGAACAGGTATTCCATCACCGGGCGCGAATGGGCAAGCAGCTCGGGGTTGCTGGCCAGCACATGGCGCAGGGTGCCGCTGCTGGGGTGGTCGATGCCCTGGGGCCGCCCGGTGGGCAGCAGGCCCGCCGCCATGCTGCGCGACCAGGAGCGGGCCAGGCGCTCGTCCACCAGGCCGCTGGGGCACTGGCCGGAGTCCAGCAGGTGCTGGCGGGCCTGTCGCAGGGCGACGGGTGAGGTGTTAGGGCGCACGCGTTGTCTCCGTGCAGGGTCACGGGGCCCTGCTTTTGTGGTGTGGGGCCAGTATGGCGGGCTGCCACACGGGGGGCAAGGGCATGGACGCAAGGCCGGTGCCAACTGTTCCATTTCGTGACAGGTGTCGCGGCCTGGCACAGCCCGGCGGTGTCCGCTGCAACAGGCGCAGCGCCTGGGCTGCAAAAAAACCCAATGAAATCAACACAACCACGGGATGCCGTGGGCTGGCATGCGTCTTGAGTAAGGGATGGGCATCGGAGCGGCCCGCAGGGGCGGCCCGATGCACACAACAACCGCAGGAGACACCGCAATGACCGTTTACGCAGCCCCCGGCGCCGCTGGCGCCAAGATCGCCTACCAGGCCCGGTATGACAACTTTATCGGCGGCCAATTCGTGCCCCCGGTCAAAGGCCAGTACTTTGATGTGATCTCGCCGGTTAACGGCAAGGTCTACACCCAGGCCGCCCGCTCCACCGCAGAAGACATCGAACTGGCGCTGGACGCCGCCCATGCCGCAGCCGACGCCTGGGGCAAAACCGATGCCGCCACACGCAGCAACATCCTCCTCAAGATTGCCGACCGCATCGAGCAGAACCTGGAGCTGCTGGCCTATGCCGAAACCGTGGACAACGGCAAGGCCATCCGCGAAACGCTGAACGCCGACATCCCGCTCACGGTGGACCATTTCCGCTACTTTGCGGGCTGCGTGCGGGCGCAGGAAGGCGCGCTCTCCAACATCGACGAGAACACCGTGGCGTACCACATCCAGGAGCCGCTGGGCGTGGTGGGCCAGATCATTCCGTGGAACTTCCCCATCCTGATGGCCGCGTGGAAGCTGGCCCCGGCCCTGGGCGCAGGCAACTGCGTGGTGCTCAAGCCCGCAGAGTCCACCCCCATCTCCATCCTCATCCTGGCCGGGCTGATTGCCGACCTGCTGCCGCCTGGCGTGCTCAACATCGTCAACGGCTTTGGCCGCGAGGCGGGCATGCCGCTGGCACAGAGCAAGCGCATTGCCAAGATCGCCTTCACCGGCTCCACCAGCACGGGCCGCGTGATCGCGCAGGCCGCCGCCAACAACCTCATCCCCGCCACGCTGGAGCTGGGCGGCAAGAGCCCCAACGTGTTCTTTGCCGACATCATGGACAAGGACGATGCGTTTCTGGACAAGGCCGTCGAAGGCCTGGTGCTGTTCGCATTCAACCAGGGCGAGGTCTGCACCTGCCCCAGCCGCGCCATCATTCAAGAATCGATCTACGACAAGTTCATGGAGCGCGTCTTGAAGCGCGTGGCCGCCATCAAGCACCAGAACCCGCTGGACACCGACAGCATGATGGGCGCGCAGGCATCCAAGGAGCAGCTCACCAAGATCCTGTCGTACCTGGACCTGGGCAAGCAGGAAGGCGCCGAAGTGCTGGCCGGTGGCGGCCAGGCCCACCTGGGTGGCGACCTGGAAGGCGGCTACTACGTGCAGCCCACGCTGTTCAAGGGCCACAACAAGATGCGCATCTTCCAGGAAGAGATCTTCGGCCCCGTGCTGGCCGTGACCACCTTCAAGGACGAAGCCGAAGCCCTGGCCATTGCCAACGACACGCTGTATGGCCTGGGCGCAGGCGTGTGGAGCCGCAACGGCAACGTGGCCTACCGCATGGGCCGCGCCATCAAGGCGGGGCGTGTGTGGACCAACTGCTACCACGCCTACCCGGCGCACGCGGCGTTTGGTGGGTACAAGGAGTCGGGCATTGGGCGTGAGACGCACAAGATGATGCTGGACCACTACCAACAAACCAAGAACCTGTTGGTTTCGTACTCGGAAAACAAGCTCGGTTTCTTCTGATTTCGACCGACGCGCTTGGCTTGAATAGGCACGAACCGTTCGGGCTGAGCCTGTCGAAGCCCTGCGCGGCGCTTCGACCCTTCGACACGCTCAGAACAGGCGGGCTCAGCGTGAACGGGTGGTGTGGCGCTGTGGGTGTTGGGAGCCATCGCCGTTCGGCTCTGTAGATACCCCAGCCCGACCCTGAGGCCGGTCGTCACGCCCCTGCCACTGTTCGGGCTGAGCTTGCCTGTCCTGAGCGTGTCGAAGGGTCGAAGCCTTGCGCTGCGCTTCGGCGGGCTCAGCGTGAATGGGTGGTGGGCGCGAGATCAGTGCAACCGATGCAAGGGGTGGGGCTGGCAACCGCTCCCCTTTTGCTTTTGACAAAACGAGGAGACACCCATGGTCGACAAAGTCATCGCCACCCCCGCCGCGCTCGAACTGGTGGCCTTTCTGCAATCCAAACACGGCCCCGACCTGATGTTCCACCAGTCGGGCGGCTGCTGCGACAACAGCGCGGCCAACTGCTACCTGCCCGGCGAGATCACCATGGGTGCGGGCGATGTGTACCTGGGCGATATAGGAGGATGCCCGTTCTACATCGGCCGCGCGCAGTACGAAACCTGGAAACACACGCAGCTCATCATCGACGTGATCGAGGGCACGGGCGGCACCTTCTCGCTCGAAGGGCCCGAGGGCAAGGCCTTCCACACCCGCTCGCGCGTGTTCACCCAGGCCGAGCTGGCCGAGTTGGGCCTGGCGCCCTCAACGACCTGAAGAATTTAAGAGAAATAGGGCTGTAGCGCTTATATAACAAGCGCAAAAAGCTATCGAATTCGTAGCATTTCACTGCTGCTTGTATTGCCGTCGCCCCCCAGGCGGAACACCGACACCACGTGCACCAGGTCTTCGGCCTGGGTTTGCAGGCTGCCTGCTGCGGCGGCCATTTCTTCCACCAGCGAGGCGTTCTGCTGCGTCACCTGGTCCATCTGCGTCACGGCCTCGCCCACCTGGGCCACGCCCAGCGATTGTTCGTGGCTGGCCGCGCTGATCTCGCCCACGATGTCGGTCACGCGGCGGATGGCGCCCACCACCTCGCTCATCGTGGCGCCCGCGCGGTCCACCAGGGCGCTGCCCTGCTCCACGCGCTCCACGCTGGCGCTGATCAGCGTCTTGATCTCGCGCGCGGCCTCGGCACTGCGCCCGGCCAGGTTGCGCACCTCGCTGGCCACCACGGCAAAGCCACGGCCTTGCTCGCCCGCGCGGGCAGCCTCCACGGCGGCGTTGAGCGCAAGGATGTTGGTCTGGAACGCGATGGAGTCGATCACGCCAATGATGTCGGAGATCTTCTGCGACGAAGCGTTGATGCCGTGCATGGTGTCCACCACCTGCGCCACCACCTCGCCGCCCTGAATGGCCACAGTGCTGGCGCTGGCGGCCAACTGGCTGGCCTGCTGGGCGCTGTCGGCGTTTTGCCGCACGGTGGCATTGAGCTGCTCCATCGAGGCGGCGGTTTCCTCCAGTGCGCTGGCCTGGCTTTCGGTGCGGGCCGAGAGGTCGGTGTTGCCTTGTGCGATCTGCACGCTGGCCGAGGCCACGCTTTCGGAGCCGCTACGCACCTGGCGCACCACCTGTGTGAGCTGGCTGCGCATCTGCATCAAGGCCTGCAGCAACTGGCCCACCTCGTTCGTACCGTGGACGATGGGGGCGCCGCTCAGGTCGCCCTGCGCCACGGCGCGTGACAGTGCCACGGCCTGCGACAACGGCCCCGTGATGGAGCGCACAAACACCAGCGCCGTGGCGCTGGTGGCCGACAGCGTGACCATCAAGGCCAGCGCCACCCACAACAGGCCCTGCTGGAGTTCGGCCACGCGGGCCTGCAGGGCTTGGTCGAGGCTGGCCATCGACAGGTTGTTGAGCGCGTTGAGCGCCTCGATGGTGTGGGTAAACGCGTCGAAGTAATCCCTGGAGGCCAGGGTCAGGCCGGTGGCGTTGATCACGTCGCGCTCGGCCATCTGCAGCGATTGCTGGATCTGGCCCTGCACAGCCTGCGCGTTGCTGCCCAGGGCGCTTTGCAGTTGGGCATTGCCCTGCAGCGCGCGGCCCAGCTCCCGGAAGGTGCCTGCCTGCAACTCGGCCACGCCCTGGTGCAGCGCCATCAGTTGGCCCTTGCCCTGGGGCGTGAGCTCTTGCCTGCCCAGCGCACTGGCCCCCTGCGCACGCAGCATGCCCAGCTTTTCGCCCAGCAGCGGCGCCTGGATCAGCGTGGCCTGGATCAGGGCATGGGTGTCGGCGTTGGGGTCCGTCTGCAGGCCGTAGGTGTGGACCAGGGCCTCGTTGAGCTGCAGCAGGCCCGCGATGAGCTGGGAGTGTTGTGTCGTGCTCTGCGCCTGCTCGATGCTGCGCGCGGCCACGGCCTGCTCCAGCGTGCGCCACGTCTGCTGGGCTTCAGCCCAGGCGGCCATCTCGGCGGCGGGCACCTTGGCGGCGGCAAAGCGGGCGCTGACGTCGTCCAGCGCCGCGTTGACGGCATCGCGCGCAGCGGGGCGGCGTGCGGCCAGGGCTTCGTCGCCCCCCAAAGCGCCCACCGACAGGCCCCGGTGCACCTGCGTCAGTTGCACCAAACGGGTCAGCGCCTGCGCGGGGGCCACGCCCTGCGCCTCATGGCGGGCGTGGCCAATAGCGCGCAGCGAGCCGCTCACATACAAGTAGGTGGGCAAGGCGCTCATCATGAGCCCGATGGTCCCCAGGATGAGGAACTTTTCGAGCAGGTTCAACCGGTGCAGAAGTGACATGGCAGTAGGCACACGACCAGCGTGTGCAGCAAAAATAGGAAATCCTCGGGGGGTGGGGGGGGATGTGTCGGCGCCCGCATGCCAGGGGCGGCCTTGGAACCTGGATCAGGCCTCGTCAAGCCGTAGGAAATGTGAACTAATGTAGTTTTGAGCAGACCCAAGGGCTTTGACTCAGGTCAATGGACGTTGGTCCGCGCGGGCTGAAAAACCGTCCGTTTCACCCCATTCTTTGGAGCACCGCATGCACTCGATCACTTTGCGCTTTCTGGCGCCCCTGGGTGCCGAATCCCATGCGGGCCGCGTGTCTGGCGGCACCGTGCTGCGCTGGGTGGACGAGGCAGGGTTTGCCTGCGCCAGTGCCTGGGCCAAGGGGGCGTGCGTGACGGAGTTCGTGGGCGGCGCCCACTTTGTGCGCCCCATCCGGCCCGGCGACCTGGTCGAGGTGCATGCGCGCCTGGCCTCCACCACCGACACCGCTATCCACCTGGCCGTGGAGGTACGCAGCGGCGGTATCCATGGCGAGCCGCCGCAGGAGGTGCTGCACTGCGTGGCGGTGTACACCGCCGTGGACGCGCAAGAGCAGCCCCGCCCGGTGGACAAGTGGAGCCCCGAAACCCCCGGCGACATGGCGCTAGCCCAGCGCGTGAAGGCGCATATCGACGCAGCGCGTGCTGCGCAGTGAGGGGCGGGGTGAGTGCGGCCGCTTCTCCTGATTTGTAGTGAAATCAGGCTCTAGCGCTTGATGGATAAGCGCTAAAAGCTATATATTTAATAGCAATTAGTAAACAACTGCCGGTGCCGCCGCGCCCCTTGTGAGCATGGGGGCTCCTACCTTGGGCTCTACAAAACCTGGCGCCGCGCAAAACGCACCACCGTCACCCCGGCCCGCGCCTGACGGACGGAGGGCATGACCAGCACGCAGTCGTCGTAGGGCGTGGTCACGGGCAGGCCGTCGTTGTCGCCGATCACGGTGCCGGCTTGTTCGAAACGCTCCAGCCCGGTGAAAGGCGCCACGAAGCGAAAGGCGCTGCTGGTGGCGACGACGGGGCCGGTCACCTCCAGCGCCCACTGGCGCGGCGCATCGGGCAGACGCCAGCCGGGCAACTGCTGTGCGAGGGCCTCGGCGCTCAGGGCGCCGGACTGCTCGATAAAGCGCGCGCACTGATCCTGCGCCACGGCGCGACTGGCAGGGTCGCCGTGAAAGCCACATTCGATGAGCAGCGAGCGGGTGTCGCCGCCCTCTTCGTCCATGAGGCCAAAGCGGCCGTAGTCGCGCATGCGCACGCCGTCCTTGTGGCCCGCGTCCACCACGATGTACTCGGGCGAGCGCATGGCACGCGCGAGTTGCCGGTTGCGCGGCTGGATGCCGGTGAGCAGCAGTGGCGCCGAGGGCTCGTGCATGGAGTGGATATCGAGCAGCCAGTCGGCCTGCGCCACCCAGGGGCGCAGCGCGGCGGCGCGGCGACGCTCGGCTGTGTCGGCGGCGTCGATGTGCTCGTCGAGCCACTGGCGATTGAGGTCTTCGTCCGTAAAGCGCGAGGCGTCGTGGTTGCTGGCATCAAAGCGGTCGAACGCATCAAGGTTGCAGAGCGCCAGCGTGAGCGTGCCCTGCGCAGGGCGCACGCCAGCCTCCAGCAGGCCCTTGAGCGCCCAGGCGCCGCACAGCTCGTTGCCGTGCACCAGGGCGCTGATCATCACGTGACGCCCAGGCTGGCCCGAGTCGAAGTGCCACACGCCCTCGGTGCCGGTGTTGCCAGCGCGCCAGGCGCTGATGTCCGGCGCTGGCAACTCAAAGCGCAAAGGAGCGGGTGTGGCTGTGCTGCTCATTCTTCGATCTTGGCGAATTGAACGATCTTGGCGTACTTGGCGATTTCGCCGTTGATGAATTGGGGCGTATTCAGTGTGGGTGAGGCCACGGTGGTGCCTGTGGCCTCCAGCTTCTTGCGGAACTCGGGCGATTGCAGGGTGTCGCCCAGCGCCTTCTTGAGCTTGTCGGCCACCGGCTTGGGCAGGTTGGCCGGGCCCAGCAACGCAAACCAGGAGCTGATGTCCACGTTCTTGAACTGCGGCAGCTCCGACAGGGCCGGGATGTCGGGGGTCACGGCCGAGCGCTTGGCCTCGGTGGTGCCCAGGGCGACGAGTTTGCCGGCCTTGATGTGTGGCAGGCCGCTGGAGAGCACAAACACCCCGAACTCCAGGTTGTTGCCCACAAGATCGTTGGCGAGCGGGGCCACACCGCGGTAGGGAATGTGCGTCATGAACAGCTTGCCCTGCTCCTTCACCATCTCACCGGCCAAGTGCAGGGCCGTGCCCACGCCCGAGCTGCCGTAGCTGAATTTGCCGGGGTTTTTGGAGACCAGTTGCACAAATTCGGTCGCATTCTTCACGCCGGTTTGCGAAGAAGCCACCAGCACCATGGGCTGGGAGCCGATCACGCCGATGGGTGTGAACTGGCCCATGTCGTACTTGACCTTCTTGGTCACCAGCTTGGCGATGGCGATCTCGTTGTTGGCGCCCACCAGCAGGGTGTAGCCGTCGGGCGCGGCACTGGCCACCTTCTGCGCACCGATCGTGCCACCCGCTCCGCCCAGGTTTTCAATGACCACCGGTTGGCCCAGGCGGTTGGACAGTTCGGCCCCCACCATGCGGCCCATCAGGTCGGTGCTGCCGCCCGGCGGGTAGCCCACGACGATGGTGATGGGTTTGCTGGGGTAGGCGTCCTGCTGCGCCATGGCGGGAGCGGCGAGCAAGGCCAGGCCGCATAGCAGGGCAATACGGCGCAAGGGATGGGCGGTGGGCATGGAGGGATTCCTTGCAGAAGTACGTGGGGATGGGCGGGGTCGCCGCCTGATGGCGAAAACCCTGGCGCGGAATTTATTTGGTGTTAGTCACATCTCCCGCAGCTTGATGTGATGGCGTGGGGTGGCGGGAGATGCGAAGGGGCGGGATTTTGGCGGCCCTCCACTGCAGATTTAGCGGCTGCGCGAGGCCTCGAGCACCGCGCGGGTGTGCTGGGCCGCCGTGCGTGCCGCTGCGGCGAAGTCGGCACCCTTGGAGGCGTAGAGGATGGCGCGCGAGGAGTTCACGATGATGGGGCCATCGTTGCGCAGCCCTGCACGCACGGTGGCTGTGGCGTCGCCGCCCTGAGCGCCCACGCCGGGGATCAGCAGGGGCAGCGTGGGGGCGATGGCGCGCACGCGCTCGATTTCCTGCGGGTAGGTGGCGCCGACCACCAGGCCGAGCTGGCCGTTTTTGTTCCACGGGCCTTGCGCCAGGCGCGCCACATGTTCGTACATCAGCGGCTCGCCTTCAACACTGGCCAGGCGCTGGGTCTGCAGATCGTCGCCGCCGGGGTTGGAAGTGCGGCACAGCAGGAAGGCACCCTTGCCGTGGTAGGCCAGATAGGGTTCGATGGAGTCAAAACCCATGAAAGGCGACAGCGTGACGGCGTCGGCGCCGTAGCGCTCAAACGCTTCTTTGGCGTACTGCTCGGCGGTGGAGCCAATGTCGCCGCGCTTGGCATCCAGAATCACCGGCACCTGCGGCGCGTTGGCGCGCATGTGCTGCATCAGGCGCTCCAACTGGTCTTCGGCACCATGGGCGGCAAAGTAGGCGATCTGGGGCTTGAACGCGCAGACCAGGTCGGCCGTGGCATCCACGATGGCGGCGCAGAAGTCGTAGATCTTGCGTGGGTCGCCCTGCATCCCTGCAGGCAAGCGCGCGGGTTCCGGATCTAGGCCCACACACAGCAAAGAGTTGTTCTGCGCCGTGGCGCCGCGCAGCATGTCGGTGAAGTTCATGGGGCGTGATTTTAGTGGGGTGGCCCAGGCCATCTTGCCGCCAAAAAAAAGGGGCCGTCAAACGGCCCCTGGTTGCGCTCACGCACGAAGCGTGTGATCGTCAGCGTGGAACGGCCAGCAGGCGCTGCACATCGCGGTCGTTGGGCAGTGCGTAGTCATGGCCGCGCACGATGCGGCTGTCTTCGGTGCGCACCAGCTTCAGGCTCACGTAGGTGAAGCTGGCGGCGGCCGAATAAGTGCCCACCAGCACCATCGAGGCGTTGTGATTGCGGGCAATGTCCTTGATCTCGCGCGACAGCAGCAGCTCGCCCGCGCCTTCGCGCACGAACACGTCACCGCGCAGCTTGATTTCCTTCACGTTGAAACCGCTGCCCGCCATGGCCGTGGCGTACTGCTCGGACAGCGTGCGGCCCAGGGGCGCAGCGCGGCTCAGGTCGTTGACGTTGACCACGGTGGCCACGAGCACGGGGCCTGCGCCCAGCGCATTCATGTCAAAGCCGGTGGTCAGCTTGGCCACTGCGTCGCGGCTTGTCTGGATGAACGGGCTGCTGGCGGCTTCCTGGTAGGTGGGCTCGACGCGCACCGGAGCGGCGTTGTTGGCGCAACCAGCCAGAACCACTGCGGCCAGCGCCGTCAAAAGAAGTGCAGGGGTTTTCATTGCGAGACAACCTTCATGTTGACGTTCTTGTACGAGGGGCGCGTGAACAACGGGGTGTCAGCGTTTTCCAGGTAGTACACGTCGGTCTTGCGGGCCAGGTACTGGCCGCCACGCGTGACGGTGGTGGTCAGGATCAGCTCGGTGTTGGTGGGACCGCCAGAGTTGATGCTGTTGGCATAGTCAGCGACCGCTGCCAAACCTAGGCCAGCAGCCAATTGGAGGTCGATGTGCTCATGGCGCAGGCCGTGTGCGGCAAACAGGCCCGCAGCCAGCATGGTGAATGCGCCAGGAATGAAATGGGGGCGGTCGCTGTTGTGGCGCACCACCTGGATGCCGTAGGAGACTTCGAGCGCCTGGCCTGGGCTTTGCAGCACCACAGCGCCGTTTTGGACCAGCTTGGTGATCAGGAACTCGCGGAACCCGGTTTCAAACTGCGTGGCGTTGGCGGGCAGAGTCACGTGCAGTGGGGTGTTGGGGGCCACGCCGGCCTTGTCCAACGTGCCCAGCGTCTGGCTGACCACATCGCGCGACACGAGATCCCAGTGGCCTGCGGAGCGGACCTTGGGTTGCGAGGTGTATTCAAAATTTTCCGCAACGGGAATGGGCGCTTTCTGTGCGCACCCCACCAAGGTTGCTACAGCGCCAGCCAGTACGGCCAAGCTGATTGCCTTTGAAAACGACATGATTCCCTCCTACGGACTAGATTTGCGAGGATCTGGAAAGATGCAGCCCGCACGATTGAAAAATAATTCTGGGCGGGTTCCTCAACAAAAACAAGAAAAAATTACGCTAACTACGCCCCAGCGTACACAGTTCGTTGTTTTTGGTCACAGTTGTATGCTGGTGCAAGGCTCGCAAGCCCTTCGGTGCCTATTTGCCTTGCATTTGCTTACACCGAAGCGGCTGCACGCTGCTCCAGGATGTCGAAAGCGGGCAGCTTTTTGCCTTCCAGCACCTCCAGGAAGGCACCGCCGCCGGTCGAGATGTAACCCACCTGTTTCTCGATGCCGTATTTGGCGATGGCCGCCAGGGTGTCGCCGCCGCCTGCGATGCTGAAGGCGGGCGACTCGGCGATCGCTGTGGCGATGGCACGCGTACCGTTCTCGAACGCTGCAAATTCGAACACGCCCACGGGGCCGTTCCAGACGATGGTGCCTGCCGACTTGAGCTGGGCGGCCAGGCGCGCCGCTGTCTCGGGGCCGATGTCCAGGATCAGGTCGTCGCTCGCCACGTCGGTGGCGGCCTTCACGGTGGCGGGTGCATCAGCGGCAAAGGTCTTGGCCACGACCACGTCGGTGGGGATCGGCACCTCGGCGCCCCGCGCTTTCATCGCGGCCATCACGGATTTGGCGGCGTCCAGCAGGTCGGGCTCGGCCAGGCTCTTGCCGATGGGCAGGCCCGCTGCCAGCATGAAGGTGTTGGCAATGCCGCCGCCTACGATGAGCTGGTCCACCTTGTCGGCCAGGCTTTGCAGGATGGTGAGCTTGGTGGACACCTTGGAGCCCGCCACGATGGCGGCCAGGGGGCGCTGGGGTTGGGCCAGGGCCTTGGTCAGGGCGTCGATCTCTGCCGACAGCAGCGGGCCGGCGCAGGCCACGGGGGCAAACTGGGCGATGCCGTAGGTCGTGCCCTCGGCGCGGTGGGCGGTGCCGAAGGCATCGTTCACGAAGATGTCGCACAGTGCAGCCATCTTGCGCGCCAGCTCTTCCTTGTTCTTCTTTTCGCCCACGTTCAGGCGACAGTTTTCCAGCAGCACAACCTGGCCGGGGGCCACGGTCACGCCGTCCACCCAGTTGGCCACCAGCGGCACATCGCGGCCCAGCAGCTCGGACAGGCGCGCGGCCACGGGGGCCAGCGAGTCCTCGGGTTTGAATTCGCCTTCGGTCGGGCGGCCCAGGTGGCTGGTCACCATCACGGCAGCGCCTGCGTCCAGCGCCATGCGGATGCAGGGGATCGAGGCGCGGATGCGGGTGTCTTCGGTGATGCGGCCTGCGTCGTCCTGCGGGACGTTCATGTCGGCGCGGATGAAGACGCGTTGGCCTTGGGCCTTGCCCTGGGCACACAGATCGGAAAAGCGGAGGATGTTCATAGCAGAGGTGTAAAGGGGAAGGAGGGCTTTCGCGGCGGCCATTTTAGTAACCGCCGTAGAGGGCGCCCTCCTGTCTGTGCCAGTGCACCTGCGGAACTGGCGTTGCCAGGCCACCGGTTGCGTCCCCCCAGGGGGCTGAAGGGCCTCCACCTTTGGCGGGGGCACCGGCGCACACGACTCAGAGAGAGCCTCTCTTTACCAGCCCCAGCCGATGTGCAGCGGCAGATACACGGCCATGCCGACCACGATCGTGCCCAAGATGCCCCGCCGCCAGAAGTAGTAAGCGCTGGCGCACAGCACGGCGGGCAGGCGGGCGTCCTTGAAGGTGTCGATGAGTTCGCCCTGCGCCATGAAAATTTCGGGCGCGATCACGGCCGTCAACGCAGCCAGGGGGGCGTATTTGAGGCCGCGCTTGAGCCAATCGGGCAGCGGCAGCTCACGTTCGGGGATCATGAAGAAGGTGCGCGACACCACGGTGATGACCGCCAGGCCCACGATGGCCAGGAAGGGCTCGACCCAGGACCAGCTCATGGATGGCGCTCCTCGCGCAGCGGCACCACATCGCCCGCCTCGACATGCTCGCGCTCGTCGGGCGGGAGGATGCTGTTGGCGGGCACCAGCATCAGCTCAGGCTTGTGGCGGCGACGGTCCACCGCTTCCATCAGCAGCCCGGCGGCCACGGCGGCGGCCAAGGCCACCAGGATGTTGAGCTTGAGCGGCAGCGCAAAGGCGGCAATCGCAGCCGTGGCCGCAACCCCCGTGGCCAGCCAGGTGGCCCGGTCGAACAACAGCGACAAAAGCACGCCCAACAGGGCCAGCACCCCGGCAAACCCCAGGCCCCAGGACAGCGGCACGGCGTTGGCCAGCAGGATGCCCGCGATGGACGGCACCTGCCAGGCCAGCCAGTTGCTGGTGGCGGCCCCCCAGAAATAGGGCACCTGCTCGGGCTGCGGGCGGGGGTCTGGAAAGCGCTTCATGAAAGCCACGTAGATCACGTCGCCACTGAAATACCCCACCGCCAGCCGCTGACGCAGCGGCAAATGGGCAAAGTAGCAGCGCCACATGCTGCTGAAGATCACGAAGCGCAGGTTGACGCAGCTGGCCGTCAGCCAAATGACCCACAGCGGCGCCCCCACCGACAGCAGCGGGATGACCGCCAGTTGCGCGCTGCCCGCATAGACCAGCAGCGACATGAACACGGCCATGCCCACCGACATGCCGCTCTTGACCATGGCCACTCCGGTGACCAAGCCCCAGGCGGCAATGCCCAGCGAAGTGCCCGCCATGTCCACGGCGGCCATGCGAAAGGACGGGTGGCGCAGTGTGCGGCGAATGACGGCGACTTGGTGGCTCATGCAGGGCGGGAGCCCAGCACCATGCCGGGCTGCAGATCGAAGCCGCGCAAAAAGTCGGCAGCAGGCAGGCGCTTGCCGCCCGCGCGTTGCAATGTGGTCAGGCGCAGGGCCGTACCCTCTCCGCAAGCCACCACCACGCCGGTGCCGTCTGCAGACAAAATCAGGCCGTAGCGCTTATCGGAAAAGCGCGAACAGCTATCAATTTCATAGCTCCAAATTTTGACAATCTCGCCGCCGCACTCGGTGCTGGCGCCGGGGAATGGGTCGAACGCCCGGATGCGCTGGCCGATCACGGCGGCGGGCAGCGACCAATCAATGGCGCTTTCGGCCTTCTCGATCTTGTGGGCGTAGGTGATGCCGTCCAGCGGTTGCGGCACGGCCTGCAGGCCACCACAGGCCGCCATTTCGAGGGCCTCCACGATCATGCGGCCGCCCAGGATGGCCAGTCGGTCGTGCAGCGCCGCCGTGGTGTCGTCGGACCGGATGGCCAGGCGCTCGGTGAGCAGCATGCCTCCCGTGTCCAGCCCCGCGTCCATCTGCATGATGGTGACGCCGGTTTCGGTATCTCCAGCTTCGATGGCGCGGTGGATGGGGGCCGCACCGCGCCAGCGCGGCAGCAGGCTGGCGTGGATGTTCAGACAACCCCGTGGCGGCAGGTCCAGCACCCACTGCGGCAGGATAAGGCCGTAGGCGGCCACGACCATCACGCTCGCATTGGCGGCCAACAGGGCGTCGCGAGCGGCGGCTGCGTCTTCGGGGTACTTGCCGTCCAGGCGCAGGCTGCGCGGCTGGGCCACGGGGATACCGTGCTCTTGTGCACATTGCTTGACGGACGATGCCTGCAGCTTCATGCCTCGGCCAGCCGGGCGGTCGGGCTGGGTGAGCACCAGGGGAACGGTGAAGCCTGCGGCCAGCAGTCGCTCCAATGCTGTACGGGCGAATTCGGGCGTGCCGGCAAAAATGACTCTCATGGCTACAAAGGGATGTCGTTGACGCGCGCGTTAGTTCAGTTCAGCTCAGTCGCGCGCGCTGTCGAGGTTGGGAAGCTCGTCCGTGAACAGCACCTGCCGCACCACGCCCTGGCGGTCCAGATGGACATGGGCCAGGCGCAGGTCGGAGTTCTGTCGGAAGCGGTAGGTCCAGATATCGCCCTCAAACCGTGCCACGCGCTCCACGCGCAAGGGCGCGCCAAAGCCGCGCTGCACGTCGGCAGAGGTCCACACGCCCTGCGGGATACGCTCGAAGCGCGTCTGGGTCAGCACCTGTTCGTTGCGCACCAGCCTGCCGCTGGTGTCGAAATCGAGGGCATAGGCTTCAAAGCCTGCGGGGAGTTCGGAATACAACAGGCGCTCGCCCGCTGCCAGCGCAAAGGTCGCGCTGGGCGACCCCAGGCGGGCCAGAACCTCGGCGCGCGACGCGCCGGGTTGCTCTTGGGCTGGCAACGCACAGCCGACGAGTTGCACCACCAAGGCCCACAGCGCCACACGCGCCAGCACTCCGCCACCCCGCAAGGTGCGGAGCGCTGACGACCTCATCACTCGCGGGCCTCCCGCTGCTGCTTGACCATCTTGGTCTTGATGCGGTTGCGCTTGAGCGGCGAGAGGTATTCCACGAACACCTTGCCCATCAGGTGGTCCATCTCGTGCTGAATGCAGACGGCCAGCAAACCGTCCGCCTCGATGACACGGGATTCGCCCTGGGCGTCGAGCGCCCGCACATGCACGGCGTCAAAGCGCTCCACGCCGTCGTAGATGCCGGGGACAGACAGGCAGCCTTCGTCGTTCACATGTTTTTCCGCGCTGGTCCAGACGAGTTCGGGATTGATCAGCACCAGGGGCTGGTCGCGCTCTTCGGACACGTCGATGACCACCAGCCGCTCATGCACGTCCACCTGGGTGGCGGCCAGGCCGATGCCATGGGCGTCGTACATGGTGGCCAACATGTCGGCCACCAGCGCGCGAATGCGGTCGTCCACCACCGCAATGGGGCGGGCGACCTTGTGGAGCCGGGGGTCCGGGTAACAGAGAATGGGAAGGATTGCCATGGCTACAGGGAATAGATGTCGCTATTTTCGCCACTTTTGCGCTCCGCTGCAGGGTTGAAGGCCAATAATCGTTGCCGAATCAAGGGCTTGAGCAGAGAATCTAAGAAGGTTCGTAACGTATTTGCCCCAAGCGCCTGCATGCGGCAGGCGCCGGGTTGCCAGTGAGGGGGCGTTCACAATGCATGAGAAAAGGAACAACATGACGGCATTCACCAGCGTGCGGCAAACCGCCCTGGGTGCGCTCACCATCATCGCTGGCGCTCTGCTGGTCATGCCGGCTCAGGCGCAGAACTACCCCATCTCCAGCAGTCAGCGCGCCACGGCCCAGCAGGTGTCCGAGCGCGGCGTGCCCCTCGAAGAGCTGGCAGCCAATGCACCCGACACCTACATCGTCAAGCGTGGCGACACGCTCTGGGGCATCTCGGGCATGTACCTCAAGCGCCCCTGGCGCTGGCCTGAGCTGTGGGGCATGAACCTCAAGGCGATCCCGAACCCCCACCTGATCTTCCCCGGCCAGACGCTGTACCTCGAAAAGGATGGCGCCTATGCCCGCCTGCGCACCAGCCGCCCCGGTGGCGCCGGAGAGCCGGAAACCGTCCGGATTTCACCGCGCACCCGCAGCGACAGCCTGGCCGATTCCGCGCTGCCCACCCTCAAGCCCCATTTGATCGAGCCTTTCCTGGTCGAACCACTGGTGGTGGATGAGCAAGTGCTGCTTCGCGCACCGCGCGTGATCGCCACGACCGACGAACGCGTGCTGATGGGGGCGGGCGACCGCGCCTATGTGCGCGGCGATGCTGCATCGCCCATGCTGGCCGAAGCGGGCGAACCACGCTTCTACCGCGTCTTCCGCAACGCGGTGGCGCTCAAGGACCCATTGACTGGCGAAGTGCTGGGCTACGAAGCCCAGTACCTGGGCAAGGCCGAGTTGGTGCGCGGTGAGTCGGTCGAGGAAAGCCCGAATGGCAAGGGCGGCTACACCTCGGAGTACGTGCCCGCGACGGTGGACCTGTCGGCCACCAAAGAAGAAGTCCAGGCAGGGGACCGTCTCCTGCCCGCGCCAGCCCGTGTCCTGATGAGCTACACCCCGCATGCGCCAGATATCGAGGTGGATGCCCGCGTGGTGTCCATCTACGGCAGCGTTGCTGTGGCCTATGCCGCCCAGAACCAGGTGGTGGCCATCAACCGGGGTTCGCAGGATGGCATCGAGCCTGGGCATGTTCTCAACCTGATGACCAAAGGCCAGCGCATCAAGGACTCCACCGATCAGGCCAAGGCCATGGTCAAACTGCCCAGCGAAGCCAATGGCGTGGCCATGGTGTTCCGCACTTTCGACCGGGTGTCCTACGCTCTGCTGCTTGAAGTCCGCGACGGCGTGCGTGTAGGCGACCGCCTGGTCAATCCCAAGTAAGGTCGCGAGCAAGGGACTACGGCGCGGGCTTCTTGATGTGAAGGCTGCGCCAGTCTCTTTCCCGTTCGCCTGAAACCCATGGACCACGAAGAGCTGGGTGCTTGGCTGCGCTTGACGCTGTCCCCCGGCGTTGGCAATGCCGCCGCGCGGCGGCTGTTGTCCTGCTTTGGGCTCCCGCAAGCCATCTTTCAGCAGTCCGAGGCGGCTTTGCAGCAGTGCGTGACGGCAATCCAGGCACGGGCCTTGTGCGAGCCGCCCTCCACTTGGGCCGCCCTGTGGGAGACCACCTCCCAATGGCTGTCCGGCGCAGACCCCGAGGGGCCTGCGCGCGCCATCATCACACTGGGAGACAGCCGCTACCCCCAGGCCTTGCTGGACACGGAAGATCCCCCGCTACTGCTCTACGCCATCGGGCTCGCACACCTGCTTGCTCACCAACCTTTCCCCCGCGACCGCTGCCTGGCCGTGGTGGGCAGCCGCAACCCCACCGCCCAGGGCGCTGAAAATGCCCGCCTGTTCTCACGGGCGCTGCAGGGTGCGGGGCTGACGATTGTCTCGGGATTGGCGCTCGGCGTGGATGCCGCCGCGCACGAAGGTGCGCTGGATGCAGCGGTGCCCGGTTCATCAGTGGCGGCCACCATCGCCGTGGTGGGCACTGGCCTGGACCGGGTGTACCCCCGCAAGAACCTGGACCTGGCGCGGCGCATTGCCGCCCATGGATTGTTGGTCAGCGAATACCCACTGGGCACGCCGCCGTTGGCGGCCAATTTCCCCAAGCGAAACCGCATCATCTCCGGGCTGTCCCAGGGCACCCTGGTTGTTGAGGCGGCGCTGGCGTCGGGCTCGTTGATCACGGCCAGAATGGCGGTCGAGCAGGGCCGGGAGGTTTTTGCGATTCCGGGTTCCATCCATGCCCCTCAGTCGCGCGGATGCCATGCACTGATCCGACAGGGGGCCAAGCTGGTCGAATCGGCCCAGGACATTCTGGAAGAGTTGCGCATGCCTGCTGCGGCCATGCCCTCCGGCCTGCCCGATGTGTCCAACGGAGATAGCCCTGCTGCAGAAGAGGGCGCGGGGGACGATAGCCCAGTCGACAGCCCTTTGCTGGCGGCCCTGGGATTCGATCCGCTGGGCCTGGATGCCTTGATGGCACGCACCGGCATGGACACGGCCTCGCTGCAGGTCGCATTGCTGGAGTTGGAGTTGGCGGGCTGCGTGGCGCGCTTGCCCGGCGGGCTGTTTCAGCGCCTGGGGCGCGGCTGAGCATCTGTGTTCTTCAAGGCAAGCGGTGTTGTTGCCCCGCCTGCACACCCTGAGAGCCTGGGCTATCAGTCCAGCAGCCGCTCGGGATTGGCGTCCAGCTTAGCCAGGGCGTCGCGGGTGGCGCGCAAGGTCAGGCCTTCTTCGTCCTGGGCCACCAGCAGCCCGGCCTGCAGGTACGCAGCCAGTCGGCGCAGTTGAATGAGGTAGCTGCTTCCATCCACCGCCGCAAACAGGTGCAACTGCTTGCGTTGGCTCTGCCACGCGTACTGCACCTGGGCCGAGGCGCCGTTGTGGTCCAGTGTGTACCAGGTGCCCGGCTGCAGTTCCTGTGCCCAGGCCACCATAGCATCTTCAACGGGCGCGCCATTGTCGGCCACCACATGGATAGACGACGCATCGATGCCCAGCATCATCTCGATGTTGTCGGCATTCAGCGGCATGTCGCCCAGCGTGGCGTCGCTGATGAAGTCTTCAAGGTTGGCCAGGCGTTTGGCCATGGCGTCGATGTGCGCCTGCGGGATCGACGCGGTCTTGGACAGAAAGGCGTCGGCCAGCGTGTCGGTGAGGACCTTGATCTGCGCGTCCTGCGCCGCGTCGTTGACACCGAGGAGTGCCAGGCCCTGGCGCAGACGTTGCAACAGGCCCGGCAAGTTCTGAATGACCAGAGCACGGTCACTGCGGTTGGGCTTGGCGCTAGCGGCCCAGACCAAGTCGGCCGCCGTGCGCTTGAAGGCGATGGTATCTGCGTGCTGTGGGCCGTCGCGCACCGCCGACAGCGCCAGCACCTCGGCCCAGGTCTTGAACAGAAACTCCCGGATTTCATCGCGCACCGGCATGTCGCGCAGCATGGTGCGCAGCTCGATGGTGTACTGAATGGCCAGGGTCTCTCTTTGCTCCACCTGCTGGGCCACGCTGACGAGGCGTGAGGTGGCCTGCTTTTCGGTAAGGAACTTGGACAGGAACTTCTCGAACTCGTCGTAGACAAGCTGGAATACGCGCCGACCCGTTTCGGGGTATTGCTCGATCACCTGCACCACACGGCGAATCTCGGTTTCCAGGGCACTGCCGTTGATGCTGGTGGAGTCAAAGCCCAACACGCAGGCACCCATGCGGTCGATCAATTTTCGGGCAGGGTGGTCCAGGTTGCTGAAAAACTCCGGCTCAGCGAGCGCCACACGCAACACGGGCACCTGCAACCGTGCAAACCACACCCGCACAGCGGGTGGAATGCGGTCTTCGGCCAAGATGCTCTGAAACATCAAGGCCACCACTTCAATGATGGCCTTCTCGCCGGTGGTGGTGGCCTTTTTCTTGAGCTCCGTAGAGCGCTCGCGCACGGCGCCAGCCAGTTGCACGACAGCAGCCGGGCTGTAGTCCTCCATCAAGGTGGCAACGCCGCTGTAATAGGTGTCGGCATGCACCCTGTGGGCCGTGAGTGCGTGGGCCAGCGCTGCAGACGCGGGCGGCGCATTCACCATGTCAAACCCGGTGGCAGGCTGGGTGAGCAGGCGGCGCAGTTGCCCCATCACCCCCTGCGCGCGCTGGCGGGCGCGCGCCAGCGGGGTCATGCCGGTGGCATATGCCGTGGGCATACCGTGCCGTGGGTAACCCGCAGGCGATTGCGGCGTGCGTGGCATTTGGGGTGGAAATGCGGGGGGCTGGTGGGCGCTTCGCGCTGCCGCCATGGCTTCGCGGGTTTGGGCCAGCGCCCGCGAGGCCAGGCCAGCGGAGCCGGAGTCGCCGCCACCACTGCCTGTCACCGTGCCGCCCGAGGTACGCCGCACACGGGATTTCAAGTCCGCCTGTGGGGTAATGCCCTGCTCCACATAAAACACGTTGACCGCCTGGTAGTGCTTCTGCACCAGATTGGCCAGTTCACGCTGCAAGGGGTCCACCACGGTGTGCAGGTCGGTGCGGGACAGGCCGGACTCGACCCACTGCTCCACCAGTATCAGGCACACGGTGTCGGGCCGCAGGATGTCGTTGCTGTCGAGCTCCTGGCCTTCCAGCGATTGGGTGCGTTGGCGCAGGGTATCGAACTGAGGGCCGACTTGCTCACCAACCGTCAGCGCAATGCGCGAGGCCAGTATCTTGTTCTCCACCACATCGTCGCTGAGCAGTTCGAACTGGCTGCCCCCTGCACTAGCGGCGATCTGGCCACGGGTGGTGCTGATGTGGGGCGCCAGCGCTTCCTGCCATGCCTTGGCCGTGCGAGTGATCCAGGTGGCGTGCAACTGCTGGTATTGCAACCAGGCATCGCGGCGCGATTGCATCTCGCGCGCCGTGCCCGTTTGGTTCATCAGCCCCGCCAGGAATTCCTGGACGGTCTTGCCCAGCTCCGGCAGCCCAGAGCAGAGGCCCTCTACGAACTTCTGGCGTGCCTGGCGGGCCAGGCGACGCTGAGGAACAGAAGAGGGCGTGGATTGCATGGAAAGCAGATATTAGCGGGTCAGACAGTTGCCCCGGCATGCGGGTCGTTCGGATCGTCTTCCTTTTTCACCGCTTTGACCAGATCCTCTCGCTTCACCCCGAGCCACATGGCAATCGCCGCGGCCACGAACACCGAAGAATAGATACCGAACAAGATACCGATGGTCAGCGCCATCGCAAAGTAGTGCAGGCTGGGGCCGCCAAAGAGGAGCATCGACAGCACCATCGCTTCGGTGGATGCGTGGGTAATGATCGTGCGGCTCATCGTGCTGGTGATCGCGTGGTCGATCACCTCGGCCGTATTCATCTTGCGGTACTTGCGGAAGGCCTCGCGGATCCGGTCGAAGATCACGACCGACTCGTTGACCGAATAGCCCAGCACGGCCAGCACACCGGCCAGCACCGCCAGCGAAAACTCCCACTGGAAGAACGCGAAAAATCCCAGGATGATCACCACGTCGTGCAAGTTGGCGATGATGGCCGCGACGCCAAACTTCCACTCGAAGCGTAACGCCAGGTAGATCACGATGCCCACCACCACCATGGCCAGCGCCATGAGGCCGCCATGCACCAGTTCCTCACCCACCTGCGGGCCCACGAATTCGGTGCGGCGCAAGGTGACCTCAGGGTCAGCGGCCTTCAGGGCGCCCAAGACCTGTTCGCTTTGCTGTGCGGATGTGATGCCCTTTTGCACGGGCAGGCGGATCATCACGTCGCGCGCCGTGCCGAAGTTCTGCACCTGCACGTCGGGGTAACCCAGGCCGGAGACCGTCTCGCGGACCTTGGCCAGCTCGGCCGGTTGGCTGTAGGCCACTTCCATGACTGTGCCGCCCGTGAACTCCACCGACAGGTGCAGTCCACGGGTGAGCAGGAAGAAAACGGCGAGTGCAAAAGTGATGAAGGAGATCGCGTTGAAGATCAACGCGTGCTTCATGAAGGGAATGTCTTTTCTGATTCGGAAGAACTCCATGGTCTTCCTCCTTTAGTTCGTCTTGGCCACGGCAGTGTCGGCGCCGGGCTTCCACACCTGGCCGATCGACACGCTCTTGAGCTTTTTCTGGCGGCCGTACCACAGGTTCACCAGGCCGCGCGAGAAGAACACGGCCGAGAACATGCTGGTCAGGATGCCGATGCAGTGCACCAC
>NZ_JAPUDY010000030.1 GCF_027492855.1 Acidovorax sp.
GCCCAGGTCTTCGCGCAGCACCTCCAGCAGAGTGCGGTCGGGTGGTACATTGCCCAGCGCCACAGGTTGGCCACGGCGCAAGAATTGCAGGGGTTGGGTTGTCATGACAGATGCAGCTTCGATTTCCATGCGTTCATCAGAGGGTAGGGCCGCCAGAGGCTCGGCGCATAAGCACAAGCTTATGACATCAATGCACGCACCGCTATGAGAGACAACGCCCTTTTCGACAAGATAGACCTCCATCTCATAAGGGTCTTGCACACCGTGCTCACTGAACGCAGCGTATCGAGGGCCGCCATCCGTCTGGGCATGCACCAGCCGGCGGTGTCGGCTGCGCTGAAAAGGCTGCGCGACCTGTCGGGCGACCCGCTTTTGGTGCGCTCAGGCGCCAGCATGATGCCCACCGATGCCGCACTGCGCATGGTGGAGCCTGCAGGCGCCATCCTTCGCTCGGCGGAGGCGCTGTTTTCGGATGCACGCGGGTTCGACCCGCGCACCGCCACCCGCACCTTCCGTGTGGCCGCGAGCGACTATCTCGACCCGCTTTTTCTGCCCCAGCTCGTGGCCCGCATCAAGGTCGAAGCGCCTTTGTGCCCCATCGAAATCCTGCCCCTGTCGGCCGACGCGCACTACCACGCGCACCTGGCGCAGGGCGAGGTGGATGTGGTGATCGGCAACTGGCCCCAGCCGCCGGACGATTTGCACATGGGCCGCCTGTTTGGCGATGAGGTGGTTTGTCTGGTGGGCAAGGACCACCCCGCCGTGCGGCGCGGCTGGGACATGGACAGCTGGCTCGCCGCCGAGCACATCGCGCCCACGCCCACCCACCCCGGCGCGCGCGGCGTGATCGACGCGCACCTGGACAGCCTGGGCATGCAGCGCAACATCACGGCGCGCTGCGCGCATTTCAGCCTGATCCCCAGCATCGTGGCTTCGAGTTTGCTTGTGCTCACCACGGGCCGCCAGTATTGCGAGCGTTATGTGGACCAACTGCCGCTGGCCATCCTGCCGTGCCCGGTGCCTTTTCCGCGGCTCATGTACTACCAGCTTTGGCACGCGCGCACCCACCATTCGGCGGCGGCGGCGTGGCTGCGGGAATGTGTGAAGGCTGTGGCCTCATCGCTACGAAAAGAATAGCTGCTTGGGCATGCTGAACAAGCGCAAGAAGGTGTTTTCATTCTTATAACAAGTTGTAAAACTGAGAGACAATCCCCGCATGAGTTCACCCCCTACCTCTCCCGCTCCGGGCGCGCCGCCGCCGCCCCGGCTGCAGCTTGTGGGCATCACCAAGCGCTACCCGGCCGTGGTTGCCAACAGCGGCGTGTCGCTCACGGTGTTGCCGGGCGAAATCCATGCCGTGCTGGGCGAAAACGGCGCGGGCAAGTCCACGCTGATGAAGATCATCTACGGCTCGGTCAAGCCCGACGAAGGCAGCGTGTTCTTCAACGGCCAGGCCGTGCAGGTGCGCAACCCCCAAGAGGCGCGGGCCCTGGGCATCGCCATGGTGTTCCAGCATTTCAGCCTGTTCGACACCCTCACCGTGGCCGAAAACGTGTGGCTGGGCCTGGACAAAAGCCTGCAGCTCGCCGAGGTCACGCAGCGCATCAGCGCCAAGGCGGCTGAATATGGCCTCGACATCGACCCCCTGCGCCCCGTGCACACGCTCTCCGTGGGCGAGATGCAGCGCGTGGAAATCATCCGCGCCCTGCTCACCAACCCCAAGGTGCTGATCCTGGACGAGCCCACGTCGGTGCTCACGCCCCAGGCGGTCGAAAAGCTCTTTGTGGTGCTGCGCAAGCTGGCCAACGAGGGCTGCAGCATCCTCTACATCAGCCACAAGCTGCACGAGATCCGGGCGCTGTGCACCGCCTGCACCGTGCTGCGTGGCGGCAAGGTCACGGGTGTGTGCGACCCGCGTGAGGAAACCAATGCCTCGCTCTCGCGCCTGATGATTGGCGCCGAGCCGCCTGCGCTGGAACACCGCGCGGTGCAGACCGGGAGCGCGGTGCTGCGCGTGCAGGGCCTGTCGCTGCCGCGCGCCGACCAGTTCGGCGTGGATTTGACCGACCTGCAGTTCGAGGTGAAGGCGGGCGAGGTGGTGGGTATTGCCGGGGTGTCGGGCAACGGGCAAAAAGAGCTGCTCTACGCGCTGTCGGGCGAAGACCGGCGCGCCGAGCCCGCCAGCATCCAGGTGGCCGGGCAGAACGCGGGGCGCATGGGGCCGGGCCAACGGCGCGTCTTGGGCCTGCACTTTGTGCCCGAGGAGCGCCTGGGCCGGGGCGCCGTGCCCACCATGGGCCTGGCGCACAACCTGCTGCTCACGCGCACCAACTCGGTGTCGGGCAGCGGCTGGATCAAGGTGGGCGCACTTGAAGCGCATGCCAAGGACATCATCCAGCGCTTCAACGTGAAGGCGGGCGGCCCGAACGCGGCGGCCAAGTCGCTGTCGGGCGGCAACCTGCAAAAATTTATCGTGGGGCGCGAGATCGACGCCAACCCGAAGCTGCTCATCGTCTCGCAGCCCACCTGGGGCGTGGACGTGGGCGCCGCCGCGCAGATTCGCGGCTCCATCCTGGCGCTGCGCGACGCGGGCTGCGCCGTGCTGGTGGTGAGTGAGGAGCTGGACGAATTGTTTGAAATCTGCGACCGGCTGCATGTGGTGGCCAAGGG
>NZ_JAPUDY010000031.1 GCF_027492855.1 Acidovorax sp.
GCAAGCGGCCTGCAACGACGTGGCAGGGCCTTTCCCCTGCTTTCCCGAAGGGTTGGGCCACAAGGCCAGCGCTCGCGGTGTTGTGGACCTTGCCAAGGCCCCGGCCTTGGCGGCGGCCCGCGCCTTGCGATCGCTGGCCTTGTGGCCCAACGTGAGTACGTCAATGTGCATCACGCGCTTCAGACGGAAATGGATATAATCGCAGGCTTTGCAGCGTGTCGCTGGCCGGGTGGCCATGTCGCGTGTCTCAAGCGTTGCGAATATGGTTGCGAACACTGTGGCTTTCGGCAAATGTTGCCGGAGTTCACCACCCGAAGGATAAATCATGGTCGTCATTCGACTCTCTCGCGGCGGCTCCAAGGGCCGTCCTTTCTTCAACATCGTCGTTGCTGACAAGCGCGTGCGCCGTGACGGCCGCTTCATCGAGCGCATCGGCTTCTACAACCCCACCGCCAAGGAAACCGAAGAAGGCCTGCGCATCGTGCAAGACCGCCTGGCTTACTGGGTGGGCGTGGGCGCCCAGTCCTCGCCTACCGTGGACCGCCTGATCAAGCAAGCCGCCAAGAAGGCTGCTTAAAGCTCCCTGAAAAGGGCGGGTTCCGTCGGCACTTGCCTGGCGGAACCCGCCCTTTTCCTATTCTGGATTCCCTGCCATGGCCACCACTCCCCTGACTCTAAAACCCGCAGAGCTGCCCGCCGATGCCGTTGAAGTGGGGCGCATTGCCGATGCCTGGGGCGTCAAGGGCTGGTTCAAGGTGCTGTCGCACAGCAGCAGCCCCGAGGCGCTGTTTGCGTCCAAGCAGTGGTATTTGCTCCCTTCCGAGCGGGGCGCCAAGACGTTCGCTGGCACGGCGCTTTTGTCCATCCGCCAGGCCAAGGACCATTCGGATACCGTGGTGGCCTGGGCCGAGGGCATAGACGACCGCAACGCGGCCGAGGCCCTGCGTGGTGCGCGTATTTTTGTGTCACGGTCGAGTTTCCCGTCCACCACGGAAGACGAGTACTACTGGGTCGATCTGATCGGTCTCTCGGTCGTCAATCGCGAAGGCGTGGCGCTGGGGCAGGTGCAGGATCTCATGTCCACCGGCCCCCAGACGGTGCTGGTGCTGGCCTATGAACAAGATGGCAAAGCGCAAGAGCGCATGATTCCGTTTGTCTCGGCCTTCGTCGACAAGGTGGAGCTGCCTGAAAAGCGCATCACGGTCGATTGGCAGCCGGACTATTGAGCGGGTTTTTGAGCGGTTTTCACCCCCAGCACGCCGCGCACCATGCGCTTTGACATCATCACCCTGTTTCCCGAGCTGTTCGCGCCATTCCTTGCGAGCGGCGTGACGCGCCGCGCCTATGCCAGCGGCCAGGTCGATGTGCGCCTGTGGAACCCGCGCGACCATGCCGAGGGCAACTACCGCCGCGTGGATGACCGCCCATTTGGCGGCGGCCCCGGCATGGTGATGATGGCCGAGCCGCTGCAGCGGTGCCTCTCGGCCATCCGCGCGGAGCGCGCAGAGCCCGAGGGTGGCGAGGCGCCGCTGGTTCTGTTTTCGCCCATCGGCGCGCCGCTCAACCATGCTGGCGTGGAGCGCTGGTCCGCCAGCGCGGGCGCTGTCCTGCTGTGTGGGCGCTACGAGGGCATCGACCAGCGTTTTATCGATGCGCATGTCGATCTGCAGATGAGTCTGGGCGATTTTGTGCTCTCCGGTGGTGAAATCGCCGCCATGGCCTTGCTGGACGCCGTGGCCCGCCTGCAGCCCGGCGTGCTGAATGACGAGGGCAGCCACCAGCTCGACAGCTTCAACCCGGCGCTCGATGGCCTGCTCGATTGCCCGCACTACACACGCCCCGAAGAGTGGGCAGGGCTGCAGGTGCCCGCCGCGCTGATGTCCGGCCACCACGCGCAGATCGAGCGCTGGCGGCGTGACCAGCGGCTGGCCACCACGGCCCGCCACCGTCCCGATCTCATCGATGCAGCGCGTCAGGCAGGGCGTCTGACAACGGCGGATGAAGCCGTATTGGCCAAGCTTGCCTGAATTGCTATAATCAAAGGCTTTTCGATCCTCTGGCCGGCCGTTTTGACAGGGAGTTCTCCCGCAAAACACTGAACCGTCAATCCCGACGCAGCCATTTTTGGCGCGGACAAGATCGTTGGATATCAAACATGAACCTGATCCAGACCCTGGAAGCGGAAGAAATCGCCCGCTTGAACAAGACCATCCCCGAATTTGCCCCTGGTGACACCGTCATCGTGAGCGTGAACGTGGTGGAAGGTACCCGCAAGCGCGTGCAGGCTTATGAAGGTGTGGTGATTGCCAAGCGCAATCGCGGCCTGAACAGCGGCTTCACCGTGCGCAAGATCTCCAGCGGCGAAGGCGTGGAGCGTACGTTCCAAACCTACAGCCCGCTGATCGCCGGCATCGAAGTCAAGCGCCGTGGTGACGTGCGCCGCGCCAAGCTGTACTACCTGCGTGAACGCAGCGGCAAGTCGGCGCGTATCAAGGAAAAGCTGCCTTCGCGCGTCAACAAGGCTGCAGCCAACGCCGCATAAGGCGCGGGCCCGTCCTGACAAGCCGCTACAGCATCCGCCTGTAGCGGCTTTTTGCTTTTCTGGTTTTTGAACCCTCTTGTGAACGCTTCTTCCACTTCTACCGTCTCATCGGTCATCGCCCCGCTGTCGAGTCTGCCCGACTTCGACCCCCGCCAGGTGCCGGTGGTGGGCGTGGACGCGCATCTGCCTGCCGTGCCTGCGGCCGCGCAGACGCCCGAGGCGCTGCGCGCACGTTTTGCGCATCCGCCCCGGTGGGAGCCCGAAGTGCTGCTCGAAAAGAAGTTCATGAACCGCGAGCCAGCCCATGCATCCGTGCTGCTCGCCATCATGTTGCATGAGCAGCAGCAACAGCCCACGGTGCTGCTCACCGAGCGCACGGCCCACCTGTCCACGCACTCGGGGCAGGTGGCGTTTCCGGGCGGGCGGGCAGACCCGGATGACGCCACGGCCGCTGACACCGCGCTGCGCGAGGCGCAGGAAGAGGTCGGGCTTGCGCCCGAATTCGTCGAGGTGCTGGGCACTTTGCCCACTTACACCACCGGCTCCTCCTACATCATCACGCCCGTGGTGGCACTGGTGCGGCCCGGCTGCGTGCTCAAGCCCAACCCTTACGAGGTGGCCGACATGTTCGAGGTGCCGCTCGCCTTTTTGCTCGACCCCGCCAACCACCGGCGCCACGTGTTCGACCGCGACGGCATCCACCGCGAGTGGTTTTCTATGCCCTACCAGGACGGTGGCAAGAACCACTTCATCTGGGGCGCCACGGCGGGCATGCTGCGCAACTTCTACCGGTTCATGCAGGCCTGAGAACCTGTTCAATGTCTTTTTGAAGATCGACTCCAAAAAGACATTGAACAGGTTCTGAGACAGTGTGAACTGACTTGCAGGCAATGGGGCGCATCCGGGCGAAGCCCCAGTATCATTGCCCCCCATGAGTTTCTTCGCCATCCTGTTCGCTCTGCTGATCGAGCAGGCCCGCCCCCTGGCACGCAGCAACCCCATCCACGCGGGCCTGCGGGCGTGGGCGCTGTCCGTGAGCCGCAATTTCGATGCGGGCAAGCCGCACCACGGCTGGGTGGCCTGGGGCCTGGCGGTCCTGGTTCCATCCTTGGTCACGCTGGCCATCCACTGGCTGCTGTTGTGGGGGCTGGGGTGGCCGTTTGCCGTGCTGTGGAGCGTGGCGGTGCTGTACGTCACGCTGGGCTTTCGGCAGTTCAGCCACCATTTCACCGGTATCCGCGATGCGCTGGAAGAGGGCGACGAAGACGCTGCCCGTGAACGGCTGGCGCACTGGCAGCAGGTCGATGTGGGGGTCTTGCCCCGCAGCGAGATCGTGCGCCATGTAATCGAATATTCGGTGCTGGCAGCGCACCGCCATGTGTTTGGTGTGCTGGCCTGGTTCTCGGTGCTGGCAGCCTTGGGCCTGGGGCCCACGGGGGCTGTGTTGTACCGCCTGGCAGAGTTTGTTTCGCGCTATTGGCACTACAAGCAGCGGGCGGGCACCCAGCCCGCCAGTGCATCGCTGCAAAAGGCCAGCGCCCAGGCCTGGACGGTGATCGACTGGCTGCCCGCGCGGCTCACGGCGCTGAGCTTTGCGGTGGTGGGCAGCTTTGAGGAAGCCATCGAGGGCTGGCGTTTTCATGCCCAGCGTTTCCCCAACGACAACGATGGCGTGATATTGGCCGCCACGGCGGGCGCGATCAACGTGCGCCTGGGTGGCGAGGCGCTGAAGGCACGCACCGAAATGCAGGCACCACAGGGTCTTGAGATCGACGCCGACATGGGCGACAGCGATGCCACCCCAGGCCGCGAGCCCGAGGTGGGCCACCTGCGCAGCGTGGTGGGGCTGGTGTGGCGGTCGGTGGTGGTCTGGATGCTGCTGCTGGCGCTGCTCACGCTGGCGCGCCTGCTGGGATGATGGGTCAGCCGGAACCTGTTCAGTAGCGCGTGTGGCTCAGTTCTTCAAATAGGTCGCTATATATTTTGTAGCGGCTGGCGCTTATCCCTCCAGCGCCAGGGCCGTTTTTGACTGCATCCAGCACGCCGCAGCCTGGCTCGTGCAGGTGCGTGCAGTTGTAGAACTTGCAGGCGGTGGCGTGTTCGGCGATGTCGGGCATGCAGGCTGCCAGCTGCATGGGGGCGATGTGGTGCAGGCCGAATTCCTGAAAACCCGGTGAGTCGATCAGCGCCGTGGTGCGCGCAGCGTCTGCCCAGTACCAGTGGGTGCTGGTGGTGGTGTGTTTGCCCGAGTTCAGCGCCTGAGAGATTTCACCGGTCAGCACCGTGGCGCCCGGCACCAGCAGATTGATCAGCGTGCTTTTGCCCGAGCCCGAGGGGCCCAGCACCAGCGTGGTCTTGCCTTGTAGGTGGTCCATCAGCAGTGCACGGTCCACGTCGCTGGAGAGCGTCAGCGACAGCGGCAACACACCGTAGTGCGTGCCGGCACCCATGTGGCGGTACGGCAGCAGCCGCTCCCAGGCACGGGCGAAGGGTTCCACCAGATCGCTTTTGTTGAGCGCGATGATTGGTTTGATGCCCTCGGCCTCGGCAGCGATCAGCGCGCGGGAGAGCTGGCTTTCGGAGAACACGGGCTCGGCCGCGATCAGGATCAGCACCTGGTCGAGGTTGGCCGCGAAGGATTTGGTGCGGATCTCGTCCTGGCGGTAGAACAGGTTGCGCCGTTCCAGCACTTTTTCGATGGTGCCTTCTTCGCCCTGGCCGGGCGGGGGCGCTTGCCACAGCACGCGATCACCGACCACCGACTGGCTTTTTTTGCCGCGCGGGTGGCAGATGCGGCGTTCTCCGTCCGGGGTTTCAACCATGCAGTGGCGCCCATGGCTGGCCACCACGGTGCCTTCCATGAGGGCGCTGCGCTCAGCCATGGTGCGCCGCCGTCGTGTGCCGGGTCATGTGCTGCTCATGCCACCAGGGCATCGAACTGGGTGGCGCACTCGAAGTCGGTTGATGAGATGCCGTTCACATCGTGCGTGTTCAGCCGCACCACGCAGCGGTTGTAGTGCACCGACAGGTCAGGGTGGTGGTCTTGCGCATTGGCGATGAAGGCCAGGGCGTTCACGAACGAGATGGTCTCGTAGTAATTGGCGAAGTGGTAGGTCTTCTCGATGGCGACGTTTGTGCCGTCGCCGCTCAGGCTCCAGCCTTCGAGCTTGGCCAGGTTTGCTACAACTTCAGTAGCTGTCAGCGCACGGCGGGTAAGCGCTGACCAGTCTTTTTTCTTCAACATGGTGGTGGTCATGGATGGGCAGGGGTGTGGTGCATGCGTGCCAGCCGTTCGGTGGCGGGCGGGTGCGAGTAGTAGAACTTCACGTACACCGGGTCGGGGGTGAGCGTGGAGGCGTTGTCTTCATACAGCTTGAGCAGGGCCGACGACAGGTCGGCGCCGCTGGCCTGGGCCACCGCGTAGGCGTCGGCCTGAAACTCGTGCTTGCGCGACTGCTGCGAGAACAGCGGCGAGATGAAGAAGGTGAACACCGGCACTGCGAGCATGAAGAGCAGCAGGGCCAGCGCGTCGTTGGGCGCGGCAGCCATGGCCGGGTCGAACGAGATGTTGGGCCGCACACCCAGGCCGGTGTAGAACCACACTTGGTTCGAGAGCCAGCCCAGCAATGCAAAGCCCGCCAGGCTCATCGCGAACATTGTCACGATGCGCTGGATGATGTGGCGGTGCTTGAAATGGCCCAGCTCGTGGGCCAGCACGGCCTCGACCTCGCCAGGGGCGAGCTGGCGCAGCAGGGTGTCATAAAACACCACCCGCTTGGCGGCGCCAAAGCCTGTGAAGTAGGCATTGGCGTGCGCGCTGCGGCGGCTGCCGTCCATCACGAACAGGCCTTTGGCCGAGAAGCCGCAGCGCTGCATCAGCGCGGTGACGCGGGCCTTGAGCGACTCGTCTTCAAGCGGCTGGAACTTGTTGAACAGCGGTGCGATGAAGGTGGGGTAGATCACCATCAAGAGCAGGTTGAAACCCATCCAGAAGCCCCAGGCCCACAGCCACCACAGCGGGCCTGCGGCGCCCATCAGCCACAGGATCAGCGCGGCAACCGGCAGCCCGATGGCGGCGCCCACCAGCAGGCCCTTGAGTGCATCTGCCAGCCACAGGCGCCAGGTCATCTTGTTGAAGCCAAAGCGCTCTTCGACCACGAAGGTTTGGTACAGCGACAAGGGCAGGTCGATGAGCCCGCCGATGGCTACAAAAGCCACCAACAATGCCAACTGCTGCCACATGCCACCACCCAGCAAGGCGAGCAGGGCCTGGTTCAGGGCGTCCAGGCCACCCAGCAAGGTCCAGCCAAGCAGCACGGCGGTTCCGAGCGCCATCTCCAGCAGCCCCAAGCGCGCTTTGGTAATGGTGTAGTCGGCAGCCTTTTGGTGTGCCGCCAGGGGAATGCGCTCGGCAAACGGGGCCGGGACGTTGGCGCGGTGGCGGGCCACGTGCCGCACCTGGCGGGTGGCCAGCCAGAACTTGAGCGCCAGGCCCAGTACCAGCGCAGCCGCAAAGGCCAGCGTGAGCAGCGTGGAGGGAGAGAATTCGTTGAGAGTGGGCATGTGCGGCGAGTTTAGGCCATCGGCGACAATGCGCGCCATGTCAGAAGCCAACAACCCCACCCCTGCCACGCTCGCCAAATCCGACCAGAACCTGGTCTGGCTCGATTGCGAAATGACCGGTCTGGAACCCGATACGGACCGCCTGCTGGAGATCGCTGTTGTGGTCACCGGCCCCAACCTGGAGCCGCGCATCGAAGGCCCGGTGTTTGCCATCCACCAGCCGGATGAATTGCTCAACAAGATGGACGCCTGGAACAAGGGCACCCATGGCCGCAGCGGCCTGATCGACAAGGTGAAGGTCTCTACCATCACGGAGGAAGAGGCCGAGCAGCAGATCATTGCCTTTTTGAGCCAGTACGTGCCCAAGGGCACCGCGCCCATGTGCGGCAATAGCATCGGCCAGGACCGGCGCTTTCTGGTGCGCTACATGCCCAAGCTCGAAAGGTTTTTTCATTACCGCAATATCGACGTCAGCACGCTCAAGGAGCTGGCCAAGCGCTGGAAGCCCGAGGCCTACACCAGCTTCAAGAAAGCGCAAAAGCACACAGCCTTGGCCGATGTGCACGAGTCCATCGACGAGCTGGCGCACTACCGCCAGCACCTGCTGTCGGTGTGAAAATGAAAACCCCCTGAGTCGCTTCGCGCCTTCCCCCTGGGAGGGGGACGCCCCCAGCGCGGCGGGGTGGCCCTTGCGCGGGGGCGCTGGCTTTGGCCGCTCCAGTTTTTTCATAGGTCGCAGACGTTGTTACCGTCTGGGCGTTTGAGGGGTATTGCGGGGAAACCCTAGTCGTGCGATAATCGCAGGCTGCGCAGGAATCCCGCGCAGTTTGTGCATCTCCCCTCACACACCGGGCATGCCAGCCGACTGTCTCGAACAGTGCAGGACTGGCGCATAACGCCCACCCGCCTTGGCCTCAGAGCCAGCGCAGGTTTCGTTTGATGGTTGATGTTTTTTAACCATTCAACGAAGCCAATCGTGGGCAGCGCCCGCGACCGTCTTCGTGAGAGAAAAATCATGACCGACACCTCCTTGGTGCAGGGCGAATTCGCGCCTGCCAATACTTCCTTTGCTGCCGACGTTTCCGTGCAGTCTTCCCCCCTGGGCACCGCAGTGGCTGCTGCCACTGCCGTTGAAGCCGACACTGTCGTAACCGCCGAGCCCAATGGTTTCGTCGAGCTGGGCCTGGCGCCCGAGCTGGTGCAGGCCGTGGCCGACCTGGGCTACACCCAGCCCACCAGCGTGCAGCGCAAGGCCATCCCCCTGGCCATGGGCGGCGGCAACGACGCCACCAAGTTCATCGACCTGATGGTCTCCAGCCAGACCGGCAGCGGCAAGACCGCAGCCTTCCTGCTGCCCGTGCTGCATACGCTGATCAATCAGCAAGCTGCTGCCGAAGCCGAAGAACGCGCTGCTTTTGCACGCGCCGTGGCCGAAGCTGCAGAGCGTGGCGAACCCGCTCCCAAGCGCGCCAAGCGCAAGGACCCCACTAGCTCGCGCAACTTCAAGGCTGCCACCCCCGGCGCCCTGATCCTGTGCCCTACCCGTGAACTGGCCCAGCAGGTGGCGCATGACGCCATCGACCTGGTCAAGCATTGCCGTGGCCTGCGCGTGGCCAACGTGGTGGGCGGCATGCCTTACCAGTTGCAGATCGCCAAGCTGCAGAACGCCGACCTCGTGGTGGCCACCCCTGGCCGTCTGCTGGACCTGCAGCGCTCCATGCAGATCAAGCTCGACAAGGTGCAGTTCCTGGTGGTGGACGAAGCCGACCGCATGCTCGACCTGGGCTTCTCGGACGACCTGGCCGAACTGAACCAACTGACCAGCCAGCGCAAGCAGACCATGATGTTCAGCGCCACCTTCGCGCCCCGCATCCAGCAGCTCGCCATGCGCGTGATGCACGACGGCGGCTCGTCGGTGCAGAAGGTGACCATCGATTCCCCGCAAGAAAAGCACTCCAACATCAAGCAAGTGCTGTATTGGGCAGACAACGCCCAGCACAAGCGCAAGCTGCTGGACCACTGGCTGCGTGACACCACCATCAACCAGGCCATCGTGTTCGCCAGCACCCAGGTGGAGTGCGACGGTTTGGCCAACGACCTGCAGCAAGACGGTTTCTCGGCCGTGGCCCTGCACGGTGCCCTGAGCCAAGGCCTGCGCAACCGCCGCTTGATGGCGCTGCGTAACGGCCAGGTGCAGATACTGGTGGCGACCGACGTGGCCGCGCGCGGCATCGACGTGCCCACGATCACCCACGTGTTCAACTTTGGCCTGCCCATGAAGGCCGAGGATTACACCCACCGCATTGGCCGTACTGGCCGTGCCGGCCGCGACGGCCTGGCTGTGACGTTCGCCGAGTTCCGCGACCGCCGCAAGATCTACGACATTGAGTCGTACAGCCGCCAGCAGTTCAAGGCCGAAGTGGTCCCAGGCATGGAGCCTTCGCAGCGCGCTCCACAAGCGCCCCGTGGCGGTGATTTTGGCGGCCGTGGCCGCCCAGGTGGTTACGACCGCGACAGCCGTGACCGCAAGTTTGGTGGTCCAGCCCGTGGTGGCAATGACCGTGGCGGCTTCGGCGGTGGTTTTGGCGGCGGCTTTGCCGGCCGTGGTGACAACCGTGGCGCCCCTGCCCGTGGTGAGGGTGGTGGTTTTGGCGGCCGCGATGACCGTGGCGGCGACCGTGGTTTTGCGCCCCGCCGCGATGGCGAAGGCTATGGCCGCAAGCCAGGCTTTGGTGATGCTCCCCGTGGCGGCTTTGCTCCCCGTGGCGATGCGGGCGCACCGCGTGGTGACTTTGCACCGCGCAAGCCCGCGTTTTCCAAGCCCGCTGGCGGCGGTGGCAAGCCCTTTGTGGCCCACGATGCGCGCAAGCGTCCTGCACGCCCCGCGCGCTGATGGGTGGTCGGATAAAGGTGGTGCGCGTTGAGCGCACCGGCTGACCCTCAGGCTGGCTCCGTAAGGTGCCAGCCTTTTTTTTGCACCAGCGCGACAGAGTCCCTCCGTTTTTTGGTGGGCATGTCGTCAATAATCATCCACGGAGGAATTTTTCGTGGTGTCATCTTTATCCTCAGAGGCTGATTTCGAGCACATGTTCGAGTTGGCGCCCGTGTCGTTGTGGCTGGAAGATTTCAGCGAGCTCAAGCGGCTGTTTGACGGCTGGCGCGCGCAAGGGGTGACTGACATTCGTGCCCATCTGGCCGAAGACCCAGCCCGCCTGCGCCAGTGCAGCGTCTCGCTGCGCGTGCTTCAGGTCAACCGCCGAACCCTGGAGCTGGTGTCGGCGGACAATCTGCAGCACCTGGAAGCCAATCTGGACAAGGTTTTTCGTGATGACCGGCACGACACCGCGACGCACGAATTTGCACAGTTGTGGAACGGCCAATTGGAGTTCTCCAATCAGACGGTGAACTATGCGCTCGACGGCCGGCGCCTCGATGTGCAGGTGCGCGCGCGCATTCTGCCGGGCCATGAGCACGACTGGAGCCGTGTGCTGGTCTCGCTGGAAGACAACACCCAGCAGTTGACCGCCGCACGCCAGATACAGCGCAGCGAGCAGTATGCGCGTGACCTGTTCGAGCATTCGCCTGTGTCGCTTTGGGTCGAGGATTTCAGTGCGGTCAAAAAGCTGCTGGAGGGCGTGCGCTCGCAGGGCATTGGCGATTTCAAAACCTTCCTCAAAGTACACCCGGACTTTGTGACACGTTGCATGCACGAAATCCGCGTCATCGATGTCAATCAGCAGACCTTGCACATGTTCGGCGCCACCAGCAAGGAGATGCTGCTCAACAACATCGGCCGCGTGTTCCGCGGCGAGATGCACGAGTCCTTTGCCGAGCAGTTGCAGGATTTGTGGGAAGGCAAGACCTTCCAGCAGCGCGAGGTGGTGAACTACTCGCTCTCGGGCGAAGCGGTGAACATCCACATGCAGTTCTCTGTGCTCGACAGCCATCTGCACGATTGGGGGCTGGTGCTCTTGTCGTTGGTGGACATTACCGCCCGCAAAAAGGCAGAGGCCTATCTTGAATATCTGGGCAAGCATGATGTGCTCACCCAGTTGCGCAACCGTGCCTTTTATGCCGAAGAGTTGAACCGGCTCACGCGCAAGGGCCCCTGGCCGTTGTCCGTCATCGCGATCGATCTCAATGGTTTGAAGGTTGTCAACGACGAGCAGGGCCATGCGGCTGGCGACTCTCTGTTGCGCCGGGTGGGCGAAGTGCTGGCCAAGGCCGTGGATGCGCCAGCCTGCGCGGCGCGCATCGGCGGCGACGAGTTCACCGTGTTGCTGCCCGGCACCGATGAGCGCGGCGCCTATGCGCTGCAGGAGCGCATCATCTCTATGCTGGAGTTGAACAACCAGTTCTACCCCGGCCAGCACCTGAGCTTGGCTATGGGCATCGCCAGTTGCCATTCGGGCGAGGCGGTGGAGGCGGCGATCAACCGCGCCGACCAGGCCATGTATGCGGAAAAGAACCGCTATTACCAGCAAAAGAATATCGACCGCAGGCAGCAGTCCTCCGGCCTCTGAGCTGGTTGCAGCGCGGGGGCTTTAGAGGTCGACGGGCGTGCGGCCTATTTCGGGCCAGCGGTGGTGCAGGTAGATCCAGGCAACGAGGCCAATGCCCATCATCAGCAGCGAGGCCAGGGCCAGCAAAGCGGCTGAGTGCATCACCAGCGGTGCGATCACGCCTGCGACCAGCCCGTTGGCGGTGGAGCCCACAAAAGCTTGCATGGAGGAGGCCATGCCCCGGCGCTCAGGGTGCAGGTCCAGCACCAGCAAGGTCACCACCGGCACCATGAGTGCCCAGCCAAACGCAAACACTGCGATGGGCGGCAGCGCCCACCAGGCCTGGGGTGCAAACAGCAGGTTGGCAGCCAGATTGAGCACCGCCACCGTGAACATGATCAAGAAGCCGTGGCGAATCTGCCGCTTGGGCGGGATGCGCCCGGCCAGGCGACCGCTGAGCCAGGCCCCGCCCATGATGCCCGAGATGGTCAGGACAAAGAACCAAAAGAACTGCGTGGGCGCCAGCGACAGATGATCGCCCAGGAAAGCGGGCGCCGAGAGCACGTACAGAAACATGCCGTTGAAGGGCACGCCACTGGCCAGCGCCAGCAGCACAAAGCGGGGGCTGGAGCCTAGCTCCACATAGCCGCGCATCAGGTGGCGCATGTTGAAGGGCTGGCGCTGGTCCATGTGCAGCGTCTCCGGCAGCAGCCGGTAGTTGGCCGTCCACAGCGCGACACCCACCAGGGTCAGGAACCAGAAAATGCTGTGCCACCCTGTGTGCACGAACAGCCAGCCACCCACGATGGGCGCGATCGCAGGAGCCACGCCGAAGTAGATCGTCACCTGGCTCATCACCTTTTGTGCCTGGGCGGGTGGGAACATGTCGCGGATCACCGCGCGTGAAACCACAATGCCTGCACCCGTGGACAGGCCCTGCAGCGCGCGGAACACCACCAATTGCTCGATGGTCTGTGACAGCGCGCAACCTGCCGAGGCCAAGGTGAATACCGCAATGCCCCACAGGATCACCGGCCTGCGGCCAAAGCTGTCTGCCAGCGCGCCGTGGAACAGGCTCATGAACGCAAAGCCGAACAGGTAGGCCGACAGCGTCTGCTGCATCTCCACCGGCGTTGCGCCCAGGGCTGTGGCAATGCCCGAGAACGCGGGGATGTAGGTGTCGATCGAGAACGGCCCCAGCATGCCCAGCACCGCCAGCAACACCGCGAGGGCCCAGCGGGGTGCTTTCCAGAGCAGATGGGCTTGTGGGTTCATGCGAGGGGGCCGAGGGGTGGTGGGGAGGTGCCGCAGAGGGCGGGCACGAAAGAGGCCCGGTGCATTGCAGGCGGGCCTTGCCGTCGATTATGCGGGAAGCAGAGCTTTTGAGTGCGGCGCGGGATCGGGGTTACGGCTTCCACCGAACCAGGAGCTGGCCCGTTGTCGTGAAGCGGTACTGACCCTCGAACCCACCCACGCCGAACAGGGCCAGCACTTGTTCGTAGTAGGCCTTGGGGCGCAGGGGGCGCGCCTCCAGCCGCATGCGTTGCGAGTGCAGGGCTGCGTCATCGCCCACGGCGCGAAGAAACGGCAGTAGAGCAGCCGAAAAACCCGAAGGCGCAGGGGTTGGTGCTTGCCCTGTCAGGATGTCGATGGATTCTGGCGGATACCCCTGCTCGCGCACATAGCGGGCCATGGGCGCCAGGGTCTGGAGCAGAGCCTTGCGCCCAGGGGCATCGGCGTGCATCACGCCGGCCCATAAATAGACGCGAATAGCGTTGTAGGTGCCCTGGCCTTTTTCCTTGCCCTCGGTGTCAACAAGAAAGCCCTGCTTGGCGTCGTACACCGTCCAGTCGGGCGTGAAGCCCTTGGGGGACGAGCCGCGGATGACCTTGAGCGAGCTGTCGGCCAGCTTCTTCCATTGTGGGTCGAACCCGCTGGCGGCGAGCCAGTGCATCAAGTGCATGGGCGTGTAGCTGGGGTTCAGGCGCCAGCGGTCGTTGGGCTGCACAAAACCCTTGGGCGCGGGCAGCAGCGTGGAGCCCAGGCCCGGAATGTCGGCGGTCTCTTCGCGCAGCACGCGCGCGGCCAACAGGGAGGACAGCGCGCGGTAGTTGCGCTCTTTCCAGAGTCGGCCAGCCTCGCCCAGCGCATAAACGATCCACAAGTCGGCATCTGACGCGGGGTTGCTGTCGGTCACGCCCCAAGTGCCGTCGGGGCGTCGGCCCCAGATCCATGCGGGCAGGCGCGCGGTGATGTCGCCGTCACAGAGGTTGTTCTCGGTCCAGCGCAGCAGCTTGTCGAACATGGGCCGGTCGTTGGCGACGAGCGCAAAGAACAGTGCGTAGGCCTGGCCTTCGGAATAGGTATGTCCGTTGTCGCCGTCGTCGGAGATCACGCGGCCGTCTTCATTGATGAACTGTGCCTTGAAGGCGTCCCAGGCGGGCCAGACGGCGCGGGCCGTGCTCGCTGCGGCCTGCTGGGCGGGGGCGTATGGCAGGCAAGCCAGAAGGGCCGCCCCAGCGCAGGTCTGCAAAGCGGTGCGGCGGTGAACGGGCTGATGGGTCATGGTGTGCGGCCAGTCGGCTCCGGGCCTTGCTGCATGCAGACCTTAGCCTAACGGAGAAGGCGGCCATTCTAAAAACAAAAAAGCCCGCTACACATCATGTAGCAGGCCTTTGCGCCTTGCGGCTTCGATTTGGTGGGTCCTGAGTGACTCGAACACTCGACCTACGGATTAAGAGTCCGCTGCTCTACCAACTGAGCTAAGAACCCAAATCTTTTGAACTTGTCTGCATTGCTGCAGAGCCTCGAATTATGCACTAATTTTTATGTCACCCGCAAGTGGCGCATAAAAATTCTTGCTATTGCATCGCATTGCGGCTGGCCAGCTCCACGAAGAGCCCGCTGTGGTCCAGCTCGCCCAGGCCGTGGTCCACGCCTTGTGCGTACAGGGCCTCGAACAATGTGGTGATGGGGGCGTCGAAGCCGGTCTCTTGGGCCGTGGCCATGGCGTTGCGCATGTCCTTGAGTTGTACGGTCATGCGTCCCCGTGGGGCGAAGTCGCGCTCTACCATGCGCTGGCCGTGCAATTGCAGGATGCGGCTGTCGGCAAATCCGCCGCTGATGGCTTCGCGCACTTTGGCCATGTCGGCGCCTCCCTTGGCGGCAAACAGCAAGGCTTCGGCCACTGCGCCGATGGTGATGCCTACGATCATCTGGTTGGCCAGCTTGGCCAGTTGGCCTGCGCCATGGGGGCCGACATGCGTGGCGCGGCCCAGGTGCGCGAACACGGGTTGGGCCCGCGCATAGTCCTCGGGCCGCCCGCCGACCATGATGGCGAGCGTGCCAGCCTCGGCGCCCACGGTGCCGCCGGATACCGGGGCGTCCAAGTGCGCCACACCCAGTTCTCCCAGGCGCGCGGCGTGGTCGCGGGCCTCGCTGGGCTGGATCGAGGCCATGTCGATGAACAGGCTGCCTTTGCGCATGGCGCGGGCGGCACCCAGGTTGAACAGCACCTGGCCGACCACGGGGCCGTTTTCGAGCAGGCTGATCACAACATCGGCCTCCCGAACGGCGTCCGCCGGGGTGTTGTCCACGGTGACGCCATAGGCGGCCAGAGGCTCTGCCTTGGCGCGCGTGCGGTTCCAGGCATGCACCTTGTGGCCCGCTTCGCTCAGGCGGCGAGCCATGGGCAGCCCCATCATGCCAATGCCGAGAACGGCGATGTGCAGCGGTCTTGTGGTCATGCGTGATCCTCTTGTTGTATAGGGAATGTGGAGGCTGTCTCTTACACCATCATGTGCTTTTTTTGGCGCGCCAGCCTGTCACGTAGCTTGCAGCATGGCGCGAATGGAAAGATGATGACCAAGGCTTGCTGTTACGCCAAGGAGGTACCGCCCATGAATTCACCCCTGCATGACCCCGCCTGGCTGGAGCGCATGTACAACAACCGTGCGCTGGTGCCCGACCATATGGATTACCTGCAGCGCTGGGCACAGGATTCTGCGCAGGTGCGGGCCCATGTGCCTTGTGTGCTCGACATCGCTTATGGGCAGGGTACAGGCGAAACCCTGGATGTTTTCCCCTCCGCGCGGGCATCGGGGGCTCCTGTGCCTGTGCTGGTATTTATCCACGGAGGCTACTGGCGGTCGCTTGACAAGTCCGACCATTCCTTCATCGCGCCCCCATTCACCCAGGCTGGTTTCTGCGTGGTGGTGGTGAACTATGCGCTGTGCCCCGGCACGCCCGATGCGCCGGTCACCATTCCCCGCATCGTGCGGCAGGTGGAGAGGGCGCTTGCCTGGGTGGCCCGCCACATTGCCGACCATGGTGGAGACGCCCGGCGCATCACGGTGGCTGGGCACTCTGCAGGCGGGCAACTGGCTGCGATGCTGCTGACCAGCGTGTGGTCGCTCATCGGCAACGGGCTGCCGGATGGCCTGGTGCGCAATGCTTTGTCGATCTCGGGGCTGCATGACCTGGAGCCCATCATGTACACGCCCATGTACCAGTCGGTGCTGCATTTGACCGACGAACAGGTGCTGGAGGTCAGCCCAGCCCGCCTGCCAGCACCGCAGCAAGGTCTGCTTTTCTGCGCCGTGGGCGGTGATGAGAGCACAGAATTCGTGCGCCAGAACCACCTGATGCAGGAGGCCTGGGGCAGCCATTTTGTGCCGCGCAGCCAGGAGCTGCCGGGGCTGCACCACTTCAGCATCGTGGATGTGCTGGCCAAGCCGGGGCATGACCTGCACCACATGGCTCTGAACCTGCTGCGCGCTTGACCTTTGGCGTGCAGCAGGCGCCAGGGGGCTACATCAGCAGGTGCTCGCCCGCGTTGTCGCCGCCCAGGATCACGTAGTTCACCTTGCGGATGTCCATCAGCTTCTTCCCACCGGCGTAGCTGATGGAGCTTTGCACGTCCTGCTCCATCTCGATGAGCGTATTGGCAAGCTTGCCCTTGACAGGCTCCAGGATGCGCTTGCCTTCGACGTGTTTGTATTCGCCCTTGTTGAAGTCGCTGGCCGAGCCGTAATACTCTTTGTAGAGCACGCCATCCACTTCCACGGTCTGGCCGGGTGATTCCTCATGGCCCGCAAACAGCGAGCCGATCATCACCATGCTGGCGCCAAAACGGATGCTCTTGGCGATGTCGCCATGGCTGCGGATGCCACCGTCGGCAATGATGGGCTTGGTGGCCACGCGAGCGCACCACTTGAGCGCCGACAACTGCCAGCCGCCCGTGCCAAAGCCGGTCTTGAGCTTGGTGATGCACACCTTGCCGGGGCCCACGCCCACCTTGGTGGCGTCGGCGCCCCAGTTCTCCAGGTCGATCACGGCCTCGGGCGTGGCCACGTTGCCAGCGATCACGAAGGACTTGGGCAGCTTCTCTTTCAGGTAGCCGATCATGTTCTTCACGCTGTCGGCATGGCCGTGGGCGATGTCGATGGTGATGTATTCGGGCGTGATGCCTTGTGCAACCAACTGGTCCACGGTGTCGTAGTCGGGTTGTTTTACACCCAGAGAGATCGAGGCGTAGCAGCCCTTGGCATGCATGTCTTTGACGAACTGGACGTTGTCCAGGTCAAAGCGGTGCATCACGTAGAAGTAGCCGTTCTGCGCCATCCAGGTGCAGATTTTTTCGTCCACCACGGTTTTCATGTTGGCCGGTACCACGGGGATGCGGAACGAGCGGTTGCCCAGCTCCACGCTGGCGTCGCATTCCGATCGGCTTTCCACGCGGCATTTGCGGGGCAGCAGAAGAACGTTGTCGTAGTCGAAGATTTCCATGAGATTCCAAGCTCCATCAAAGGACGCCGCAAAACGATTTTTGCTGCGGTGGGCGCTTGGCTTGGGACCGGCTTGGTTTGTGGGCGTTGGCGTGGTGGCCAGCTCCGAACCCCGCAGTGCGCGGGCACAAAAAACCGGGCGTCAAGAAACTTGGGCCCGGTGATTGATTCTACCCGCCTGAAAAATCCCCGTCATAACGGAGGCGGTATTACCTGCATATGGATTGGGCCGCTGCCACGATGCGCCCGCTGGCATCCTGCACCCAGCCCACCAGGGACAGCCGTTCGGCCTGGGCGCCTTCAGCGATGCGCATGGACCGCGTTTCTACCCACGGAAACGGCTTGCCAGGAGCTTGCTTGTCCTTCGGGTGCCACTCGCTTTCAAGCATATTGCGCACCAGTTGGCGCGGCACGCTGGTTCCGTCGGTGCCGGCAGGCACCGTTTCTACCAGCAGAAGATGAAAGCGCCAGTGGCCTTGGGTCGTGTTTTGCTTTTGGGCCGGGCGGGAGGGCGCAAAGGCAATGGCGGTGCCCAGGTAGTCGTTGAACGGCAGGCCAAGGGCCACGCGCAGCCGGGATGGCGATAGCGCGTCCACCGCCGCTATGTGCACGTCGGTGGTGCTGGGGGTCGACCGGCCCAGGGAGCGCAGGCGCACCAGGGCATCGTTGGTGGCTGCTGCCGACAACGGGGCATCTTCTGCGGTTTTGCCCGGCACGATCCAGTCAAGCACCACCGCACCCGCCGTGGCCGAGGGGGCTGGCGTTGCGGCATCGCCCCAGCAGGTCTCGCAGTCGGCGCTGATGAAGCGTTCGAACAAGGCCACGGGCTGGGCGGTGCCGTCGCTGCTGCAACTCGCCTGGGCACCGGCGTGCGGCGCGTGAACAACGAGCGCCAGCAGGCTGGCCAGGGTGAGGGCGATGTTTTTCATGGGGTGGCGGGTTGGGGCAGGGGGCTTTCTACAATGGCCGCATGTTCCCACAAGACCCGTTTTCGGGTGCGCCAGAAGCCCTGGTGCCCCCACACTCCGGTGCGGCCTCGGCCGCATCGCCCCTTCTGGCTAATTTGAACGACGAGCAACTGGCCGCCGTCACACTGCCCGCAGGCCATGCGCTCATCCTGGCGGGGGCGGGCTCGGGCAAGACCCGTGTGCTCACCACCCGCATCGCCTGGCTGCTGCAAAACGGCTACGCCACACCCGGCGGCATCCTGGCCGTCACGTTCACCAACAAGGCCGCCAAGGAAATGGTGGCGCGCCTGTCGGCCATGCTGCCGGTGAACGTGCGCGGCATGTGGATCGGCACCTTCCACGGCCTGTGCAATCGCCTGCTGCGCGCGCACCACAAGGCGGCGGGGCTGGCGCAGTCGTTCCAGATTCTCGACACACAAGACCAGCTCTCGGCCATCAAGCGCCTGTGCAAGCAGCACAACGTCGATGACGAGCGCTTTCCGCCCAAGCAGCTCGCGTACTTCATCGCCAACTGCAAGGAAGAAGGCCTGCGCCCCGGCGACGTGCAGACGAATGACAGCGATGCGCGCCGCAAGGTCGAGATCTACCAACTATACGAAGAACAATGCCAGCGCGAAGGCGTGGTGGACTTTGGCGAGTTGATGCTGCGCAGCTACGAGCTGCTGCGCGACAACGACCCGATCCGCGAGCATTACCAGCGTCGCTTTGCGCACATCCTGGTGGATGAGTTCCAGGACACCAACAAGCTGCAGTACGCCTGGCTCAAACAACTGGCGGGCAACGACGTGGGCGGGCGCTACGAGGCCCGTTCTGGGCATTGCAGTGTGATTGCCGTGGGCGACGACGACCAGAGCATCTACGCCTTTCGCGGTGCGCGCGTGGGCAATATGACCGACTTCGTGCGCGAATTCGACGTGCAGCGCCAGATCAAGCTGGAGCAGAACTACCGCAGCTACAGCAACATCCTCGACTCGGCCAACGCCCTCATCAGCCACAACAGCCGCCGCTTGGGCAAGAACCTGCGCACCACCCAGGGCGCGGGTGAGCCCGTGCGTGTGTACGAGGCCAGCTCCGACCTGGCCGAGGCGCAGTGGATGGTCGACGAGATCAAGCAACTGGTGCGCAACGACGGCTTTGAGCGCAAAGAGATCGCCGTGCTCTACCGCAGCAATGCGCAAAGCCGGGTGATCGAATCGGCGCTGTTCAATGCCAGCGTGCCCTACCGTGTGTACGGCGGTCTGCGGTTTTTTGAACGCGCTGAAATCAAGCATGCGCTGGCCTATCTGCGGCTTTTGGAGAATCCGCACGACGACACCAGCTTTACCCGCGTGGTCAACTTTCCGCCACGCGGCATCGGCGCACGCAGCCTGGAAGTGCTGCAGGACGCCGCCCGTGCCGCAGGCTGCTCGCTGCACGACGCCGTGAGCGCTGTGCCCGGCAAGGCCGGTGCCAACCTGGGCGCGTTTGTCGCCATGGTGGATGTGCTGCGTGAGCAAACGCAGGGTCTGAACCTGCGCGGCATCATCGAGCAGATGCTCGAATCCACGGGCCTCGTGGAGCACTTTCGCACCGAGAAGGAAGGCGCCGACCGCATCGAGAACTTGCAGGAGCTGGTCAACGCCGCCGAGAGTTTTGTCACGCAAGAAGGTTTTGGCCGTGACGCCGTGGCCCTGCCGCTGGACGAGCATGGCACGCCCCTCACGCAGAGTGCTGTCAGCCAGGGGCTGGACCCCAACGCACCAGTGCTCGACGAACCCCTGAAGCCCGCCATCCCCGGCATCGTGGACATCGACACCGGCGAAACCCTGTCGCCCCTGGCCGCCTTCCTGACACACGCTGCGCTGGAGGCAGGCGACAACCAGGCCCAGGCCGGGCAAGACGCCGTTCAGCTCATGACCGTGCATGCCAGTAAAGGGCTGGAGTTTGACGGCGTGTTCATCGGTGGCATGGAAGAGGGCCTGTTCCCCCACGAAAACTCCGCCAGCGAGCGCGATGGGCTGGAGGAGGAGCGCCGCCTGATGTACGTGGCCATCACCCGCGCCCGCAAGCGCTTGTACCTGAGCCATTCGCAAACGCGCATGCTGCACGGCCAGACGCGCTACAACATCAAGAGCCGCTTTTTTGACGAGCTGCCCGAGACCGCGCTCAAGTGGATCACGCCCAAACAGCAGGGGTTTGGCTCATTTGCTCCTAATTCAGGAGCTGGTAGCGCTTATGGATCAAGCGCTAGAGCCTCATTTGGCTTTAAGTCGGAAACCTTTGCCAGCCCCCCGGTGCCGGTGCAGAAGGCGGCGCCCTCCCACGGCCTGCGGGTGGGCGTTGCGGTGTTCCATACCAAGTTCGGCGAAGGCAAGGTGCTGGCCATCGAAGGCACAGGCGACGACGCGCGTGCGCAGGTCAACTTCCCGCGCCACGGCACCAAGTGGCTGGCGCTGTCGGTGGCTAAGTTGACGGTGGTCGATTGAGCACAACTACCGCCCCTGCGCCCGTCCTGGTGGTGTTGGGTGGGCTGCCCGGCGTGGGCAAAAGCACGGTTGCCCATGTGTTGTTGGCGCGCTGGCCAGCGGTGTACCTGCGTATCGACACCATCGAGCAGGCGCTGCGGGATTCGGCCGTGCTGGCTAAGGGTGATGTTGGCCCGGCGGGTTACATGGTGGCGTATGCGCTGGCGCGCACCCAGCTTGCGCAGGGCCTGTCGGTACTGGCGGACTGCGTCAACCCGCTGCCCGTGACGCGCGAAGCCTGGCGCGCTGTGGCCCGCGATACACGGGTGCCCGTGCTGGAGGTAGAACTGACCTGCTCCGACGCCGCAGAGCACCGGCGGCGTGTGGAAACGCGGGTGGCTGATGTGCCGGGGCTTGTTCCACCTACCTGGCAGGCTGTGCAACAGCACGGCTATGCGCGCTGGTGTGAAGAAGAACGCTTGGTGGTGGACACGGCGCTTTGCAGTGCGGGCGAGGCGGCGCAGCGCATTCTGTCTGCGCTGCACATGAAGCAGCAGGCTCTTTGAAAGCCTTTCAGGCAGGCAGGCAGTGCGCCGTGGTGTCCGGCAGCGCCAGCTTCTCGGCATACAGGCCTTTGCGCTCGGGGGAGATCAGTGCCCCGAGGCCTTCCATGACCGTGATTTCTGCACCGGCCTCCTTGTCGCGGTAGCACTTGCCGAGCAGATCCAGGGTGGTCACCAAGGCTTGCGCCTGGGGCTCCGATGTCTTCTTGAGGGAATCGGCTTGCTGCCTCAGCCAGCTTTCGTAGGCCTCCAGGTTGGCCTGCGGCAACTTGGCGCGCTCGGCCTCGGGAATCATGCTGGTGTACAAAGCCTGGAGGCTCTGCACGCCCGGCTGCCCCATGACCAGCACGGCGTCGTAGCGCGCCTCGTAGCTGCCTTGCCGATAGATCACCTGGTGGATCTGGTAGCGCAGCTTGCCTTTGTCTCCCCCCAGCGTACGGATCAGATCCCGCGCTGCTGCGCTGTGGCGGTCGTTGGCGAACTGCGCTTCCAGGGCCGATGCAACCTGCGCGTCGGTGGGAAAGGGAATTTTGCCCAGGGCCTCGGGGGCGGATGACGGGCTGCACCCCAACAGAGCACCAGCCGCACTTATATACAAAAAGCTACGCAAGTTGATTAATTTCATATTTGTGACAATTAAATGGGATGAATTCTGTGTGTTTTCTCACAGGTAAATATTTCTAAATGTTATATGGGGTTTCATGATAATTTGAAATGTAAGTGCATGTTTAAATGTGACGGAGGTTTTGTTCATTTTCGACGCTGGTGTGGTTGTGGAAATCATGTAACCCTGGTGTAAGCGCTTGTTCTACATGGCATGTTTTGTTGATGGGAGAGCGGTGGTTGGCCATGGGTGCGGTGTTGTGGATAACTGGGGAGTAATCCTGCGAAGGCGCTGTCTACATTTCTTTACGGGGTGGGCGGGTGCGCTCATCAACAATTCGTTCGCAGGCCATAGAGGCTGCTCGTTGATTAATTTTTAACCCCTGAAGGATTATTGAAATGCGCAAAATTGCCAATATCGCCATTGCCACGCTGGTGTTCTCTTGCGGCGCAGCTTTTGCCCAAAGCGGCAACGTCGCCATTCCAGGCCTGATCTCAGGCAAGGGCTCGTCGGGATCGGAGGTGACCAACAGCAGGATCACCGTCACCGGCAACAAGGCCACCAATGTGATCGCCGGTGGCGGCAAGGCGGGCATCAAGGTCGCAGAGGTGTCGATGGAGGGCGTGGCCAACGTCAACAGCATCAACATTACGGGCTCCAAGATCCGCAATTCGGAGCTGACCGTGAGTGGCAACGAAGCCACCGACATCAAGGCCATCGGCGGCACGGCCAACGTCAACAGCATCAACATCAACTAAGAAAAGCACGCTTTTCGTCACCCTGGCGGCTCAGGCCGCTGCCCCCCAATCGTCACAACCGGGAGCTGTGAGTGCACACAACGCGCAAGACGCAAAGGCATGAAGCGGCCGCGCTATGGCTGTTCGGAATCTCCGTGGTCCTGGCGCCGGTGCGTGTGGGTGCCCAGGAGTCCATGCTGGCGGGTGTGGGGTGGCACAAGAACAGCGCGGGCACGCAGATGGATGCGAGCAGCCAGATCCAGGTGCTCGGAAACCGGTCCACTGGCCCGGTGGTGTCCACCGGCGGCAAGGGCTCAGCCCTTGCCAATGCCGGGATGCGTGTCGATCTGGCCGGTACCGCGCAGGCCACCGGCGTTGGCGTGGCGGCGATGGACGTGCGCCAATCGCAGATGCAGGTGCTGGGCAACCAGGTGACGGGTTTTGTGCAGGCCCTGGGCGGTGCCGCTACGGCCAACATGGTGCTGGTGGCCAGCGCCACGGGCACGAAGCCATTCACCGCGAGCCGCGCATTGGTGCAGGGTAACCGCGCGGCCGATGTGGCTGCGTTTGGCGCCCAATCCGAGGTGCTGCTGGGCACTGGGTCGCTGCAGATGCCTGGCCGTGCCACGGCCAACAGCGTGTTGATGGATGCGACCGAAGTGCGAAATTCCGAGATGGCGCTGGCTGGCAACGACGCCCGGCGTGTCACATCCATCGGTGGGTCGGCGCTCGCCAACGCTTTCACTGCGGCCCGCTCGGCCTTGGTGGACACCCGCGTCCAACACACCGCAAACCGTGCGGAGGATGTCCGTGCGGGCGGCGGTAGCGCTGGCGTGGGGCGGGGCACCATCGCCCAGGTGGATCTCACGGGGGTGGCTGCAGCCAACGCGGTTTCCCTGGCGTCGAGCGAGCTGAAAGGCGCGCAGTTGGTGCTGGCAGGCAATGACGCGGCCCAGGTGGTTGCGACAGGCGGCAGCGCCCTGGCTAACAGCATCAGCTTTTCTGAGCACAAACTGGCGGGCTCGGCAGGCTACCGGGCTGGCGTGTCAGGCAACACTGCGCGCAACGTGCAAGCCTGGGGTGGCGAGGGCTCCATCCTCAGCGGAGTGCTGGCCGACGTGCGGGTGTCTGCAGCGGCTCTTGCGAACACCATTTCCGTGACGCGGGGTGAACTGGCTGAAGCGCCCGTGCACAGCCTCAGCGGCAACCAGGCCCGCGACGTGGTTGCCACCGGGGGCGGTGCAGCGGCCAACAGCCTCTGGCTGGACAGCGCGACGGTCCGTGGCGGCAACGTGCTGGTGGCGGGCAACCTGGCCGACAAGGTGCGCACGGCCGGCGGCTCGGGCTCCGTGGGTGGTGGCCTGGTGGGCGCCTTGGAGCGCAACGGCCGGGCACTGGCCAATACGGTGGTGGCGGACCACCAGTCCACGCTGGAACGTTCGGCCATCACCCTCAGCGGCAACCAGGGGCGGTCCGTGACGGGATCGGGTGGCATGGCGGCTGCCAACACGGTTGCGGTGAGCGAAGGGCGTGTGCAGGGCACCGCCCTCACCATGGTGGGAAACCGCGCTGAAGGGGTGCAGTCCACCGGCTATGCGGCGCAAGCGGGTGGCGGGCTTCTGTTCTCGGCCAGCCAGCAGTCGGCGGCGCTGGCGAACACGCTGGCGGTCACGGGTTCGCAGCTCGATGCACGGACGCTGACCATGGTTGGCAACTCCGCGTCGCGATTGAATGCACGGGGTGGTGCGCTGCTGGCCAACAGCGTTGCGCTGGAAAACGGCGCGGGCGCTTCCTCGCGGCTGTCAGCAGCGGGTGCCGTGGTTGGCAATACCGCCACGGACATGAGCACGGCTGCGGATTCGGTGTCGGGCGCGGGCGGGCTGGCAGGGCGTGAAAGCCGAGCCCGGGCCGCCGCCAATGCCCTGGTTCTGCATGACGGGGTGTCGGTGGATGCGTCGTCGCCCTGGCTCATCGCCGCAAATACTGCGCGTGGTGTGCATGCCCCCGGAGGGACCGCCTTGGTCAATGCGTTGGCGGCCTATCGCGGCGCACGGGTGCAGGGCAGCCCGGTGGTCATCGCGGGCAACACGGGTGAGAGCATCCGCGCGGCGGGCAGTGGTGCACAGGCGCTGGGCGTGGGGGCCAAGTCCAACGGAGTGTTGATGGCCAACGGGCTTTACATGGATGGGTCTGGCGCCACGACGCTGTCGCGGAGCACTTTGCAGGTGGTGGGCAACCAGGCCCGGCAACTGAATGCCGAGGGCGGCCGCATCAATGCCAATGCGTTGTCTATCAATGCCCAGGGCCAGGTGGCGGCGAGCACGCTGACACTCGCGGCCAACACGGCAACCGATGTGCGCAGTGAGGGCCGCGAGGGCACCGTGGGTGGTTTTGCGGCTTTCGGCAAGGGTGTGGGCCAGGCCAACGCCAATGCTGTGCAGGTGCTGGGCAGCATGCGTGCAGCCAGCCTGCAGTTGATGGGCAACATGGCAGGCCGTGTGCATGCCACCGAGGGTCTGGCAGCGGCGAACAGTTTTTCACAAGGCGCTGGTGGGCGCGTGGACGGTGTCCAGGCGCTGCTGGCAGCCAATACCGCGGTGTCTGTCCAGGCGGATCAGGGCAACACTGCGCTGGCCAACAGTGTGCAGGCCGACGGAACGCTGCAGGGCAGCGCGGTACAGGTGGTGGCTAACCAGGGCAGCGCACGCGCCGCAGGCCGCGACGGGCTGGCGAACAGCGTGCGCGCCCAAGGGCGGGGGCGGATTGCTGGCTCGTCCGTCACCGTGGCGGCCAACCAGGGATCGGCGCAGCAGGGGGTGGCCAACAGTGTGGACATTGCGAGCACCCTGCAGGGTGGCAGCATCACCATTCTCGGCAATCAGGGCTCTGCGCGCGATGGCGGGGCGATCAATAGTGTGGTGGGTGGCAGCCGCATCGCGGGCAGCCAGATCACCATCATCGGCAACGCGGGCTCGGCCAACGGCGGGCTGGCCAACAGCGTGCACGCCGGGGGAAGCATCGCTGCCTCCAGCATCACCATCCTGGGTAACCAGGCCAGTGCGCAGGGCGTCGGCAGCAAGGTGAACAGCGTCACGGGTTCGGGTTCCATCAAAGGCAGCCAGATCCTGATCGCAGGGAACACGGGCCGGGCCAGCGGCGGTGGACTCGTCAATGGAATACACAACAGCGGCAGCATCGCTGGTGCGCAAGTGGCGGTGATGGGCAACCAGGGCAATGCCACGGGCGGCGGCACCGTCAACAGCGTGGACAACCGGGGCCAGCTCTCGGGCCGGGTGCTGATTGTGGGCAACCGGGGCGGGGCCACGATGGGCGGCACGGCCAACTCGCTTGTGAACCACGGCGTGATGGCGGGCACCGTCGTGATCGCGGGCAACCAGGGCAACGCCGCGATGGGAGGGGTGTCCAACTCGGTCATCAACCAGGGGGTGATCACGGGCGCGGTGGCCATCGTTGGGAACATGTCGGCTGCGGCGGCGGGCATGACGGCCGCAAGCGTGCGCAACGTGGGCGGCGCCATTACCGGTGCTGCGGGCGTGGCGGGCAACACCCCGTTTGCTGCGAACCCTGGCTACACCTACACCACCCCTTCCACGGGCGTGGTGAATCAGTCGGTCACGGTGCTGCCGGCCGTGACTTTCTTGAGCATGTAGGGCCGGTTCAGCGGCCGCATGCGCAGCAGCGCTTTTTTGATTTCAGTAGATGCAGGAGTGGCGATGAAAAATATGGAAAAAACTTCCCCAGCGTGTGTACAGCGCACCTTTGGCGCTTGGTTGGTGGCTGGTGCCCTGGCGCTGCTGGGCGCTGGCGCGCAGGCCCAGATGGTGAACTACGGCGAGCAACTCGGTGCCTACAAGGACTTGGCACAGAGCGGTGTGCGACTCAATGATGGTGTTTATCCGTCGGTGAGCGCCAAGGCACGGGTGAACCGGGCCATCGCGCAGAACACGCTCGTGGATCAGAGTGCGCTGGTGCAGCCGGACGGCACGCTGAAGCTTCCCGACGGGCAAAAGAACATCGTGATCCGCTCCAACTACACCGACGTGCAACGCGGAGCAAGCGGCGGCTTGCGCATCGCCAGCCCAGTGATCCAGGGCAACGTGAACGGCAATGTGACGCTGTATGTGGAGGGCAAGGGTGTGGAAAACATCACGGTCCTCAACACAGGCCGTTGAACGGCTGCGTACCCATCTGCGTTGCTTTTGCAGCCCCGAGAGAGCGGGGCTTTTTGATACCACCACGACAACAAAGAACCATGATGAAGAGAAAACTGCGATGGGGAGCGCTGGCTCTTGCGGTGGCCACTCTGGCTGGCTGCGCAACCACGGAAAACGCGCTCAAGGACGCCAACGCGTTGCTGCAGGAGCGCGAGGCCGACAAGCTGTTGCCCGTGACCAATCTGAGCCCCTATGCCCTTGCGCTGGGTCGCTTTGGACGCATGCTGGACATTTATAAAGCGGGTGATCCTGTCATCTACATGCAGACGCGCAGCATCCTGGATGCGACCAACCTTTCCAGTCCGCTCGCGGGTGCCGAGATTCCTGGTGACATCACGGAAATGGTGCGCACTGCCGTCAATCGGATCGGCGCGCGCGTGGTCTATGTGCCCTACCACCCGGACTACCTCGTGTCGCAGGCGCAATTGGGCGCCAAATTTGGCGTGACCATGCCCGACTTCTTGATCACGGGCGCGCTCACGGAGTTCGACCGCGCCATTGCGGGCGCAGGGCGCGTGAACTCTGCGGGCATCGAGTTCGGCAAGGGGGACGGCAAGGTCACGTTGGGCGGCGACATCAAGCGCACGGCCATCTATTCCGCACTGGCGCTGGATTTGAATCTGGTGAGCTTCTCTACCCAGCAAATGGTGCCGCAGATCCAGGCGTCCAACGTGGTGAAGGTGCTCAACTTCAGCTCGGAGGACAACGCCAGCCTGGGCTTTTATGGCGATGCCTTTGGCTTCAAGCTGGAGGGCAAATACTTGCAAGGGCGCCATTCGGCCATCCGTACCCTGGTGGATCTGAGTGTGCTGGAGCTGATTGGCAAGGCCACCAACACGCCGTACTGGCGTTGCATTCCCAATGGCAAGCCCGACCCCGTGGTGGTGGAGAACATGCGCGCCGCGTACAACGGGCTGACGCCCGAGCTCAAGTTGGGGCTGATCCAGGTGACGCTGCGCAAATATGGCGAGAGCGTCCAAGTCACCCAGAAATACGACGCCGAGACGCAGCAGGCGCTGGAGAAGGTGTATGCCCAGCGGTATGCGGCCCTGGGCTCCGTGGACGTGATGACCTGGCAGGGCTTTGAGCCCCTGTTCTTTGGTGTGCCCATGGTGTGGGATGTTGCGCAGGCACCCGCCCAGGCCCCAGTGCCCAAGGGGGGTAGCCAGGCACCCGCCGCCAGCGCGGCGGGTGAAAAGGCCGGCGCATGATGAAGCGTGGCACCCGGACGCTTGTGCGCTGGAGCTTCGGTGTGGCCTGTGCGGGGCTGCAATGCCTGGCCGTTGCGCAGCTGCCGCCGCCGCCCGCTTCACCGCCCCCGGCCGCCGCCGCGCAGGCAGCGGCCCCCGCAGCCACGGCGGGCGCGCGGTTCATCGAGTCCTGCAATCAGTCGCTGGAGCGAGGCGTGGCTGACCTGGGGTGCCAGGGGCCCATCTACCGCAACGAGCTGGAGCGCCTGAAGCGTGAGGCGCTGAGCACGCAGAACCCGCAACTGTTTTCCTTCGTGGGCGACGCCTACGAGAACCCGCGCTCCGGCCTGGGAGACATGGGGCAGGCCTACCGCTGGTATTTGCTGGCCGCCGTGCGTGGCGACCCGCGTGCGATGCAGCGCTTGACGGAGATGAACCGCAAGGGCCAGGGGGTTCCCAAAGACAACGTGAAGGCGCTGGGCTATGCACGCCTGCTGCAGCGCATTGCGCAGCCCGATGTCGGCACGCCGCCCCACATGCTTTCGCTGATCAACGAGCTGGGGGCTGAAATGGCCGTGGAAGAGGTGGCGCTGGCCGAGCGCTTTGCCGCGGAACTGGAAGCGCGCATCCAGCGCCAGGCTGCTGCTGGCGAGGGGGGTGACCCAGGTGCCCAAGCCCGGCCTTCTGCCGCGGCGCCTGGGCCTGGATTGCCGGGCATGGCGGTGATGCCGCGCGCGAATCCTGTGGCTCCTCCCTCGGCGCCAGCCGCATTGCCTGGCAGCACCTTGCCGGGCATGCCAGGCAAGACTTCACCGTAGTGCGAAGGTATGAACGCATGAGTCTTGGCAGATGGTCTTTTCGTTCTGTGGCGGCCCGCCATGGCGGTTTGGCGCTGATGGCCTTGTCGATGGCGAGCGCCGGAGCAGGGACGACAGGCACGGTGGGGCCAGTGGGGCCTGTCGGGCCTGTGGGCGCCGGTTCTTCAGCAAGTGCCCACCGCCCCAGTGCCGCGCCACGGCCCACCAGCGGTGCTCAGGCGGGCAATCGTATTGAGGTGACGGGCAACACGGTTTCGGGCGTCCGGTGTGCGGCGGATGGCGGCAACACGGCTTCCGTCAACAGCGTGGACGTCGCGGGCGCCCGCCTGGAGGGCCGCACGGTCATCGTGCAGGGGCACAACACCAGCGATGTGCACACGCGCGATTGCCCCAAGCGGACCCCGCAGCCTGCGGGTACAGCGGGCCAGACCAACAGCATCCGGATCCGCTGAACGCGGCGCCAGGCCATCAGGCGACGAACGATCCGCATCACAGCAACCAGCATGAATATTGAACCAGGAGCACCAGACACCATGAATTCACCGACTCGCGCATGGAAGCCGCGTTACCGGAGCGCAGCCCTTGCATGGACCGCCGTCGCTGTCTTGCTGGCGGCATGCAAGGAGCGGACGCCGGAGGCCCCGGCTGCGCCACCGCCCGCACCGGCGGCCAGCCCCGCACCAGCACCTGTGCAACCTGCCTCACCGGCCCCCGTGCCCCAGGCGGCGCCCAAAAAGGTTCCGCTATCTCTCCAGGGCGTGGCGCCCGCAGGTGTCACGGTGCGTGTCAAGGCGGTGGAGATCGGCGCGGATGCGACGGTGCTGGATGTGAGCATTTCCTTCGCCAACCGCATCACCGACACCACCATGCTGGCCCTGGCAGACACGTACCTGCAGGACGAAAGCGGCGCCCGCCTGCACATCAAGCGGCCTGACAACAACCGTGACATCACCATCCGCGAAGGCGAAACGCTGGACGGCCAACTGGTGTTCATGGGGGCCGTGGCGGCGTCGGCGCGCAAGCTCAAGTTGGTGTTCAACGACGGCAACCAGGGTGACAACATCGTGGCGCCGGGGCTGGTCATGGACCTGCCGCTGCAGGGCGGCTGATGCTTTGCCAGCCTGAGGCGGCTGCCTGGAGGGCACGGGCCGTTGCGTTGGCCTGTGTGCTGTTGGCCGTGGCGGCAGTGCACGGGCCAGTGCATGCGCTGGAGGTTGTGCGCAGTGGCCGGGCGCTGGGCGCCACGCCGAACCGGCTGGAGCCAACGCCGGGCGCCCCGTCAACCACCTTGCGCGCGCAAGAGGTGGGTGGCGGGCTGGTGAGCCGCTCGCAGAACACCACGTTGCAGCGCAGCGCAGGGCCACAAACTATCTTGCGCGAGGCTGAGGTGCCCAAGGAACGCCTCGCGCAGACGCGCGCCCTGCTGGTGGAACTCAAGGCCCGGCCCACCCCCGAGCAGGCCATTTCCATCGACCTGCCGGCGGATGTGCTCTTCGATTTCGACAAGTCCGATCTGCGCACCGACGCGGCGGCTTCGCTCGACAAGGCGGCGGAGTTGGTCAAGAGCTATGCCACAGCGCCATTGGCGGTGCTGGGCCATACCGACGGCAAGGGCACCGACGCCTACAACGACGCGCTGTCGCTGCGGCGGGCGCAAGCCGTGGCACACGCGCTGCAGCGCCAGACTGGCCGGCAGGCCCGCGTTGAGGGGTTGGGCAAGCGCCAGCCTGTGGCGCCCAACACCACGCCGGATGGCCGGGACGATCCGCAGGGGCGGCAGTTGAACCGGCGCGTCCAGATCCTCATCGGCGTACCCACCCGCAAGGAAGGCGGATAGGCCATGGCGCTCATGCGTTGTCCTGAATGCGGGCGCGAGGTGTCGTCGCAGGCGCCTGCTTGCCCGGCCTGCGGCTACCCGTTGCAGGCCAAGGCCCCGCCCCTCAACGCGCTGCAGTCGCCGCAGGTTTGGGTACGTGTCGCCACGGCGCTGGGCGCGTGGCTTGTTACCCCGTGGATCGCCAGGCTCATCGTGGCTTTGGCAGTGTGCGTGCTGGCGTATTTCATGTTCACCGGGCGATGATGCTGCGCGCAATGAGTGTGCCAATGGCGAAACAAATGCTATTATTTTAATAGCTATTCGCGCTTATTCATCAAGCGCTAGGGTCGATTTTCATTGAAATCCATCAACCCCTACCCCGTGATCACCCAGTGGTTGTCCAGCCGCGCGCCGCGCAGGCCGTGGCCGTACGGGTGATTCACGGGCGTGGCGGCCTGTGCGTTTTGTAGGCTGGCACCCAGGCCGCCCGCCCACAGCGCGCCGTCGCGCACGGCCAGGGGGCAGACCTCGGGCAGGGGCACCAGGCCCTGCCATTTGCCTTGCAGTGAGAACGTGGCGATACCGTGGGCGCGTGGGCAACTCACGGCCCAGCCTGCGTGTGTGGCGGCGATGCTGCCGCCGTAGCCGTGCAGGTTTTGCGCGATGCGCTCTGGTGTGGGCACTACGCGCAGGGCTTGGCCGTCGAACAACGCCAGCACGGGGGCCGCGTTCTTGGCGGTGGCGTCGTCATGCTCGGCCTGCAGCGCGATGCCCAGCGTGGCGCCATCGGGGCTCCAGGCGAGGTGGCGCAGGCTCAGGCGTTGGTCTTGCAGGCGCCATTGGCCGAGCAGGCGGCCGGTGCGGGTATCGAGCCGCACGAGCGATGAGTCCATGCGGCCGAGGTCGCGCTTGACGCGTCCGGTCTCGGGCGCGGTGGGCACGCCGCCGTTGGCGACGATCAGGGTGGGCGCGTTATCGCTGCCACCGCGCGCGTCCCAGATCAGCTCATGGGCGTCGAGGCCGTGGGTGGGCCACTCGGTGGTTTTCTCCAGGGTGCGTGCATCGCGCACGGCGATCCAGCTCGCGCCGGTTTCGGCATCGGTTTCGGTGGTGTACAGGCGCTGGCCGTCGGCGCTGGCCAGCACATGGCCGTTGAAGCTGCGGTCGCCCGCCTGCCACAGCCATTGTGGCTCTGCGCCCTGGCCCGGCTGCCAGCGCACCAGCCAGTCGCCGGGGCGGCGCGCCGTGGCCAGCACGGAGCCGTCGGGCAGCACGCACAGGCCGTGGGCGCGGGTGGGCACTTCGATGGAGGCATGGACCTGCAATGCCTGCCCGGCACCTTCCCGCGTGGACAGCAGGCCGATGTGAAAACTGCCCTGGTGCTCCCACGCGGCGGCCAGGTGCACGCTGCCGCTGGCTTTGGCAAAGGCCGCGCCCGGGGCGAGCACCCACGCACCCAGTCCAGCCAGCGCGGCTAAGGTCTGGCGGCGGTGCAGGTCAGTCACCATCGGCATCCGAGAACCCAATGCTCACCTGTAGCGCGGGCGCCACTTCGGATTCGGCCAGGAATTTCAGTGCCGCCAGGTCGCGCGCTGCTTGTTGGATGGCAGCCTGGTTCTGCAGGCCGGATTTCTGCACCTGTGCCATGGCGGCATCTACCTTGCCAGTGGCTTGGTGCAGCTTGTCGGCCAGCGGGTTCAGGCCCTTGCCGCGCAGGACCATCTCCAGCGGCACCAGGGCTGCGCCGGGCGCGGGCATGGCCGCGCTGGCGGGCAAGCTGGTCACGCTGCGCAGGCCGCTCCAGGTGGCGGCCCAGGCGGCCAGTGTGGTGCCGCTGGCGGTGCGGGGGTAGTCGGGTGCGCGGCGGCCCTGGGCGGCGCGCAACGGTTTTTCCATCTGCGCCCAGCGCAGGCGCTCCATGCCGCCCACCCACTGGTTCACGAACTCACCGATGGCCTGGGTGGAGTCTTCCTGTTCGTCCTCGGCACCCCAGTCGGTGCCTGCGGCTTCGGTGAAGGCCTTGAGGAGCGCCGAGGATTCGCGGGCCAGGTCCTGCGCCACCTCGTGCGCGTAGCTGCAGGCGGGGCTGCCCGGCTGGGCGGGGCGCGTCCACAGCAGCCATTCCAGCGCAGGCAGGCCCTTGGCAGGCGTGCCGATGCGCTCGAAGGCCTTGGCGCCCTGGGGCTGGGTGGCGATGGCCTTTTCGATCAAGGCCGGGCGGGTGGGCGTGAAGTCGATGGCGCGCTGGCTGCGGCGTTGGATGACGGGGCCCACGGACACGGCGGCCAGTTGCTCCCACGCATGGGCCGTGGCGCGCCAGGCGGTGCGAGCGGATGCTAGCGCGGCCTTGTTGCCTGGCGCAGATGCCTGGCACAGCCCTGCCACGGCGGGTGCCAGGGCGAGCGCGTTGCGGTCAAAGTCCTGCGCGCGCGGCAGAGCCCAGTGGCCGTAGATGCCTTGCAGGGCGTGCACCGTGTCGTAGAACGGCACGGCATTGCGCTGCCAGGCCGGTGCCGTGGGCGCTATCTGCGCCTGCGCCGCCACGGGCAGCAGGGCCGCCGCCAGCCACAAGGCAGTGCGGAGCGTGTGTTGGGCTGTCTTCATAGCGACTCCACGAATTTCACGAGCGCATCCCGGTCGGCCTTCTTCATCTTCAGCACCTGGTCCTTGGCCTCTTCGGCCTCGCCGCCGTGCCACAAGACGGCTTCAAGCACACCGCGCGCGCGGCCATCGTGCAGCAGGCGGGTGTGGCCGTTCACGTCCTTGATGAGGCCCGTGCCCCACAGCGCGGGCGTTTTCCACTGCCGACCGTTGGCGCCGAAGTCGGGTCGGCCATCGGCAAGGCGCTCGCCCATGTCGTGCAGCAGCAGGTCGGTGTAGGGCGCGATGCGCTGGCCGTTCAGCGCCTTGCTCGTCAGTTGGGGGAAGGGGCCTTCCTGGGTGACGTAGCTCGGGCGGTGGCAAGTGGCGCACTGTGCTTGCGCAAACAGCGCCTGGCCGCGCAGCACCTGCGCATCGTTGATGTTGCGGCGCGCGGGCGGTGCGAGGGTGGCTTGGTAGAAGATCACGTCGGCCAGGGTTTTGTCGTCGATCTCGACCCCCTCCTTGCCGCTTTGGCCGCTGGGGGCGGCCAGGCAGTCCTTCTGCGCGGGCGTGCAGGCCTCCTGCGCAAAGTGGCGCGAGGTGATGCCCATGTCGCCCAGGAAGGCGCCGCCCGTCTGGTGCGCGATGGTGGCCACGTTGGCCTTCCAGCCGAAGCGCCCAACCATCATGCGGCCCGCAGGGGCGTCCCACACCTTGTTGGGCACGCCCTTGATGGGGCCGGGCGCGGCGGCTTGGTCTGTCGCGTTGGCCAGGATGTCGGCTTCGGCAATGGCTTCGAGCAGGCCCACGCCGATGATCTGCGGTGCAATGCGCGGGCTGCTCATCACGCCGGTGTGCATAGGGCCGTAGCCCAGGTCGGCAAAACCGTACTGGGGCTTTTGCAGCGTGTAGGGCGTGCCGTCCGCGAATTTGCCTTTGATGGTGTCGTAGCGCAAGGTCACGCGGCCTTCGGGCTTTACGCCCTGGATGGCTGCGTTGTTGAACTGGTCGCCGTACACCGGATCGTGCTTGGGCCCGCCGTGCGTATCGGTGCCGGGGATGGACAGGCGGATCAGCAGCGCCACTGTTGGGTCTTTTGTCTCACCCAGGCGGTTGAAGATGGCTGGCGGCTCGCCGCGCCCATCCTGCACATGGCAGCCGCCGCAGGAGCGCGCGATGAAGTGCGGGCCCAGGCCATCGCGTGCCGTGGTGGACGCAGGCGCCTCCACCCAATTGCGGCGAAAGAACGAGTTGCCGATGACAAAACGCGTGCGCTCCTCGTCAGTGAGGTTGGCGGCAGGGAACGAGAAGGCATTGCGCCCGGTGGCGAATACGGTGGTCTCGCCGCCGGTTTTTTCGCCCAGCGGGTCGGGTTGGGGGGCGGCTGTCAACGCGCCAGCCCCAAGGGCGGCGAGGGCGATGATGCCGATGCTGGCCGCTGCCAGGCACAGGGGATGCTTCATCTTCAAGGCTGCACAAGCGTGAGTTTGGTGATTCCGATGGCGTTGGCGGCTGCTACCAGGTCTTTGCTTTGCTGCGTGAGGCTGTCGATGGTCTTCTGGATGCGCTGGCGGCCTGGGGCGTCCTTGCCGCCAATGATCTCGCGGTCGAACGGCGCCTGGATGCCTTCGGCGGCAGCCACCGATGCGGCGATCTGTTTGGTGGTCTTGTCGGCCAGAGTTGCATCCTTGGCCGCCACTAGGTCGTGCAGTGATGGGCCTTTGAGCAGGCTGCCGTCGGCGCGCTGGTACTCGCCCAGCCACACGTTCTGAATGCCCTTGGCATTGGTCGCGGCATCGCGGTGGGTGTTGTCGGAGAAGCACGAGTGTTCGTCTTCCTGGTCCTGGCTATTGAGGGCCACCTCCAGCCGCTCACCAGCCAGTTCACCGCGCGAGAGCGAGCCCAGGCCCACCAGCATCTTGCGCACGGACTCCTTGCCGCCCTTCACGAAGCGGGCGCGGTAGTTGTTCTTGGCGTCGGGCGCCCAGGCCTTCACCAGTGTGGTGAGGTCGTCGATGAGCAGGTCGGTCACCACGGTCAGATACTGGCGGCGGCGGTCGGCATTGGGGGCTTTGCCGTCCACGAAGTCTTCGAAATTGCGGTTGCCGGGGCCGGTTTCGGACAAGTCCTGGCCCCACAGGAAGAACTCGATCGCGTGCCAGCCGGTGGCGATGTTCTCCTCGCCGCCACGCTCGTTCTGCGCGGACAGATTCTTCTTGTTGATGACGAATTTGCGGTTGTTGATCAGGCCTGCGTTGGGCTTGCCCTGCACCCTGTCCACAAACGATTCGTCCATGGGCCAGGCGTTGATACGGCCTTCGGGGCCGTGGTCGTTGTCGATGGGGCCACCGTAGAAGCGGAAAGCCTCGGTCTGGCCGTAGAACTCGCGCGCGGCCAGCCATTGCTTGCGGGCCTCAGCCAGGGTGTCGGCCGATGGCTTGGCCGTGAAGGCCTTCACAGCCTCGCGCAGCGCCTGGGCGCTGGCAAGGGTGTCGCTGTAGTTGGCGTGTACCAGTTGAGCGTAGTGCGCGGCCACGGTGTTGGCGGTGGCTGCGCTGGTGGCAGTACTTGCCGCAGGTGCGGCTCCCACCGCCTGGGCCTGCGCCTGGTGTGCCACAAGGCCCGTGGCCAGCAAGGCGGCCAGAACGGCGGCGGGGGCAAAGGGGGTTTTCATGCGTTGTCTCCTGCGGTGATGGGATGAGCGGGCGGCGCCATGCATCGCAAGGTGCGTGGCTGTCGTGCGCGGTTGGGGCGGCCGTAGGGCCCAGTTGATGGATGGCGGGCTCGGGCGTTCCGGGCACTGGCTGTTGAGATTATACGAATGAGACTGATTTTTATTCGTTTTATTCAATGTCCGTGCAGGGTATTTGCGCCGGCAGCTTTGTCGGCACGGCCTCGGTCATTGGGTTGTCGGCTGTGGGCTCTCTGGGCGCCTACTGGGTGTGTGACCCATTGCTGCCGACCACTGGTGACGGCAAACGGTCATTCGACGCGCGCCAACTGAACGACCGGTATCGAGATGGGGTGGCGGACACTCCCTTCAGGCAGCGCACTTAACTTCGCGGGCCCAATGACAATGGGGCCCCGCAGGGCCCCGTTGTGATGGTGGTGAGCGGCCGCACTCTAGGGAGGGCGGGCCGCTGGCACGGGGGTTTTAGGCCTTGGCCAAGGTGGGCTGCTTGATGGTGCCCGTGAGGTAGCCTACGGCTGCGCCAGCCTTGTTCTTGTAGTTGGCCTTGATCAGCGGGTCGAGTGTGTCTTTCACCACGCTGTGGATCGAACCCCAGTCACCGGCGTGCTGGAAGTTGCTCATGATGTAGGTCCAGCCGTTGATCTCGTCCACGGCGTGCAGGCCGGTGGATTCGCCGCCTGCGGGGATGGACATCACGCGCGACAGCTGCTTGGTGTCCACGTTGTAGGCCCACAGGAAGTTGTTCACGTGCTGGCTGCTGTCTTCGCCGATGAACAGGGTGCGCATCTTTTCGGAGAACTTCAGGTTGTCCGGGTTGGCGATGGTGTTGGGGTTGGCGGTGTTGCCCAGCGCATCGGCCGTGATGTCTTCGCCAGCCAGCAGGGCCTTGGTGTCCACGGGCATCCACTCGCTGTTGATGGCGGCGCCAGCCGTGTCCTTCTGGCCGCCGCGCAGGTTCAGGGCCATCACGACACCCGCGTTCAGTGCTTTGGGCACGGAGATGCCGTTGCCAGGCACGTTGGCAGCGTGGCCGGCCACCATGGCGCTTTGCACGTTCTGCAGGGCTGAATAGGCAATCTTGTCCTTGGCGTTGACCGTGGTGCCTTCCATCTTGGTGAAGCCCAGGCTGGCGCCCTGGTAGGCGGCGTAGCGGTGGGTTTCGAGGAAGGCGGCGGCTTTTTCCATGCCGGTGTTGAGCTTGATCCACTCGGTCTTGCCGTTGACGACGATCTTGGTGTACGAGGCGTCGCTGGGGTCTTTGCTCGTGACGGTCATGATGTCCGTGGGCTTGAGCGTGTCGGCCAGGCTCTCGATCTCGGCGCTGGTGGCCGATCCCATCTTGATCCAGGTCAGCGGCGCGGCTGCCGTGGCCTTGGGGTCGATGGAGAAACCGCTGCCCACCTTGGCCACATACAGCGTGCCGGACGACAGGTCTTTTTCCTTGTCGGCCACGAACACGAAGTAGGCACTGTTGGTGGCGTCGTCGCCCATCAGCGCGGTGCGGTTGTCGGGCATGACCTGCACCAGCTCGTGCGAGATGCGGCCCATGCAGTAGTGCTTCTTGATGCTGCCCGTGCCGTCGGCGTTCACCGTCACTTCGGGCATGTGGCCGTAGTGGTATGGGTTGGCCTTGGCTTCGTCGCCATACAGGTTCTTGCTGTAGGCCTTGAACATGGCGTTGCTGGCAATGCCAAAAGCGTCGGGTTCGTACTCTTCGCTCGACAGGTGGGTGCCCCAGGGCGAGAGGCTGGCGCCGCAGGTGATCCACAGGCCATGCACCTTGGAGGTGTCCACGTTGTGGTATTTCACCAGGCTGAGCTTGCCGGTGGCAGGGTCTTGGTCGAGCGTGAGCACGGCGATGGGTGAGGGCAGCTTGCCGTACATGTCGGTCTTGCCGTCTTGCGCCGAGGTGGTGTATTCAAACTGCACCACGGCAAACACGGCCTTGCCCTTGAGGCCGGTGACGGTGGGGTTGGCCACGGTGAGCAGCGAGGTGCCATCGGGGGCGTCCGAAAAATACTGGCGTTCGCTGCCCGCCACGGTGCTGTCGATGATGGGTTTGTTGTTGATGTCGTAGTAGCCGCCCGACAGTGTCTTGCCGCCTTTGCCGTCCGCCACCAGGTCGCCTGTTACGAAGAAGGGCTGATAGGCCAATTGGTAGGACTGCACCGAGTCGTCGCTGAGCTTGATGTTGAGCGTGGAGCCCACCGTGGTTGTGGCCATGGCTGCTGCCGATGCGAGCGTGGGCGCGGCCATCGACGTGAAGCTGGCAGACACGTAGCCGGGGGCAGCATCACTACCGCCGCCGCAGGCGGACAGCAGGGCTGCCGACGCGCTGGCGCCGAGCGGAAGCATGGGAACGCCCGCCAGCAGTTGCAGGGCTTTGCGGCGGGTGGGCATCGTCGGGTGGGTCATTTTTAGGAGATTTCCAGGTTGGTATGCAAACGGTCAGGAAATGCCCAGGCACCACCGATGCGTCCCTTCGCGGGGCGCAGTGGACGGGGGCATTGTTTCCAGCCGCCGATGCTAAAAATGCCCCGTGACAGTGGCTTGACGGTTGTGTGACGTTTGCGTGGCAACCCGGAACGCAAGGCGGGTGAGGCGGTCGAATATGTCCGTGCCTGCGCCTGCACGCCTGCCGGATGTGCCTGCGGGAGATGTCCGCCTGATGGGGCAGGGCCCGCGTGATTTCTCGCGGGCGGGGGGTGGGTCAGTAGGTGCTGCTGCCGGGCGGGCCGGCGGGCTCAGGGATCGGTGCAGAGGGCGTGGTGCTGCCGGGCGCCGGATAGCCCATCTGCCCGCGCCCATCCTTGACACCCTTGCGCCCTGCAATCTGCCAGGCCGTGCGCTGGTCTATCAGGCCCGCCAGAAACTCCAGCTCTTCGTCGGTGTGGTTGATGGCGCCCGCCGGGGTCAACAGGCGCCCGTTGCGCGGAGCGGTTTCGACCCAGAAAGCTTGGTGGTAGGACGCCTGGCTGAGCAAAGTCTCATTGCCAGCCGCCAGCGCCACCGTGCCGTAGCAGTTGCACAGGTAGCCGCGCTGGTCCTGGTCGGCAAACACTTCGGCATACACCCCCGTGCCGCGAATGCCTGCGGTGGCGGTGGGCAAGATGATCTGGCGGTCTGAGCCGCGCCCCCACACGCTGGCCACCGCGCCGCTCAGCACGCGCAGTACCTTGGCGGCGGTGGGGGTGTCGCTCTCCAGCGCCACGCGCGAGTTTTGCCGCACCATGAAGGCGCTGTTGCCCACGGTGAAAACGGCGGTCGAGCCGGGGCCGGTCTCGATGCGGTCGTTGGCGGTGATGGTGTGCTGGGCGGTCAGGGGCTCGCCATTGCGCAGAACGTCGCCACGCAGCTCCACAACGCCGCTGCGCCCCTGCGCGTGGGCGGCGACCCAGCCGCCGGATGCCATCCACAACGCGGCGGCCTGGATGAGGCTGCGCCGCTGGAACCAGGCCAGCTCTTCTTCAGAGCGGCCCAGGCGTTGAAGCGGGGGGTGGTGGTGGCTCGTCATGGGGTTCCTCCTGGTGCACGGGGGTCGCGGATGGGGGCTCGAAGCAGTCACGGAAGGTGAACACCACCGACGTGAAGAACATGGCCGCCATCATCATGACCGCCCCCACCATGATGCCACCGGCCGCCGATCCGCCAAGCCCCGCCAGTGCCAGCAGTGCCGACACCACGCTCACCACCAGCGCACCGAGCAAAAACACCCCCAGCCAGCCCAGCCCATAGACCAGGAAGGCGCCAAAGTTGCGCGCGCAGGCCACGATGCTGAAGAACAGCGCCTTGACCGGCGGCACGCCGTGCCAATGCACCAGCCCCGGCGCATGCCAGAACAGCAGCGACAGCGGCAGGTACAGCACCATCGACAGCCACATGGCGCGCTGGAAGGCAGGGACCTCTGCCACCTCCTTGGTCAGCGGGGCGCCGCCCAGGTACACCTGCGCAAACTGCCCGCCGTCGATCAGGGCCGACAGACCCATGATGCCGAGAAAACCCACGGCGTACAGCGCGCCCAGCACCAGCATGTCGCGCAGGCGTTGCTGCCCGGTGCGAAACGCCACCAGCAGCAGGGCGGGGGTGGGAAACCGCCCCTGCGATGCCTGGGCCGCAGCCACCATCATCGCCAGGGTGGCCGACGGCAGCAGCGCCAGCGCAATGGCGGGGCCCACCAGCGGGACCACGCTGGCCAGCGACATGGCGGCCATGGTCATGAAGAACAGCGCTGCCAGCGCCAGAGGCTGCCGCCAGAACGCCCGGACGCCGAGCTTGACCCAGGTCATGCCGGTGCGGGCGGGGACGATATGGAGTTTCATGAATGCGTTGGAGAGGAAAAGGGGGCCTGCGCCTGCGCATGGCCTTCCAAAGATAGGCCATGGAAAGGCCAGGCCCGGCGACGCCAGGCCATCGAATTTACCGCAGTGGCCCTATCCCGCCGCCGCGCAGGGCGTAAACGGGTCTTTTTCAGGCCCTGCGATCACCGGGCGTGCACGGGGTGTGCAATCCGCCCCTGCAGCACGCGCTCGAAGTGTGTGGGGTCGTGCGGCGTGAGCATGGAGGCCTCGCGCGGCAGGTGGTAGTCCCACAGGCGCGAGATCCAGAATCGCAGCGCGCCCGCGCGCAGCATGGCGGGCAGCAGTTCGCGCTCGGCGCCGGTGAGCGGGCGCACGGCCTGGTAGGCGTCGAGCATGCGGGTGGCGCGTTCGGCATCGTGGGTGCCTTGGCCCAAGTCAATGCACCAGTCGTTCAGGCACACGGCCAGGTCGAACAGCCAGGTGTCCACGCCTGCAAAGTAGAAGTCGAAGAAGCCTGTGAGTTCTTCGCCGTCGAACATCACGTTATCGCGGAACAGGTCGGCATGCACGGGGCCGCGCGGCAGGGCCGTGTAGGCAGAGCTTGCGGCCACATGGTTCTGGTAGGCCAGCTCGGACCGCAGCAGGGCCGACTGCGCTGCGCTGAGGTGCGGCAGCACCACGGGCACGGTCTCGTTCCACCACGGCAAGGCCCGCAGGTTGGGCTGGCGGCGGTCGAAGTCGCGGCCCGCCAGGTGCATGCGCGCCAGCATGGTGCCCACGGCCGCGCAGTGTGCGCCCTGGGGGGCAAGCTGGCTTTTGCCGCGCAGCTTGTTCACCACGGCGGCCGGTTTGCCACACACGGTGTGCAGGATGTCGCCGCTTTTGTCGGCCTGCGGGTCGGGCACGGGCACGCCGCCGTGCGCCAGGTGCTTCATCAGGTACAGGTAAAACGGCAACTGCTCGGCGGTGAGGCGCTCGAACAGCGTGAGCACGAATTCGCCCTGGTCGCTGGTGAGAAAGTAGTTGGTGTTCTCGATCCCGCCCTCGATGCCGCGCAGCTCCACCAGCTCACCCAGTTGCAAACGGCGCAGTAGCTCGCGCGCCTCGGAATTGGAGACTTCGGTAAAGACGGCCATCGCTAGGAAGGGAAAAAGAAGGGAGGAAAGAGGGAGAAAGATGTGCGGGTGCAACAAGGCGCGGCCCCGCCGCGTGCCGCGGCAGGTGCGCCGCAACCCTGGGCTTAGAACTTCAGCACGTTCCAGACACGGGGCGCCGTGGTGGTTTCGGCGCCGCTGTTGCTGCCTGCGCGGCTGCGGGCGCCGTCGGGCGACTGCACCTCGTAGCTGGGCATGTTGCCCGCCTTGGGCTGCACGGAAATGTTCTGGGTCTGGCCGCCGACGCGCAGCTCATCCACCCGGCTGCCCGCGTCTTCGATCTGGATGCGCTCGGTGCGCTGGTTGGTGCGCCCCGGAGGTTGCTCTTGATTTGAGAGCGCCTCGCGCTTGTCTGTAGCGCCCTGGGGGGCGTTTTGGCTTGAAGTTTGGGCAAAGACGGTGCCGCAGGCCATGCCCAGCAGCAAAAGGAGGTGAACAGCGCGCATCGGGCGATTGTAGAGCGCCGCCTGGGTGGGGCGGGGCCGGGCACAATCGCTGCATGAGCAACAAAAAGACCCTGGTGCTGGTGGACGGCTCCAGCTACCTCTACCGCGCCTTTCACGCCATGCCCGACCTGCGGGCCGTGCCGGGCGACCCGACCAGTGCCGCCACGGGCGCCATCCGGGGCATGATCAACATGATGCAGGCGCTGCGCAAAGAGGTGCATGCCGACTACGCAGTGTGCGTGTTCGACGCCTCGGGCCCCACCTTTCGCGATGTCTTGTACACCGAATACAAGGCCACGCGCTCGCCCATGCCCGACGACCTGCGCAGCCAGATCGAGCCCATCCACGAGGTGGTGGACCTGCTGGGCTGGAAGGTGGTGGCCGTGCCCGGCGTGGAGGCCGACGATGTGATCGCCACCTTGGCCAACGTGGCGGCCACACAGGGCATTGAGGTCATTGTGTCGAGTGGCGACAAAGATTTGAGCCAGCTGGTGAACGAGCACATCACCATCATCGACACCATGAGCGGCAAGCGCCGCGACGTGGCGGGCGTGACGGCGGAGTTTGGCGTGCCACCCACGCTGATGGTGGACTACCAGGCGCTGGTGGGCGACACCGTGGACAACGTGCCCGGCGTTTCCAAGGTGGGGCCCAAGACGGCCGCCAAGTGGCTGGAAGAATATGGCTCGCTCGACAGCTTGATTGCCAATGCCGACGCCATCAAAGGCGTGGCGGGCAACAACCTGCGCGAGGCGATCGCCAGTGGTCAGCTGGCATTGAGCCGTCAGCTGGTCACCATGAAGACCGATTGCGCGCTGGCCGACTACATCCCCGGTTTGCCCGCGTTTGACGACATCACGCTGGACGCGCCGGACAGCGCCGGCTTGCTGCCGTTTTACGAAAAGTATGGCTTCAAGGGCCTGGCCAGCGCGATCAAGGGTGCTGCAGCCCCGGCCACAGCGGCCCCCACCGTGGCCATGCCCGGCCAAAGCGGCGATTTGTTTGCCGACCATTCCGCCAGCACCGTGGCCGAAGAGGCCCAGCACCGCACCGTGGTGTACGACACCATCCTGAACTGGACGGACTTTGACCAGTGGCTGGAACGCCTGCACAAAGCCCCGCTCGCGGCGATCGACACCGAAACCGACTCGCTCGACGAAATGCGCGCGCAAATCGTCGGCATCTCTTTCAGCGTGCAACCCGGCGAGGCCGCCTATATCCCGCTGCGCCACGAGGGTCCAGACGCGCCTGCGCAATTGCCCATCGACGAAGTGCTGGCCCGCCTCAAGCCCTGGCTGGAGAACGCCAAGCACCACAAGCTGGGCCAGCACATCAAATACGACCGCCATGTGTTCGCCAACCATGGCATTGAGGTGCACGGCTACACACACGACACCATGCTGCAAAGCTACGTGCTCGAAGTGCACAAACCCCACAACCTGACCAGCCTGGCCGAGCGCCACACGGGCCGCAAAGGCATCACCTACGAAGACCTGTGCGGCAAGGGCGCGCACCAGATCCCGTTTGCCCAGGTGCCGGTGGACAAGGCCGCCGCCTATTCGTGCGAAGACTCCGACCAGACCCTGGACGTGCACAACGCGCTGTGGCCGCTGCTGCAGGCCGACGACAAGCTGCGCTACATCTACGAGCTGGAGATGAAGAGCAGCGAGGCCCTGTACCGCATCGAGCGCAACGGCGTGCTGATTGACGCGCCCACGCTGGCCAACCAGAGCCATGAGCTGGGCCAGCGCATCCTGCAGCTCGAAACCGAGGCCTATGAGATTGCAGGCCAGCCCTTCAACCTGAACAGCCCCAAGCAACTGGGCGAAATCTTCTTCGACAAGCTGGGTATGCCGGTTGTGAAGAAGACCGCCACCGGCGCGCGCAGCACCGACGAAGAAGTGCTTGAAAAACTGGCCGAAGACTACCCTCTGCCCGCCAAGCTGCTGGAGCACCGGGGCCTCGTCAAGCTCAAGGGCACCTACACCGACAAGCTGGCCCAACTGGCCCTGCCACGCACCGGCCGCGTGCACACCCACTACGCACAGGCCGTGGCCGTCACCGGGCGCTTGTCGAGCAACGACCCCAACCTGCAGAACATCCCCATCCGCACCCCCGAAGGCCGCCGTGTGCGCGAGGCCTTCGTGGCCCCCGCAGGCCGCGTGATCGCCAGCGCCGACTACTCACAGATCGAGCTGCGCATCATGGCGCACCTGAGCGGCGACCACTCGCTGCTGCACGCCTTCCACGCCGGCCTGGACGTGCACCGCGCCACCGCCGCCGAAGTGTTTGGCGTGGAGGTAGACCAGGTCACCAGCGAGCAGCGCCGCTACGCCAAGGTCATCAACTTTGGCCTCATCTACGGCATGAGCAGCTTCGGCCTGGCGAAGAATTTAGGCATTGAAACCAAAGCCGCAGCCGCCTACATCGACAAATACTTCCAGCGCTACCCTGGCGTGAAGCAGTACATGGACGAGACCAAGGCTGCAGCCAAGTCCATGGGCTATGTCGAAACCGTGTTCGGCCGCCGCCTGTACCTGCCCGAAATCAACTCCCCCAACGGCCCCCGCCGCGCCGGCGCCGAGCGCGCCGCCATCAACGCCCCCATGCAGGGCACGGCGGCGGATTTGATCAAGCTGGCGATGGTGGCCGTGCAGAAAGAGCTGGACGCACACAAGCCCGGCATCCAGATGATCATGCAGGTGCACGACGAACTGGTGTTTGAGCTGCCCGAGGGCGAGGTGGATTGGCTCAAGAGCCATGTCCCTCGCTTGATGGCTGATGTGGCTGCACTCAAGGTGCCGCTGCTGGCCGAGGTGGGTGTGGGGCCGAACTGGGACAAGGCGCACTGATGTGAGGTGCACGCGTTGTCTGGGGTTTTTGTGCCCTATTTTTGAAGAGTTTTTTAACTGATGAGCGGTTTACTTCAGACATCACGTTCCTTCCCTTCAACCGTTCGGGCTGAGCTTGTCGAAGCCTCGCACGCTCCGAGCAAGCCCTGGCTTCGACGGGCTCAGCCCGAATGGATGGTGGGGTATCTGAGGTCTGTAGAAAATCAGATGTTTTAGGCCTATAGCGCTTATCCATAAAGCGCTAACAGCTATCAATTTAGAAGCAATGAGTTCTCCCCAACTCTCCTGGCGCCCTGCCACCTGGAGTCCCGCCGTGCGCATGGGGCTGTCGATTGCCGCCGCCACCGGGGTGTACGGCGTCTCGTTTGGCGCGCTGGCCGTGGCGGCGGGCCTGAGCGTGTGGCAGGCCATGGCGCTGAGCCTGCTCATGTTCACCGGCGGCTCGCAGTTCGCCTTTATCGGCGTTCTGGCGGGCGGCGGCGCGGCCTCGGCAGCACTTGGGGCCGGCGCACTGCTGGGGCTGCGCAACGCGGTGTACGGCATGCAGATGAACCACATGCTGCGGCCCCAGGGCTGGCGCAAAGGGCTGGCCGCGCAGATCACCATTGACGAATCGGTAGCCACCGCCGCCGGGCAGACCACGCCCGACGAGCAGCGGCGGGGCTTCTGGACCGCAGGCGTGGGCATTTTTCTGCTTTGGAACCTGTTCACCCTGGTGGGTGCGCTGCTGGGCGATGCACTGGGCGACCCGCGCCGCTGGGGGCTCGACGGCGCGGCCGTGGCCGCCTTTCTGGCCCTGCTGTGGCCGCGCCTGCAGCAGCGCGAACCCGTGGCCCTGGCCGTGCTGGGCGGCGTAGCCACCGCGCTGGCCGTGCCCCTGGTGCCACCCGGCCTGCCCATCTTGCTGGCCGCCGTGGTCGGCGCCGCCTGGGGCTGGTGGGTGCCCAGCCCAGACGCGCCCGCACCGGCCCAGGGTGCAAATGGAGAGGCCACACGATGACGCTCTGGACCGCCATCCTGCTCGCCTGCGCCGTGGCCTACGCCACCAAGCTGGCCGGCTACGCCGTGCCCGCCCGCTGGCTCAACAACCCGCGCATGGCCCGCGTCGCAGGCGCCATCACGGTGGCTCTGCTGTCGGCGCTGACGGTGATGAACACTTTTGCATCCGGCACCGCCCTGGTGCTGGACGCCCGCCTGGCGGCCCTGGCAGTGGCGGCGCTGGCGCTGTGGTGGCGGCTGCCGTTCTTGCTGGTGGTGCTGCTGGGCGCGGGGGCTGCGGCGGGGGTGAGGTGGTGGGGGTGAGTTGGGGGTTGCTATCGGCGGAGGCTCAACGTGCGTGTAACCGGCGATTTGCGAAAGGGGGCCGCAAGACGCTCGTGTTGACTGGCCTGTTAGAGCGATCAGTCGCCAACACCTCCGCCGTCAGCGCCGTCGGCAGCACTCCCTCCGCCCACGGTACTGTTCATCTCCTTTTGTCCCTCAGCAGAGGCACCATCTCCAGCGGAGTCACCGACTACCAATCCGGCAAAGAAATATCCGATCACAGCCATCCCCATCGTCAACCCTGCGACCACGCCAATCGATTGGGCGGGGGACCACACAAAGAAATTCGGTCCGCTTGCAAGGACACCAATGACACTTCCCAATACGCCGCCGCCGAATAAGCCATAGATTTTGTAGCGGCCTACGGTGTTTTGGGGTGCTTGAGAGCTACGGACGTTCATTGAGCGCTCTAACGTTCGATATGGGCGGTCCCTCTCAACGGAATTTTTAGAGTTTTGAGTACGTTCCTGTTCCATTAAGGAGTACCTTCAGTGTTTGGTCGATGAGATTGAGCTCCTCTGGACTAGCAGTAAATGCAATTTGGTAATTTGAATTGCCATCCAAGTGACGTGCGCCATCGTTACCGACGTCAACAATCAAACAGGTCTCGGACAAGGTGACTTGGATGTCGCTCATTTTGTGATTGATTTGGTCCAAGACCATGACTTCCACACTGTTATCTCCAATGTGTCGTGACAGCGAGAACCAATAACCATTTTCACCAGTGCAACAGATGTGGGCCATCCCCTCGTAATCATCATCACACGGGTTAGCGTAAATACTTTCCGGGGTGCGAAGCTTCATGGTTCTAACGCTCGTGGCAAGCCGCGTCGGAGCGAAGCAGAGGGCACCAACAGCGTGGCTGTTGATGTCGGCTTGACCAAATGGGCAGGCTGGTGGCTGATGCACCGACGCTTGGTTCGCGCGCTGAGACGTTCATCTCGAATCGATGGTGTCAGATAAACCTCGTGGGAGTAAATTGCGGTCCACAGGACAAGATGGTCCCGAGTGATAGGGGAATGTTCGGCTGTCTGCTTTCATGGCTTCCTGCATTATGCGCAGCGCTCCTAGATTTGACGCGCAGCTTTTGCGCAATGGTGCTTCCCAGGCATTGGGCGGGCATGCTGACTCTTACCAACCAGCAAAGCAGCCTCCCACCCATATCAGTACACTCATTTAGCATCAGGCCACGCACGCAGCCCGTGGCCCTCGATTTGTTCGAATGAAGGAGCCCCACATGTCTGATTCCACCCTCTACACCCCGCCCGCCATCTGGCAATGGGACAAAGAAAGCGGCGGTCAGTTCGCCAGCATCAACCGGCCTATTGCCGGTGCCACGCACGACAAGGAACTGCCGGTGGGGCGGCATCCGCTGCAGTTGTATTCGCTGGGCACGCCCAATGGCGTGAAGGTGACTGTCATGCTGGAAGAGTTGCTGGCGCTGGGCCACAGCGGTGCGGAGTACGACGCGTGGCTGATCCGTATCAACGAGGGTGAGCAGTTTGGCAGCGGGTTTGTTTCTGTGAACCCCAACTCCAAAATCCCGGCGCTGCTGGACCGCAGCGATGCCGCGAACCCGGTGCGGGTGTTTGAGTCCGGTGCCATCCTGATGTATTTGGCAGAAAAGTTTGGTGCCCTCTTGCCCGCCAGCGGCGCGGCGCGGGCTGAGTGCCTGTCGTGGTTGTTCTGGCAGATGGGAAGTGCGCCGTTTCTGGGCGGCGGGTTTGGGCACTTTTATGCCTACGCACCCGAGAAGTATGAATACCCGATCAACCGGTATGCGATGGAGGTCAAGCGCCAGCTCGATGTGCTCAATCAGCGCCTGGCCGTCAACGAGTTTGTGACGGGCAGCGAGTACACGGTGGCCGACATCGCCATCTGGCCCTGGTATGGCTTGCTCGTCAAAGGCCAGGCCTATAACGCTGGCGAGTTTTTGCAGGTACATGAATACACCCACGTGGTGCGCTGGGCCGAGCAGATTGCCAAGCGCCCGGCGGTGCAGCGGGGGCGCAAGGTGAACCGTGTCAACGGCGACCCGGCCAGCCAGCTGCGCGAGCGGCATGAGGCCAGCGACTTTGATACCAAAACCCAGGACAAGCTGGACGCTGCTGCGTCGGCTTCGTCATCCGCTGCGTGAGCGCTTTGCAGGACATCGCCATGATCACCTTGTACGACTGCGCCACGGCGCCCAGCCCGCGCCGCGCGCGCATCCTGTTGGCCGAAAAAGGCATTGCCCACGACACCGTGCAGGTGGACCTGCGCAGCGGCGAGCAATTGGGCGAGGCCTACCGGCGCATCAACCCGCAGTGCACGGTGCCCGCGCTGCGCACCGACGATGGCCTGCTGCTGGCCGACAACGCGGCGATCACCGCGTATGTAGAGGCGCGCTACCCACAGCCGCCGCTGCTGGGCGAGACGCCCGCTGAGAAGGCCGAGATCGCCAGCTGGAATGGGCGCATTGAATTCGAGGGCCTGCTGGCCATTGCCGAGGCGCTGCGCAACAGTGCGCCCGCCATGGCCAACCGGGCGCTGCCGGGCGCGGTGGACTACCCGCAGATCCCGGCCTTGGCCGAGCGCGGCTTGGTGCGGGTGGCGCAGTTCTTCGCGCTGCTGAACGAGCGCCTGGCGGGCCGCGAATTCATTGCCACCGACCGCTTCAGCGTGGCCGACATCTCGGCCGTGGTGGCGGTGGACTTTGCGCGTGTGATCAAGCACAAGCCGGGCGAGCTGCACCCGCACTTGCTGCGCTGGCGCGCTGCCATGGCGAGCCGGCCGTCGATGTCGCTGTAGCGGCTTAGGCGGTTGGCAGCGTGGTTGCGGGGGGTGCGAATTGCTATACATTTGATAGCATTTTGCGCTTGTTAAATAAGCGCTAGAGGCCAATTTTGTCCGGCCATATACATGTCTCAAACGCCTCTCTCCAACCCGTTCGGGCTGAGCCTGTCGAAGCCAGGGCGACCTTTGCCAGCAGCCCTTCGACAGGCTCAGGGCGAACGGGTCTGTCTGAGATAAGTACCGAATCAGGCAATTTCAGTCAAAACCCCGGTGCGTGCCGGGCGCTCACACTATCCCTTGGAGTCAAAAACCTCCAGGCGATTGCGGCCACCGTGTTTGGCGCGGTACAGGGCCGCATCGGCGGACTGCACCAGAGAGTCTGGCCGACCTTGCGCATCTGGCACGGCGCTGGCAATGCCCAGGCTGATCGTGACGATGGGCGCGGTGGGTGAGCGGGGGTGGGCCAGGGCCGCGTCGCGCAGGCTTTCCATGCAGCGCTGCGCGACGGTCACGGCGTCGGCCGCGAGGGTGTTGGGCAGCAAAAGCACGAACTCCTCGCCGCCGTAGCGCGCAGCCACTTCGTCTGCGCGCCGGATGTTGGCTTGCAGCAACTGGGCGACGGTGCGCAGGCATTCGTCACCCGCCAGGTGGCCGTAGTGGTCGTTGTAGAGCTTGAAATGATCGATGTCGATCAACACCACGGCCAGCGGCAGATGGTGGCGGCCGCAGCGCAACCATTCGGCGGCAAGGCGCTCGTCAAAGCGGCGCCGGTTGCCGATGCCGGTGACGCCGTCGGTGGTGGACAGCAGGGCCAGCTTGGCGTTGGCGGCCGCGAGCTCTTGCTCCTTGCGCACAAGCTGGGTCACGTCGGTGCGCACACCGGCAATGCCCCCCTGGGGCGTGCGCCGTTCGTCGGCCTGCAGCCAGCGGCCTTCTGGCAGGCGCTGCAGCACGGCATGGTTGGCGGCGCGGTGCTCTGCCACGCGTTGTGCCACCCAGGCATCCACGTTGCCCACGGCGTCCAGGTATTGGCCGTTTTCTGCGCCATAGCGTGCGATCTGCTCGAAGGTCTGGCCCGGAGCGATCAAGGGAGCCGAGATGGGATACAGGCGAGGGTATTGGGCGTTGCAGACGACCAAGCGGTCTTCTGCGTCAAACAGGGCAAAGCCTTCTGGCAGGGATTCGATGGCGTCTTGCAGCAGTTCGCGCGCTTGCAGGGCGGCCTCTTGGGCGGTTTCCAGGGCCTGGCGCTGCTCGATCAGGTCGGTGATGTCCAGGCGCACCGCCACCACGTAGTTCTCGGGGGTGCGGGTTTCGTAGATGTTGATCCAGCGCCCATCGGCCAGGCGCTGGACCAAGGTGGATGTCCGGCTTCCGTGTTCGGACAGGCGCTCGGCGATCCAGGCCTCTTCGCGGCCCTGGGCCGAGGGGACCAGGCCCCGCTCTACCGAGTAGCGCAGGAGCTCGGCAAATGTTTTGCCCAGGTGCTCGGAGTAGTCCAGGTGGGGGTACATGCGCGAGAGCTGCTGGTTGTAGAGCACCAGCCGGTCCTGTTCGTCAAAGATCTCGATGCTGACCGGAAGGGCCTCCACGGCCCGCTCCAGCAGTTGCCGGATGCGCTGGCTTTCCTGGCGGGCGGCCTCCACCTTGTGGCGCTGTTCGATCAGGTCGCTGATATCGAGCTGCACGCACACCGTCATGCCCGAGGGCGTGCGGGATTCGTGCACGTGCATCCATGCTCCGTTGGGGTAGCGGCGCACCTCGGGGCCGGGCCGGTGGCCCCGGATGGCCATTTCGTGCGCCAGCCACAGCTCTTCCTGGCCGCTGGCTTCTTCGGGGATGCCGTGGCGCAGGCCTTCGCGCAGCAGTTCTTCGTAGGTTTTGCCCAGCGATTCGGCCGCCGGCAGGTGCGGGCGCAGGCGTGCCATCTGGTCGTTGCACAGCACCAGGCGGTCGTTTGCGTCGTAGATTTCCAGCCCGGCGGGCATGGCGTTGACCGCCTCGCGCAGGCTGAGTTCTGCACGTTCAGCGTTGTGCAGAGCCTGCTTGAGCGCGCGTTCCTTGCGCACGGTGTCGGTGACGTCGATGCGCAGCACCACCACGCCCCCCGTATCGGTGAGGCGTTCGGTGATCAGCAGCCAGCGGTCGCCTTCGACCTCCTGCATTTCGGGCTGGCCCGGCGAGCGGTGCCGGGCCATGCGATGGGCGAGCCAGGTTTCGGCGTCTGGCCGGGCGGCAACGATTTGGCCTGACCGTGCAGCGCGGCGCAATACGTCTTCAAACCGGGTGCCGTATTCGAGAACCATCGAGGTGCCCGTGTTCACCTCCCGGTACTGGGCGTTGCACAGCACGAGGCGGTCGTCGGCGTCATAGATGGCCAGCCCGTCGGGCAGGATGTCCAGGGTGGCCAATAGCTGGGTGCTTGCGCGCTGCGCTGCCGCCTGGGCCTCGCTGGCGGTGGTGTGCAGTGTCTGCGTCTGCCGTGCCAGCCGCCACTGCAGCAGGGCACTGGCCACCAGCGCTATGCCTGCGGCCGCCAAAGCCGCGCGCGCGGCCGGGTCGAGGGGCTGGTTGGCCATCTGGGCCCAGGCCAACAGCGCCAGCCCACCCGCACCACAAACGCCCGCAGCGAGCAACGCCAGCAGGTGTCCACGGGGTAGGGTGGGGGTCATGGTGCGGTGCATGCGGTAAGGCAGTCGCTGGATTTTTGAAGGGGCAGGGTTACCCGGCTTGCAAAAGACCGGGAGCGAGGCAATGCGGCAGATGCCGGGCCGTTGGAAGAAAGTCTAGCAGTGCTATCGGATTTCGGTAACCGAAAATGCGGCGCTGCGAGCCTCCCCTGGGGGCTGTTGAAACCGTTCTGAAACCCGCCAGAGGGGCCACATTGGGGCGGCCTGCAAATCATCGGCACAAGCCCTAGACTGCGGGATTCGCGATTTGTTCCGTCCCACCTTTTTACTGGAGAAACCCGATGCTCGATGACGACCTCCACGCCGACGCCAAGGCCCTGCTGCCTGGCCGCACCACCGACGCGGGCGCCACCCGCCGCACCGCGCTGCAGGCGGCGCTGGGCCTGGGTTATGCGGCTGCAGCCGCGCCCATCATGGCCCAGACGGCCATTGCCACGCCGGCCGACGGCCTGACGGCGGGCGAGGTGAGCTTTACCGTCAACGGCTTCAAGGTGCCCGCCTACCGCGCCGCACCGGCGGGCAAGACTGGCCTGCCGGTGGTGCTGGTGATCCAGGAGATTTTTGGCGTGCACGAATACATCGCCGACACCTGCCGCCGTTTTGCCAAGGCGGGCTACCTGGCCATTGCGCCCCAGCTCTACGCGCGCCAGGGCGACCCATCGCAGTACACCGAGGTCGCCAAGCTCATGGGCGAGCTGGTGTCCAAGGTGCCCGACGCCCAGGTGATGGCCGACCTGGACGGCGCCGTGCAATGGGCCACGGCCAATGGTGGCGATGCCGAGCGCGTGGGCATCACCGGCTTTTGCTGGGGTGGCCGCATCACCTGGATGTATGCCGCGCACGGCCCCGTGAAGGCGGGCGTGGCCTGGTATGGCCGCCTGGTGGGGCAGGCGAGCGAGCTCACGCCCAAGCACCCCGTGGACATCGCGCCCATCCTCAAGGCGCCGGTGTTGGGCCTGTATGGCGGAAAAGACACCGGCATCCCCCTTGACACGGTTGATAAGATGAAAGCCGCCCTGGCCGCTGGCTCGCCGCAGGCCAAGGCGTCGGAATTCGTGGTGTACCCCGATGCGCCCCATGCCTTCCATGCCGACTACCGCGCCAGCTACCGCAAGGAAGCGGCCGAGGATGGCTGGAAGCGGGCGCTGGCCTGGTTCAAGGCGCAGGGCGTGGTCTGACGGCCACGCACGGCCTTTCTGCCGCAGTCGAAGCCGCCCTTGGGGCGGCTTTTTTTGCCCCAGCGGTACGGTACGAAAATTTGAATGAAAATGGGCGCTAGCGCTTATCCATAAAGCACAAGAAGCTATGACTTTGGTAGCAATCATCCTGGCCACTTTGGCCGCAGGCATTGGCAGCGTGTGGCTGGCGGCGCTGCTCATGCGGCTGGGCCTGGGCGGGCGGGCCGACAGCGTGGGCCCCCAGCACCTGCTGAGCCTGGCGGCGGGTGCCCTGCTGGCCACGGCTTTCATGCACCTGCTGCCCGAGGCGTTCGAGAGCCAAGCGGGCGCGCACGACCTGTTTGCCACGCTGCTGGTGGGCGTGGTGTTCTTCTTCCTGCTCGACAAAGCCGAGCTGTGGCACCACGGGCATGAGCACAGCCATGCTGCAACTGTCAGCCATGACCACGACCATGCCCATGACCACGGCCATGCGCACCACCACCATACCCCGCGCGCGGGCGGCTGGGCGGTGCTTACGGGCGACAGCGTGCACTGTTTTGGCGACGGCATCCTGATCGCCTCGGCCTTCATGGCCGACATCCGTCTGGGGGTGATTGCCGCCGTGTCGGTGCTGGCGCACGAGGTGCCCCACCACATGGGCGACCTGGTGGTGCTGCGCCAGGCCAGCCCCAACCGCCGCATGGCGCTGGTCAAGGTGTCGCTGGCGGGCGCCGTGACGGCGCTCGGTGGGGTGGTGGGCTACTTCCTGGTGGGGCAGTTGCACGACTTTTTGCCGTACTTCCTGGCCGTGGCGTCGAGCAGCTTTGTGTATGTGGCGCTGGCCGACCTGATTCCCCAATTACAAAAGCGCCTGACGGCACGCGAAACCGTCGCGCAGATTGCCTGGCTCATCACTGGCATGGTGGTGGTCACGCTGGTGAGCGGGGCCGCGCACGCGCACTGAAAGCCTTTGTCCGTGTCTGCCGCGAGCCGATTTCCATTTTGCTATTTTATTTGTAGCTAACTATGGTGGTAGTTGTGCGGCAGGGCCCCAAAAGGCTTGAGATTCAGCGCGCCAATTCTTCCCGCACGGCAGCCACCTGCCGCCGCGACACGGCCAAGAGCTCGGTCGAGCCCTGCAGCCGCACGGCCCAGCCTTCGCCCTCCTCGGGGTCGTAGTGTTTCTCCAGCGCCCGCATGGCGCGGCGGGCCACCAGCGCGTTGCGGTGGATGCGCATGAAACGCGGGGCGAATTTGCTCTCGATGTCGCTCAGCGAGCCATCCATGATGTAGCTGCGCGTGGTGGTGCGCACCGTCACGTACTTTTGCTCGGCCTTGAAGTACAGCACCTCGGCCAGGGGCAGGCGTTCGGTGCGGCCCCGGTCCTGGATCAGCAGGGTTTCGCCTTCGGGCAGGCTGGGCGCGGCGGCAGGCAAGGGGGCGCGGGTGCCGCGTTGTGCCTTGGCCAGGGCCTGCTGCAGGCGCTCGCGGCGCACGGGCTTGGTGAGGTAGTCCACCGCGTCCAGCTCAAACGCGCTCACGGCGTGGTCGGCATGTGCCGTCACGAACACCACGGCAGGGGGGTGGGGCAGGGCCTGCAGTGCATGGGCCAGGGCCAGGCCGTCCTGCCCCGGCATGTGGATGTCCAGCAGCACCAAGTCAAAGGCGCGGCCGCCCGTGGGGCTCAGCAGCGCCAGGGTTTCGGTGGCGTTGGAGGCCTCTGACGCCACACAACGCACGGTGTCGGAGCAGTCGGACAGCAGGGTGCGCAGGCGGCTGCGTGCCAGCGCTTCGTCGTCAACGATGAGGATGTTCATGGCTGGTCGTCGGTGGGTGTGGGGGCTGCGGAGGGCATGGCGCCACGGCGGGCGCTGCCTCGGGGGCCGTTGCGGTGGCGGGTGGGCGTGTGTTGGCGCGGTTTCAGGTCGGTGGTGGGCAGGGTGATGCGCACCTGGTACAGGCCGTCCTGCACGCCTGCGGTGAACTCGCCCTGCACGTCGTGCAGCAGCGCCAGGCGCGCGCGCACATTGGCTAGCGCAATGCCATGGCCTTTGGTGGTGTGGTGGTCGTCGTCTTTGCCGTTGCGGCTTTTTTCCTTGGGGGGCAGGGTGTTGGTGATGCGCACCACCACGCGGCTGCCGCGCAGCTCGGTCAGCACGCGCAGCTTGCCGCCGCGCGGGCTGGGCTCCACGCCGTGTTTGACGGCGTTTTCCACCAGCGGCTGCAGCAGCAGCGGGGGCAGGCGGGCGGTGTCGGTGCGCGGGTCCAGGGTCCACTGCACCTGCAGGCGCTTGCCAAAACGCACTTCTTCAATGGCCAGGTAGCGGCGTGCCAGCGTGATCTCTTCGGCCAGCGTGGTCGATTCGCCCTGCTCGATGAGCGCTACGCGAAACAGGTCGGAGAGGTCCTCCAGCAGCGACTCTGCCTTGGCGGGCTCTTCGCGCACCAGGGCAATGGCGCTGTTGAGGGTGTTGAACAAAAAGTGCGGGCGGATGCGCGACTGCAGCTCGGTCAGGCGCGCCGTGGTGGCTGCGGGTGTGCGGCCCCGCGCGCGCAGCACCAGTGCCGCCACCAGCATGGCCGCCAGCAGGGCGCCCGTGGCCGCGCTTGCCAGCCAGGGGGGCGATTCGGCCATGCCCACCAGAGCCAGCATGGCGCAGCCGTAGATACCGGCCAGCGCCCCCAGCAGCACACCGGCGGCGTATTGCAGCGCGGTGGACAGGCGCTGCAGCACCGTTTTAAGGCTGCAGGCCGTGATGAGCCACAGCAGCGTGGCCGGCAGGGCGCCGCCTGTGAGCAGAGCCAGGCTGGCCAGCCATTGCAGGGGGTTGTGGGCGCCGTACATGGCCCCCACGCCGATCACAATCTCCACAAACAGCACGGCCCGCAGCACCACGCCGACCTGGCAGGCGTCGAACACCAGCGCCCGGCCACGGGGCGGCGGCAGGCCGCGCCGGGGGGGCCTGGAAAGGGCCGAATCCTGCGGCGGGGGCTGGGTCGATAAAATTTGCGTGTTTTGCATTGCGGCATCCGGGCAGTCCGGGTGTCTGAACCATCGGATTATTGCCCTCCTTATGTCCAAAGCCCAAGCCACCAGCTCCGCGTCTGCGCCGTCCCACAACCAGCTCGACACCAAGGCCCAGGCCTGGTCGGCGTTGTTTTCCGAGCCCATGAGCGACCTGGTCAAGCGCTACACCTCCAGCGTCTTCTTCGACAAGCGCCTGTGGCAGGCCGACATTGCGGGCAGCCTGGCGCACGCCGAGATGCTGGCCGCACAGGGCATCATCGGCGCCGATGACCACGCCTCCATCCAGCGCGGCATGGCGCAGATCACGCAAGAGATCGAATCCGGCGCGTTTGAATGGAAGCTGGACCTGGAAGACGTGCACCTGAACATCGAGGCCCGCCTCACGCAACTGGTGGGCGACGCGGGCAAGCGCCTGCACACCGGCCGCAGCCGCAACGACCAGGTGGCCACCGACGTGCGCCTGTGGCTGCGCGGCGAGATCGACCTGATCGGCGATTTGCTGAAAGAGCTGCAGGTGTCTCTGGTCGATGTGGCCGAGCAAAACGTCGAGGTGATCCTGCCCGGCTTCACCCACCTGCAGGTGGCCCAGCCCGTGAGTTTTGGCCACCACATGCTGGCCTATGTGGAGATGTTCAAGCGCGATGCCGAGCGCATGGCCGACGTGCGCCGCCGCACCAACGTGCTGCCGCTGGGCAGCGCGGCACTGGCTGGCACCACCTACCCGCTGGACCGCGAGCGCGTGGCGCGCACGTTGGGCATGGAGGGCGTGTGCCAGAACAGCCTGGACGCCGTGAGCGACCGCGACTTCGCCATCGAATTCACCGCCGCCGCCAGCCTGTGCATGGTGCACGTGAGCCGCCTCTCTGAAGAGCTCATCATCTGGATGAGCCAGAACTTCGGCTTCATCAAGATTGCCGACCGTTTCACCACGGGCAGCTCGATCATGCCGCAGAAGAAGAACCCCGACGTGCCCGAACTCGCACGTGGCAAGACCGGCCGCGTGGTGGGCCACCTGATGGGCCTGATCACCCTGATGAAGGGCCAGCCCCTGGCCTACAACAAGGACAACCAGGAAGACAAGGAACCGCTGTTCGACACCGTGGACACCTTGAAGGACACGCTGCGCATCTTTGCCGAGATGGTGGGCGGCCAGCTCAACCCCGCCACGGGTAAAAAAGAAGGCGGCATCACCGTCAACGCGCCCGCCATGGAGCGGGCCGCGCTCAAGGGCTACGCCACCGCCACCGATCTGGCTGACTACCTGGTCAAGAAGGGCCTGCCCTTCCGCGACGCCCACGAAACCGTGGCCCACGCGGTGAAGGCCGCCACTACACACAACTGCGATTTGTCAGAGCTGCCCCTGGCCGTGTTGCAGGGCTTTCACCCAGAGATCGAAAAGGATGTGTACGAGTGCCTGAGCCTGCGCGGCTCGCTCAATGCCCGCAACACGCTGGGCGGCACCGCGCCCGCGCAGGTGCGTGCCCAACTGGCGCGCCACCGCGCACGCCTGGGCTGAAGAGCCTGTACCCCGCATCGTCTTTTTTGATCACCCCCGTCTCCCGGAGTCTGTTTTATGACCACTTCTCGCCGCAACCTGTTGTCTCGCCTGGTGCGCACCGGTGCTTTTGTGGGGGCCGCGCTGACAGTGGGCCTGGCCTCGGCCCAGTCGGCCAAGCCGATCCGCCTGCTGGTGGGTTTTCCGCCCGGCGGCGGCTCGGACGCGATTGCGCGCACGCTGTCTGAGAAGCTCAAGGATGAACTGGGTGTGCCCGTGGTGGTGGAAAACCGCCCCGGCGCGGGCGGCCAGATCGCTGCGCAGACCCTCAAGGCAGCGGCGCCCGATGGCACCACGCTGTTCCTCACGCACGACCACACCATCTCCATCCTGCCCCAGGTGGTGAAGAACCCCGGCTTCGACCCGGTGCGCGACTTCGTGCCCGTGGCAGGCTTTGCCACCTTCGTGAACGCGTTCGCCGTTTCGGGCGGCACGCCCGCCAAGTCGTTCACCGAGTACGTGGGCTGGGTCAAGACCACGGGCCATGGCAAGGGCGCGGTGGGCATTCCGGCCCCTGCCTCCACGCCCGAGTTCCTGGTCAAGCTGCTGGGCCAGAAGTACCAACTGGACCTGGTCTCGGCCCCGTACCGTGGCGCTGCGCCCATGATCTCCGACATGCTGGGCAACCAGATCGGTGCGGGCGTGGCCTCGGTGCAGGACTTCATGGAAAACCACAAGGCGGGCAAGGTGCGCGTCGTGGGCGTGCTGGGCACCAAGCGCCAGGCCGCCATGCCCGATGTGCCCACGTTCGACGAGATGGGGCTCAAGGGCTTTGAAGACCTGCCGTACTACGGCATCTACGCGCCCACCGGCACGCCGCAGAAGTTCATCACCGACTTCTCGAACGCGCTGGCCAAAGTGGTGGCCATGCCCGACGTGCGCGACCACCTCACGGCCATGGGCCTCACCGTGGGCCACATGACGCCCCAGCAGTTGGCCACCCGCCAGCAGGCCTACACAGAGGCCTGGACGCGCATCATCAAGGCCAGCGGGTTCGTGGCGCAGTAACCTAACCGTCCCCGGCCGTCCATTCGCACGGCCTCGTAACGCGTTCCAGGGCCACAAACCCGCAAAATCGCCCCATGTTTTACGCCATACCCCTGGAACACCGCCCCACCTGGCGCAACCCGCCGTGGATGACGGTGCTGCTGATCGTGGTCAACATGGTCGTGTTCTGGGGCCCCCAGCGCAGCGAAGAAAACGCCCGCGACCGCGCTGCCGCCTTTTACGTGGCCAGCCCCTTGCCCGCCATCGAAGTGCCGCGCTTCGTGGCCTGGCTGGAGGAAACCGGCGACAAGCACTTGAAGGAAGCGCGCACCCTGCAAAAAGCGGGTGAAAACGAACTGTTGCTGCGCTGGATGGAGCAGAAAGACGACTTTCAGAAGCGCCTGAAAAGCCCGGGCTTTGTGCCCCCCGAAGACCCGCAGTATTCCGACTGGAAGGCCGCCCGCACCCAGTACGAAGCCCGGCTGCCCGCGCCCTTCACCCGCAAGTGGTCCCAAAGCTACGCCAAGGATGCCGAGCTACGCCCCATCACCTGGCTCACGGCCACCTTCTTGCACGGCAGCAACGGGCACCTCATCGGCAACATGGTGTTTTTGTTTCTGTTTGGTTTTTCGGTAGAGCTGGCGCTGGGCCGGGGCTTGTATCTGGCGTTTTACCTGCTGGGCGGCGTGGGCGGCTCGCTGCTGGCGGGCTGGGCCTATGCGGGCACGGGCAGCTACGGCCTGGGCGCATCGGGCGCTGTGTCGGCCCTGATGGGCATGTATGCCGTGCTGTACCGGCTGCGGCGGGTGCGGTTTTTCTACCAGTTGTTCTTTTATTTCAACTACGTCACCGCACCCGCCTTGCTGCTGCTGCCCGCGTGGATTGCGAACGAGCTGTTGCAGCACTGGCTCAGCGGCCAAGGCGTGGCCTACATGGCCCACCTGGGCGGCCTGATCACGGGTGCATCGCTGATGGCTCTGACCATGCTGCTGCGCAAGAAGCCGCTGGAGGTGCCCGTGACGCACGATGCCGTGGAAGACGACGGCTTTGACACCCACGTGGCCAACGCCCAGCGCCTGGCGCAGGGCATGAAGTTCGAACAGGCCCTGACCCAATGGCGCGCCGCCGCCAAGCTGCGCCCACAAGACCAGACGGTGCTGAGCGCCTGGTTCAAAACCGCATCGCTCTGGCCCGACAGCGAAGATTTTCACCGCGCCGCGCGCCGCATCTTCCGCCTGCAGGCCCACGATGCGCTGACGCTCAATTTTCAGCACGCTAGCTACCGCACGTATTTTGAAAAAGCCAAGCCCGGTGCCCGCTTGCAGCCCGAGGACATGGCCCGCCTCTCACGCCGCTTTGCGCGTGCGCAGCAGTGGGGCGATGCGGAAAAGCTGTTCAACGCTTTGCATAAAACGGCCCCCACACACCCGGAGCTGGGCGAGACCTTGGGCATGCTGGTGTCGGCCCTGTGCCAGGCGGGGCGGCGGGAGCAGGCGGCTGCTTTCAGGCCGCAGTTGCAGCAACTGGCGCCGGGGAGTCCGGCGTTGCGGGGGTTGGGTGGGGTTTAGGGTTTGAGCTTGATTGGGGTCTAGCGCTTGTTGGATAAGCGCAAATAGCTATTAAATTAATAGCATTTTTTTATCCCCCCAGCCATTCGGGTTTGTCGATGCCTGTGTGTATCCCCGCCCGTTCGGGCTGAGCTTGTCGAAGCCTGGGCTGGTGCACTGGTTTGGTTGCATGCCTGTGCTGAGGGCGGGAGCCGGGTTGTCGCCCCGGCAGGCGAGGTACTTTTCTTTGCTTCGCCAAAGAAAAGTAAGCAAAAGAAAGGCGACCCACAGTCTGCGACCCCTGCGCTTCGCTGCGGGGCAAACCTGCGTCGGGGCGGTTGCGGGGTGCGCCGTGGAACTCGCTGTGCGCTGCGCGCGCCGCTCGGACAACCACGGCGAGTCAGTTCACGAAGCATGGGCGCTTCGACGCCCATGCTCACCCCACAACCGCCCCGCCGCAGGCGCAGCCAGATGGGGTGGATAGCCGAACATCCAAACACCCACACGGGCCATCGCTGCGCCCGGCCGCGCCTGCGCAGCGCGTGGCGCTTGCGCCCGCGAGATGAGGCCGAGCAACGCGATGGCCCGTGTGGATGTCCGATTCGTGGGTTCCCTTCTGTATGCGCCTCGGGCGCGCAGGGCGCGGGGTGGCACGCGCGTCGGAGCGCGCGTGCTTCGTGAACTGACTCACCGCAGTTGTCCGAACGTAGCTGCGTAGCAGCGAAGTGAGTTCTGCGGTGCACCCCGTGACCGAGCACCCCAGGTTGCCCCGCAGCGCAGCGAAGGGGTCGCAGACAGCAGGGTCGCCTTTTCTTTGGTGACTTTCTTTTGGCGAAGCAAAAGAAAGCCACTGCGCCGCCGGGCGCACACCCCGGCTCCCGCCCTGAACGCAGGCACACGGCCCAAACCAGCCAACGAGCCCATGCTTCGACAGACTCAGCCCGAACGGATTGGCGTGGCGCGTTGGCTTCGGCCTTTCAACAAACTCAGCCCGGTAGGATGAGGGTTGTCCATGCGTTTGCTATAAATTCAATAGCTTCTGATGCTTGCTCTACAAGCGCTAAAGACCAATTGAATCCTAAGACCCCGCCGCCCCCTGCGGCACATGGTTGCGCAGCAGCCAGCGCGTCTCCCGCGTGGCTTCCGCATCCGGGTGGCGGGATTCCAGCGTGGCCAGCACGCGCAGGGCCATGTCGGTGCGGTTCATGCCTTGCAGCAGTACGCGAGCGACGAGTTCGTAGGCGGCGGGCACGGTGTCGTGGTTCTTGAAGCGGCGGTCAAAACCTTGCAGCAGGGCCAGGGCCAGCGATGCGTCGCCTGCGTTCCAGGCGGCTTTGGCCAGGTTCAGGGTGGCGGTGGCGTCTTGCAGTGCGAACTGGGCGTCTTTGCTGCGGCAGGTCTGAAAGACCTTGAATGCCTCGCTGCTCTGGCCTGATCGCAGCAGCATCGGGATGTAGCGCTGGGCGTGGTCGAGCAGGGTGGCGGTTTTGCCCTCGGCCAGCGCCAGCACGCGGTGGTAGCGGCGCTGTGCGGGCAGTTCGTCGCCACGGGTGCGTTGCTCTTCATAGGCCAGGCCCAGGGCGCCTGCCACGTCGCCTGCGGTGACCAACTGGGCCACTTGTGCGTCGATGGCGTCTTGCTGGATTTGGGACGGGGTGCGGCGGTCGACGGGGGCGCCGTCGTCGTCGCCCACGCCGGCGCCGGGCAGCAGGTCAATGCCAAAGGCCTCGTGGTTTTGGTACATGGCGTAGCCCAGCAAGCTGGCCATGACCCAGCTGAAGTAGATGAGCACCCAGTTGAGGATGGGCAGCACGATCCAGCCCTTGAAGATGGGCAGCAGCAGGCCCAGCGCAATGCCGGTGCCCTGGCTCAGCAAGAAGAGAAAGAGGCACAGCAGCAGATAGGGCCAGCCGATGGCGCGCACGGCATTCCAGGCGTTGGCGGGGTTCAGGGTTTCGGTGAAGCTGCAGGTCTGCACCAGCACGATCTGGGTGGCGGGCAGCAAAAAGCACATGGCCAGCAAAGCCAGCGTGCCCAGCGTGGGGTTGATGCGCTGCAGCCAGCCCACGGCGAAGGATTGCGCGAACAGGATGGCGAACAGCTTCCAGGGCAGGTTCTTCCAGTCCGGGTCCAACTCGGTGGGGTAGTCCTCGGCCCGGTAGATGCCGCGCGATCCCAGGGCCGTGACTTTGAAGGCATAGCGCGATGTGGCCAGCAGGATGCCGATCTCCACGATCAGGATCGCCAGCGCGTCGGGCAAAAAGAAGATCGCCTTGAACAGCATGCTGGAGAGCGCCAGCAGCACGCTGTACATCAGCGGCTTGCGCTGTAGCGGAAAGGTGAAGAAGGTGTTGAGCCGGTGCCAGAAGGGACGGGGAGCGGTCGTGATTTCGTGCTGCTGCATGTAGGCGGCCCTGGGCTTATTTGGAGAAGAAGTCAGACTGCGCCATCCCGCGCCCGCCCGCCATGCGCACCACGGTGCGCTGGTCAGAGCGCAGGAGCTTTATATGCCCCATTTCGCGCACCAACTGCTGATCGAAGGTGGTGTTGAACTGCATGACGGCTTCCCCCATCTTCAGCAGGCTGGTGCCTTTGACCTTGGCGCTTTTGCGGCCCGGTTCTATCTCGACGCTGTCGATGTGGAATTCGTATTCGATCGTCAGGGTGCCGCCCATGCGGTCGCCGATTTGCTCGAACATCTGAAAGCTGGCCTTGAGTGCTTCGCACTGCTGCTCGTGGTTGAGCGTTGTGCGCACCGTCTGGCCGTTCATCACGGTCTCGTCCTGGATGACCGCTTTGGTGCTGAGCTGTTTGCAGCCCAGTTCGGCATCTCGCTGGTAGAGGGCATGCGCGCCTTGGTCGTAGTAGGTGCGCACCATGGTCTCGTCCAGTGTGCGCCCGCCAATAAAGTAATACCAGGCGCCCACGCACAGAGCGGCCAGCAATGCGATGCTTTTTACCATTCCCTCACTCCCACTGTATTTTTCGGCGCAGTTTACCGGCAAGTTTCTTGTGGGCCAGGAATCTGTGAACGAGTTGTTACCTTTCGCGCCATCGCAGGATGGAGCGGCCTATGGCATATAGGCTAACCTCGTAGGCGAGCAGGATGGAGGAGTAGTCCGAATGAATTTTTTTCAACGTGCCCTGGTGTTGTCTTCTGGGGTTTTGGTGTCTCTGGGCGCGCAGGCATTGCAGATCACCAGTTTCTCGCCCCAGGGCGAAGTGGCGCGTGTGCGCCAGGTGGTGGCCAAGTTTGATACGGCGGCGGTCAATTTTGGCGACCCGAAAGCGCCCGCACCCATCAGCCTGAGTTGCAGCGATGCCAACGCCACCAAGGGCACGGCCCGCTGGACGGGCGAGCGCGAATGGGTGTTCGACTTCGAGCGCGACCTGCCGCCTGGCGTGCGCTGCACCGCCACCGTCAAGCCTGGTTTCAAATCGGCCGCTGGCGCAGAACTGACGGGCGCAAAAAGCTATCAATTCAATAGCGGTGGCCCGTTCGTGCAGACCATCCGCCCCAATACCTACCAGCAGATCGACGAAGAGCAGTTCTTCGTGCTGCAGTTCAACGGACCAGCCACCACGGCCAGCGTGCAGGCCAACGTGTGGTGTGCGGCCAAGGGCGTGGGCGAGCTCATTCCGGTGCGCATGATCGAGGGCGCGCAGCGTGCCGAGATTTTGAAGACCCTGGGCTTGGAAAAAAGCGCGGCGCAGGAGCCGCTGCAGTACGCCACGCTGGCCTGCAACCGGCGGCTTACCTCGGGCTCGCGCATGCAGGTGGTGTTTGGCAAGGGCGTGGCCACACCGAGCGGCGTGCCCAATGCGGTAGAAAAGCGCTTTGAGTTCAAGGTGCGCGAGGCGTTTGCGGCCGAGTTCTCTTGCGAGCGTGAAAACGCCCAGGCCGCCTGCCTGCCCATTCGCCCCCTCACGTTGTCCTTCAATGCCCCGGTGCCGCGCAAGCTGGCGGCGGCGATCCGCCTGAAGTCCGGCAAGGAAACACTCAAGCCCCAGATCGAGGGCGACAGTGAAGGCCCGCAGGCCGATGCGCTGGTCAATGGCGTGCAGTTCGCCGCGCCGCTGCCCGAAGACACCGCCTTCACGCTGGAGCTGCCCAAGGATTTCAAGGATGCCTCGGGCCGCACGCTGCGCAATGCCGACAGCTTCCCGCTCAAGGTCGCCACGGGTGGCATGCCGCCGCTGGCCAAGTTCGCGTCGTCGTCGTTTGGTGTCGTCGAGCGTTTTGCCGAAGGCCCTGCATCAGACAACCCGCCCGCGCTGCTGCCGGTGACGCTGCGCAACGTGGAAGCTGCCTTGCGCGTGCAGGGCCTGCAGCCCGGTACACCAGGGGCCGCCACCGCTGCGGCCCCGGCGGGCAAGGTGAGCACCCTGAAGCCCCGCACTGACGCCGAGATCATCGCGTGGTTCCACAAGGTCAAGAGCTACGACAGTTACGCCATCCGGCGTGAACAGGCGCGCCAGGATGTGACCGGCCCGCTGCCCAAGGTGCTGGACAACGAACGCGACTACGTGCAGACGCGCATGCTGTCGCTGCTGGCAGGCAAGAGCGGTGTGAAGACGCTGGATCTGCCCAAACCCGCCAGCAACGACCCCCGGCCGTTCGAGGTGGTCGGCATTCCGCTGTCGCCGGGTTTCCATGTGGTGGAGATCGCGTCGCAAAAGCTCGGAGCATCGCTGCTGGACAACCGCCATGGGGATGGCCGCACGATGTATGTGCGCACCTCGGCGCTGGTGACCAACTTGGGCGTGCACTTCAAGCTGGGCCGCGAGAACGCGATGGCCTGGGTTACCACGCTCGACAAGGGCCAGCCCGTGCAGGGCGCCACGGTGCGCGTGTCCGACTGCCGAGGCAACGAGGTGGCCAACGCCACGACCGATGTGCAAGGCCTGGCCCGCATCGAAGGCCTGTCGTCCGACCCCGTGCGCTGTGGCAGCGGTTATGACGAGGGCGATGGCGGCCGGGGCTACTTCGTGAGCGCACGCCAGAAGGGTGCTGACGGCGTGGAGGACATGGCTTTCACCTGGAGCGACTGGCAGCGTGGCATCGAGTCCTGGCGCTTCAACGTGCCCACCAGCAGCCAGCCCGAGCCTGATGAACGCGCTCACACCATCTTCGACCGCACCCTGTTCCGCGCGGGCGAGACGGTGTCGATGAAACATGTGCTGCGCACCGAAACCCGCCAGGGCTTCGGGCTGCCCGAGGAGCAGCCCGAGACCCTGGTCATCACCCATGTGGGCAGCGGCCAGCAGTTCAAGCAACCGCTGGCCTGGCGCCGAACCGCTGGCGGCGGCCTGAGCGCGCAAAGCAGCTTTGCCGTGCCGCCTGCCGCCAAACTGGGCGTGTACCAGGTGGAGTTGCGCAGCGACGCGGATCGCCACCGCCGCAGCTTCAACTCGGGTGAGTTTCGGGTGGAGGAATTCCGCCTGCCGGTGCTGGAGGGCCGCATCACGCCCGCCGACAAGAAGGCCCTGGTGCGCGTGCGCTCGGTGCCCACCGACGTGCAGATCAATTACGTGGCCGGTGGCGGTGCGGCCAACCTGCCGGTGCGTGTGTCGGCCATGGTGCGCGGCAAATATCTGCAGTACAGCGACTACGAGGCTTTCAGCTTCAGCCCGCCCCGCAAGCGCGAGCAGTCAAATGCCAGCAGCGACGACGAGGAGGCCACCGCCAGCCAGGATGCGCGTGTGATTGCCGACAAGCTGCCGCTTACGCTCAACAAGGACGGCGCGGGCAAGCTCACCATCGACAACGTGCCCCAGTCGCGCCAGCCGCAAGAGATGGTGATGGAAGCCACCTACGCCGACCCCAATGGCGAGGTGCAGACCATCCGCAGCACCCAGACGCTGTGGCCCGCCGGTGTGGTGGCGGGTGTCAAGACCGAGGGCTGGGTCTCGGCCCGCCAGAAGATCCGTTTTACGGCGCTGGCGCTGCAGCATGACGGCAAGCCCGCCGCCAACACCGCCCTGCAGGTGCAGGCGGTGGCCCGCATCACCACCACCACGCGCAAACGCATGGTGGGCGGCTTCTACAGCTACGACAACCAGACCACCACCAAGGACCTGGGCACGGTGTGCACCGGCAAGAGCGATGCGCGCGGCCTGCTGCTGTGCGAATCCAAGCTCGACGAACCCGGCGAGGTGGAACTGGTGGTGACGGCCACCGACAAGGATGGCAACACCAGCGTGGCCGCGTCGTCGGTGTGGGTCACGCGCCAGGGAGAGCTGTGGTTTGGCGGCGAGGACCATGACCGCATCGACCTGTTGCCGGAAAAGAAGAGCTACCAGAGCGGCGAGATCGCCAAGTTCCAGGTGCGCATGCCGTTCCGCTTCGCCACCGCGCTGGTGGCGGTGGAGCGCGAGGGCATCATCGACACGCAGGTGGTGCAGCTCAACGGGCAAGACCCGACCGTGAGCCTCAAGGTGCAACCCGACTGGGGCCCCAACGTGTATGTGAGCGTGTTGGCCCTGCGCGGCCGTCTGCGCGAGGTGCCCTGGTACAGCTTCTTCACCTGGGGCTTCAAAGCGCCGCGCGAGTGGTGGACGTCGTTCTGGTACGAGGGCAAGGAATACCAGGCGCCCACGGCGCTGGTGGACCTCTCCAAGCCCGCGTTCCGCCTGGGCCTGGCGGAGATCCGTGTGGGCACGCAGGCCCACCAGATCGACGTGAAGGTCGCGGCCGACAAGGACAGCTACCCCGTGCGCGGCAAGGCGCAGGTCACCATCACGGCCACGCTGCCGGGCGGCAAGCCCGCCGCCAACGCCGAGGTGGCCGTGGCCGCCGTGGACCAGGCGCTGCTGGAGCTGATGCCCAACAACAGCTGGAACCTGCTCGATGCCATGCTCCAGCGCCGCAGTTGGGGCGTGGAGACCTCCACCGCGCAGATGGAGATCATCGGTCGACGCCACTATGGCAAAAAGGCCGTGCCCGCGGGTGGCGGTGGTGGCCGCGCGCAGACGCGCGAGCTGCTCGACACGCTGCTGCTGTGGCAGCCCGCTGTTCAGCTCGACGCCAATGGCCAGGCCAAGGTCACGGTGCCGCTCAACGATGCGCTGACCACCTTCAAGATCGTGGCCGTGGCCGATGCGTCCACCGGCTTGTTCGGCACCGGCAGTACCAGCATCCGCGCCACGCAAGACCTGCAGATCATCAGCGGCCTGCCGCCGCTGGTGCGCGAGGACGACCAGTTCCGCGCGCAGCTCACGCTGCGCAACACCACCAAGGCGGCCATGAAGGTCGAGGTGGCGCCGCGCGCCACGCTGCTCGATTTGAAGCCGCAGACCGTGGACATTCCAGCCGGTGAATCGCGCGAGGTGGCCTGGAGCGTCACCGCCCCGGCGCAACTGGCGCAGACCCGCGCCGAAGCCATCCTGTGGGAGATCGAGGCGAAGGACACCGTCAGCGGCGCGCGCGATGCGCTCAAGGCGCGCCAGCGCATCATTCCGGCCGTGCCGCTCACGGTGCAGCAGGCCACGCTGGTGCAGGTGGACGGCAGCTTCAACCTGGACGTGAACCCGCCCGCCGACGCACTGCCCGGGCGGGGTGGCCTCAAGCTGGCGCTGCAGCCCAAGCTGGCCGAAGGCCTGCCCGGCGTGCGCGACTGGTGGGCGCGCTACCCGTTCATCTGCCTGGAGCAAAAGACCAGCAAGGCCGTGGGCCTGCGCGACGGCGCCCTGTGGCAGACCGTGGTGGCGCAGTTGCCCACCTACCTCGACAGCGACGGCCTGGCCAACTACTTTCCGCCGCGCGATGGCGATGTCAACCGGGGCAGCGACACGCTCACTGCCTACCTGCTGGCCGCCACGCACGAGGCCGCCAGCATCAACCCCGCGTTTGCATTGCCCGATGACGTGCGTGCCCCCATGGAGCGTGGTTTGATCGCCTTCGTCGAAGGCCGCATCGAGCGCAGCTTCTGGAGCCCGCGCAAGGACCTGGACATGCGCAAGGTGGCCGCGCTGGAGGCGCTGTCGCGCTACGGCAAGGCGCAGGGCCGCATGGTCAGCAGCATCACCATCGCGCCCAACCAGTGGCCCACGCACACGGTGATCGACTGGGTCAATATCCTCAAGCGCGTTGCCAGCGTGCCCGAGCGCGACAAGCGCCTGGCCGAGGCCATGCAGATCCTGCGCGCGCGCCTGTCGTTCCAGGGCACCAAGCTCCTGTTCAGCACCGAGCAGGACGACTACTGGTGGTGGCTGATGCAAAACGGCGATGTGAACACCGCGCGCCTGATGCTGGCCGTGATGGACGACCCCACCTGGAAGGACGACATGGGCCGCCTGGCCAACGGCTTCATCAGCCGCCAGCAGGCGGGCGCCTGGCACACCACCACGGCCAACCTGTGGGGCGGGCTGGCGCTGGAGAAGTTCAGCGCCAAGTTCGAGGCCACGCCCGTGTCCGGCACCACCAAAGCCGCCATGGGTGGCAACAACGCCAGCGTGGACTGGAGCCGGGTCGAGCGCGTGACCACGAGCGACGCGACCGGTGCCGCGCACCAGACCACCTGGTTCGGCGCGCCCGCATCACCGGGCAACCTCAAGAACAACGGCATGTTTCTGCCCTGGAGCAAGGCCGGTGGCAAGGAGGCCCTGGCGGTGACGCACCAAGGCCCTGGCAAGCCCTGGCTCACGCTGCAGTCGGTGGCTGCCATTGCGCTCAAGGCGCCGTTTGCGGCGGGTTACACCATCACCAAAACGGTGACGCCCGTGGAGCAGGCCAACAAGACGCTGCCGCCCGGCCAGTACACACGCGGCGACGTGCTGCGCGTGACGCTGGAGGTGAACGCCAGCACCGACATGACCTGGGTGGCCATCACCGACCCGATTCCGGGCGGCGCCACCATCCTGGGCAGCGGCCTGGGCCGCGATTCGGCCATTGCCACGCAGGGCGAAAAACGCAGCGGCGCGGGCTGGCCTGCGTTCGAGGAGCGCAGTTTCGAGTCCTTCCGCAGCTACTACGAATACCTGCCCAAGGGCACGGTGAAGATGGAGTACACCGTGCGCCTGAACAACGTGGGTGACTTCGCTTTGCCCCCGAGCCGGGTGGAGGCGATGTACGCGCCCGAAATGTTTGGCGAGGTGCCCAACGCGCGGGTCAAGGTGGGGCCAGGGCAGTGACGGTGTTGACTGTGCTATAATATGTATAGCTTGAAACAATTGCTGAATAAGCGCTGGTGATTGTTTTGTCAATGTATGGCCAATGCGCGGGCCATGGGGTGGCGTGTGCTGCGGGGTGCTTTTCCCCGCGCCACGTGCACGCGCCCCGCTCAGATGGCGCACCCCCTGCGGTGCCAGAATGTGTTTGTATGCCTTGCTAGGCGTGCGGGCGTGCCATCAACACAGGAGAACCGTTCCATGGCTGTGAACACCCCTTCGCCGTCGGAGGCCGCGCGCCAAGCGCCCCCGCCAACTCCCACCCCAGGCGCTAGCGCGCCGCCCCCGCGCACCACGCTGGTGCCCGCCGTTGTGGTGCCCGCGCTGCTTGTGCTGGGCGCCCTGCTCGTGTTTTGCGGGTTCTTCCCGCAGAGCGCCGAGCAACTGTTCTCAGGGGCGCAAAACTGGGTGGTGGGACACTTCGACTGGTTCTATACGGTCGCCGTGACGCTGTTCCTGGTGTTTCTGGTGATGATTGCCTTCAGCCGCTACGGCGACATTCGGCTGGGGCCCGACAACTCTGAGCCGGATTTCAGTTTTCTCTCGTGGACGGCCATGCTGTTTGCGGCGGGCATGGGCATCGGTCTCATGTACTTCGGCGTGGGCGAGCCCCTGCAGCACTACCTCAAGCCCCCCACCCAGATCGGCGGCACGCCCGCCGCCGCGCGCGAAGCGATGCAGGTCACGTTCTTCCATTGGGGCTTTCATGCCTGGGCCATCTACGGAACCATGGGGCTGGTGCTGGCGTACTTCGGGTTTCGCTACAACCTGCCGCTGACCTTGCGCTCGGGGCTGTACCCGCTGTTCAAGGAGCGCATCAACGGCCCCATCGGCCATGGCGTGGATGCGTTTGCGCTCGTCGGCACCATCGCTGGCATTGCTACTACGCTGGGCTATGGCGCCATGCAACTGGCGGCGGGCCTGCACACGCTGACGGGCTGGGACACCTCCACCTCGGCGTTCCGCATTGTCGTCATCGTGGTGGTGGTGGGGCTGGCCGGGATCTCGGCGGTGTCGGGGCTGGACAAAGGCGTGCGCCGCCTGAGCGAGTTCAATCTCACGCTGTCCTTCATCCTGCTGGGCTTCGTGATGATCGCGGGGCCCACGGTGTTCCTGTTCCAGGCGCTGAGCGAGAACATCGGCAGCTACCTGGCGGGCCTGGCCGACATGTCGTTGCGCACCTTCGCCTACGAGCCCCCGCGTGAGGACGGCTGGTTTGGCGGCTGGACCATCCTGTACTGGGCGTGGTGGATCTCCTGGTCACCCTTCGTGGGCATGTTCATCGCGCGCATCTCGCGCGGGCGCACCATCCGCCAGTTCGTGGTGGGCGTGCTGCTGGTGCCTACGGCGTTCAACCTGATCTGGATGACGGCCTTTGGTAACGGTGCGATCTGGATCGACACCCATGTGGCCCAGGGCGCGCTGGCGCAGACGGTGGGCAATGTGGATGCGCTGCTGTTCCGCTTCTTTGAATACCTGCCCCTCACCTCGGCCGTGTCGTGGCTGGCCATCGTGCTGATTTCGGTGTTCTTCATCACCTCGGCCGACTCGGGGGCCTTTGTGGTCGATGCGATTGCCTCGCGCGGCAACGCCCGCTCGCCCGTGTGGCAGCGCCTGTTCTGGGCCGCCATGCTGGGCGTGACGGCGGCGGTGCTGCTGCTGGCGGGTGGCCTCAAGGCGCTGCAGGCGATGACGCTGGTGGCGGCCCTGCCGGTCACCGCGATCATGCTGGCCCTGTGCTATGGGCTGTGGCGCGGGTTGATTGCCGACGTGGCGCATTCTTCGCAAGACCTGGCGCCTGCCACCAATTTCTGGAGCGGCCAGCACTGGCGCCGCCGCCTGGAGCAGATCGTGCATCAGCCCACGCACGACGACGTGCTGGGCTTCCTGCGTGCCACGGTGCTGCCCGCCATGCGCGACGTGGCCGGTGAGCTGCGCGAGCGCGGCCTCGACGTGGAGGTGCATGACGAGACTGCGCAGGACGGCAGCGTGCGGCTTCGTATCCCCGACCCCGCCATGCGCGACTTCGTCTATGGCGTCAAGGCCGTCCACCGGGCCGTGCCGGTGTTCATCGTGAGCGAGGCCTCGCGCGACGTGGAGCGCAGCCAGGTCACCGAGCCCATCACCTTCTTCGCGGACGGCCGCCAGGGCTACGACATCCAGTATCTGCGCCCCGAAGAAATCATCGTGGACATCCTGCGCCACTACGAGCGCTACCTTTCGCTCACGGCCGACCGCCGCACCGAGCTGCTCAACCGCGCTCCCAGCCACCCTTCACCCACGTGACGGCAACACCAGCGCCCATACAAAGGCTGCGCTTGCACTTGGTGCGGCGCGCGGCGTTGTGCGCGCTGGTATGTGCCGTGCCCGTGGCGGCCTTTGCGCTGCCCGCCTTTGACGAGGTGCGGCAGGACTTCCGGCCCTCCGACACCGTCATCCTCTCGCGCGAGGGCGAGGTGCTGCAGCGCCTGCGCACCGACAACACGGTGCGCCGGGGCCAATGGGTGCAGCTGGCCGATGTGTCGCCCGCGCTGCGCCAGGCGCTGGTGCTGAGCGAGGACAAGCGCTTTTTCGAGCACAGTGGCGTGGACTGGCGTGCCGCATCGGCCGCCGCCTGGGGCAACCTGTGGAACCAGCGCACGCGCGGCGCCAGCACCATCACCATGCAACTGGCGGGCTTGCTGGACGGCGACTGGCGCCAGGGCCCCGGTGGACGCACGGTGGTGCAAAAACTCGGCCAGACGGTGGCCGCGCAGGTGCTTGATAGGCGCTGGCGCAAGGACCAGATCCTGGAGGCGTACCTCAACCTGGTGCCGTTTCGCAGTGAGCTGGTGGGCATCGACGCCCTGAGCCGCACGCTGTTCGACAAGGCCGCCCATGGCCTGGACGACCGCGAGGCGGCAGTGGCCGCTGCGCTGGTGCGGGCGCCCAATGCCCGGCCAACGCTGGTGGCGCAGCGTGCCTGCGGGGTGTTGCGCGATATGCAGCAGGGCGGCGGGCGGGTCGATTGTGATGCGCTGGACCTGTTCACCACCGCCGCGCTGCAGCGCCGCGCGTTTGATGCGAGCGAAGGCGTGGCGCCGCACTTTGCGCGCCACCTGCTGCGCCAGCGCTACAACAAGGCGGCGGGCGACGTGGTGCCCGAGCGCGTGCAGAGCACGCTGCGCGCGCCACTGCAGCGTTTTGCGGTGCAGACCCTGCAGCAGCACCTGCGCGAGCTGCGCGGCAGCAACGTGGAAGACGGCGCGGTGCTGGTGCTCGACAACACCACGGGCACCGTGTTGGCGTGGGTGGGCTCGTCGGGGCAACTGAGCCAGGCCAGCGAGGTGGACGGCGTGCTGGCGCTGCGCCAGCCGGGCTCCACGCTCAAACCTTTTTTGTATGGGCAGGCAATTGCCGAGCGGCGGCTCACGGCAGCGTCGCTGGTGGATGACTCGTCCGCGCACATTGCTACGGCGGGGGGGCTGTACATCCCGCAGAACTACGACCGGCAGTTCAAGGGCTGGGTGTCGGTGCGCACGGCGCTGGCCGCGTCGCTCAACGTGCCGGCGGTGCGCACGCTGGTCATGGTCACGCCCGATGCGTTCCACCGCCAACTGGGCGCGGTGGGCCTGCCTTTGCGCGAAAGCGGCGACTACTTTGGCTACAGCCTGGCGCTGGGCAGCCCCGAGGTGCCGTTGTTGCACCTGACCAACGCGTTTCGCACGCTGGCCAATGGCGGGCGCCTGAGCCCGGTGGCCCTGGCAGCGCCCGCGCCGGGGCGCGTGCCCGTGTTCACCCCAGGGCTGGACCCGCGCGCGGCCTTCATCGTGGGCAGCATTTTGTCGGACGGCAATGCCCGCGCCCGCACCTTCGGCACCGACAGCGTGCTCGCCACGCGCTTTTGGACGGCGGTGAAAACCGGCACCAGCAAAGACATGCGCGACAACTGGGCCGTGGGCTGGTCCGAGCGCTACACCGTGGGCGTGTGGGTGGGCAACGCCAGCGGCGCGGCCATGCACGACGTGAGCGGCACCAGCGGCGCGGCACCCATCTGGGCGGCGGTGATGGGCTTCTTGCATGCGCGCGAGCCCAGCCGGGCACCCAAGGCGCCTGCCGGGCTGGTTCATGCCGCCGTGCGGTTTGGCCCGGCGCAGCCACAGCAGCCCGCCACCAACCCCCAGCCGCTGGAGGCCGCGCGCGACGAGTGGTTTGTGCCGGGCACGCAGCAGGCGCTGTTTGCTATGGATTCAGGAGCTGTTAGCGCTCAAGGAATAAGCGCTGGCGGCAAAAAAGGCTTAAAAAATCCTGCTTCTGGTGAAGGGGAAGCATCTTCCGGCGCCATCGCCCGCATCACCGCACCGGCGTCCGGCACCGTGATCGCGCTCGACCCAGACATCCCTCCCACGCGCCAGCGCCTGCAGTTCACCGCCACGGGCCGCCAGCTCTTGTGGCGCATGGACGGCAAGCCACTGGGCCGCGGCCCCGAGGTGGCCTGGCTGCCGTGGCCCGGCAGGCATGTGGTGCAGATCACCGACACGGCAGGGCAGGTGCTGGACGAGATCCGCATCGAGGTGCGCGGTGCGGGCGCCATCGGCCCTGGTGTTGCTCCAGCGCATTGATAGGGATCAAGCCAGGGATTGAAGGGTATTTTGCCTACATGGACGCCTTTAGCGGGTCGCCTAGAATGGTTACAAATCATTTCTATGCCGCTTTTGCGCCAGTTTTTCTCCCATCGCCTGATCTGGCTCGCTGTATTGGTCTCCCTGGGGATCGGTGCGCTGTTTGCGCGCACGATCTGGACGATCCGCAATGACCAATGGAACTACGCGGCACAGACCAACAAAAACCTGGTTCAGACCCTGGAGCAAGGGTTGGGCTGGGCGCTGGGTTCGTTTGACAAATCGCTGGAGGGTGCGGTCAGCGAGGTGAGCCGCCCCGAGGTGTGGGCCTTGCCGCCTGAACTGCGGGCCCGCGTGGTGTTCGACGACTCGCTGCACGCGCGCGGCGCGGGCAGCGTTGTGGTGCTGGACGCCAAGGGCAACATCGTTCTTGATTCAAGCTCCATCGTGCCGCGCAAGGCCAGCCTCTCTGACAGGGACTACTTCGTGGCGTTCCAGACGGGCGGGCACAAGGGCCTGTTCATTGGCAAGCCCGTGCCTTCGCGCATCACGGGCCTGAACATTCTGCCCATGTCACGCGCGTACTACCACGCAGACGGCAGCTTCGCCGGGGTCGTGGTGGGGGCGATTCACCTGAGCTATTTCAACGAGCTGTTTGGCTCGCTGGACATGGGCGCCGACAGCGGCGTGAATCTGCTTCGCAGCGACGGCACCATCATTTCGCGCTTTCCCTACGGGGATGCGGATGTGGGGAAGTCCATCGCCGAATCGCCCAACCTCGCGCGATTCCAGGGGGGCACCGATGGCTTGTTCGTGGGCAAGGGGGTGATCGACGGGGTGGAACGCCTCTACGCCTTTCGCCAGGTGGGCCAATACCCGCTGATCATCAACGTGGCCCAGTCCACCCGTACCATTTTGGCCCAGTGGTATGGCAGTGCGGTGCTGCTGGGCGGTTTTGCGCTGCTGCTGATGGCCGCCTGCCTGGGCCTGGCCGCGCTGTTCGTGCGTGAACTGGCCCTGCGCCAGAAGGTGGCCGCCCAGTTGCGTGAGGCCGAACACGACGTGCGCACCATCCTCAACAACATGCCGTCGATGATTGCCTACTGGGACGCCCAGTTGCTCAACCGGTTTGCCAACAACGCCCATTTCGACTGGTTCGGCCTTGCGCCCGAGCAACTGCGCGGCATGCACTTCAGCGAACTGGTGGGGCCCGAGCGGTATGCGCTGAACAAACCCTTTCTGGAGCGCGCGCTGCGGGGCGAGTCCCAGCTCTTCGAGAGTACCTTGCTGAACGCACATGGTGTCCGGCACCACATCATCGTCTCGTATGTGCCCGACACCGAAAGCGGCGCCGTGCGCGGCATTTTTATGCAGGCCACCGACATCACCGACCGCAAGCGCATGGAGGACGAGCTCTTCGACGAAAAGGAGCGCGTGCGCCTCACGCTGCAGTCGATCGGTGACGCCGTGGTTTGCGCGGACGCAGGGGGCCTCGTCACCTATCTGAACCCGGCGGCCGAGCGCCTGACGGGCTGGCAGGCGTTCGATGCGGCAGGGCACAACGTGGACGAGGTGGTCAGCCTGCGCAGCCCGGACAACGATGCGCTGCTGCCCAGCTCTCTGCGTGCGGCCATCGGGCGGGGCGCTGCCCTGGATGCCGTGCTCGGCGTTGTGGTGCACCGCGGCAGCGGCCAGCGGTTCCAGGTGGAGGAAACCGCCAGCCCCATCACCGACCGACATGGCTCCGTCAACGGTGCGGTCGCCGTGCTGCGCGATGTGACCGAAGCCATGGCCATGACCGAACGCATGGCGCACCTGGCGCAATACGACGCGCTGACCGACCTGCCCAACCGCGTGCTGCTGCACGACCGCGCGCAACTGGCCATCGCACAGGCCCGGCGCGACGGCAAATCGCTGGCCGTGATGTACCTGGACCTGGACGGATTCAAGGAAGTCAACGACCGCCTGGGCCATGACGTGGGCGACGTGTTGCTGGTGCAGTTTGCCCAGCGCCTGAAGGCGGCCGTGCGCGCGTCGGACACCGTGTGCCGCCAGGGCGGCGACGAGTTTGTGGTGCTGTTGCCGGGCCTGGAGGGGGCCGAGCCCGCCTGCAGCGTGGCGCGCAAGATCCTCGCGTCGTGTGATGCGCCTTTTGAGCTGGCGGGCCAGCCCTTGCGGGTGGGGCTCAGCGGCGGCATCGCGCTGTTCCCGCAGCATGGCGACACGTTTGACGCGCTCTCGCGCCACGCCGACAGCGCCATGTACGCAGCCAAGCGCGGCGGCCGCATGCGCTTCATGCTCTACCAGGGGCCAGATACCGAACCCGAGGCCGTGCTGGCCGACCCGGTCGTGGACGCCGCCGGGTAGGCCGCGCGTGGAAGGCGGTGTTCTGGTTGCTTCTAAATTGATAGCTATTAGCGCTTGTGTATAAAGCGCTAGAGCCGAATTTTGTTCAATGGTTTGCTGACCCGCTAGGGCGCAGAGTGGTGCTCCAGTTAGAAATTTGTTGCAATTCGGCCCCAATAATTTTGATGGCCGTGGCACAGGCAACTGCCTAACATCCAGGGCAGTGCTTAGTGCTTTTTTGCTTGGCAACCCGCAACCCTTTTTTTCAGCTTCTGGAGCGTCCGCGTGCCCAACCTGTCCAAAATAACCTCCATCGAAGACCTGCGTGTCATCGCCCAGCGCCGCGTGCCGCGCATGTTCTATGACTACGCCGATTCAGGCTCGTACACCGAGAGCACCTACCGCGCCAACGAAACCGACTTCCAAAACATCAAGCTGCGCCAGCGCGTGGCTGTGAACATGGAAGGCCGCAGCACGCGCACCACCATGATCGGCCAGGACGTGGCCATGCCCGTGGCCATTGCGCCCACGGGCCTCACCGGCATGCAGCATGCCGACGGCGAGATCCTGGGCGCCAAGGCGGCCAAGGCCTTCGGCATTCCGTTCACGCTGTCGACCATGAGCATCTGCTCCATCGAAGACGTGGCCGAGCACACCGGCCGCCACCCGTTCTGGTTCCAGCTCTACGTGATGCGCGACCGCGACTTCATCGAACGCCTGATCGACCGCGCCAAGGCGGCCAACTGCTCGGCGCTGCAGCTCACGCTCGATTTGCAGGTGCTGGGCCAGCGCCACAAGGACATCAAGAACGGCCTCTCGGCCCCGCCCAAGCCCACCATCGCCAACATGATCAACCTGGCCACCAAACCCCGCTGGTGCCTGGGCATGCTGGGCACGCCGCGCCGTAGCTTTGGCAACATCGTGGGCCATGCCAAGGGGGTGGGCGATTTGTCTTCGCTCTCGTCCTGGACGGCTGAGCAGTTCGACCCGAAGCTCAACTGGGGCGACGTGGAATGGATCAAGAAGCGCTGGGGCGGCAAGCTGATCTTGAAGGGCATCATGGATGCCGAGGACGCGCGCCTGGCCGTCAACAGCGGCGCGGATGCGCTCATCGTGAGCAACCACGGCGGCCGTCAATTGGACGGCGCGCCTTCGTCCATCGCTGCGCTGCCCGGCATTGCCGAGGTTGTGGGCAAGGGCATTGAGGTGTGGATGGACGGCGGCATCCGCAGCGGGCAGGACGTGCTCAAGGCCCGTGCCCTGGGTGCACGCGGCACGCTCATCGGCCGCAGCTTCCTCTACGGCCTGGGCGCCCACGGCGAAGCCGGTGTCACCCGTGCCCTGGAAATCATCCAGAAAGAGCTGGACATCACCATGGCGTTCTGCGGCCACACCAGCATCGACGCGGTGGACCGCCGCATTCTGCTGCCGGGCACGTATCCCGTCGCGTTGTGATTACCGGGCGTTGGCAGCCGGGAGCGAGCGCTTGAGTGTGGCCAGGTAGGCCACCACGTCCTCGCGGTCTTGTTCGGCGTCCAGGTAGTAGTCCATGCCCTGGCCGGGAATCAAGGCTTCGGGATTGGTCAGCCAGGCCTTGAGCGTGGCGCGTGTCCACAGGATCTTGCTGGCGCGCAGCGCGGGTGAATAGTCAAAGTCCTTGAGCGCCCCCGCGCGCCGGCCCACCACGCCCCGGTGGGCCGGGCCGTCGCCATGCTGGTCGGCACTGTGGCAACTGCTGCAGTGGGCGGCATACACTGCGCGGCCACGTTCCACCGATTGGGCCTGCGCTGCGCCGCCAGCGGCCCACAGCAGGGCGGTCAGGAGAAGAGGGAGGGCCCGTCGCAACAACAACGGCCAGGGCGTCGGCAGTCTGCGTGCATGCGCCGCGCAGGGGGTCAAAAAATCAGGGGTCATCGGCAGGGCTTTCTTTTCTTGGCCATCACGGCAGTACGGCCCAGTCAGCGTTCTGGATTCAGCCGCGCTGCGCGGCCTTTCTTTGTTTTGTTGCGCAGCGTGCCTGCCGGGTGAATCCAATCGCCCCGCTGTGGCGTATTCACTCACAGAAGATGCCATGACACCGTGAACCCAAACCCATCCCACACAATGTGGCGCATGACCACCCTCCACCCAGACCGTGAATTGATGGACCTCCTAGACCGCATTGCTGCGCAGGATGACTCCGCGCTGAAAAGACTGTACGAGCGCACCTCGCCGCAGCTTTTTGGTCTGGCCCTGCGCATCGTGCGCAACCGTGATGCGGCCGAGGATGTGCTGCAGGAGGCGTTTTTGACCATCTGGCGCGGCGCGGGAAGCTACCGCGCATCGCTGAGCCCGCCCATGGCCTGGATGGGCCTCATCGTGCGCAGCAGGGCGCTGGATGCGTTGCGCAAGCGCAGCAGCGACCGGGCAGACCTCATGAACGAGCTGGACGACGAGATGGCCCAGACGCTGGAGGGCGGCTCGCCCAACCCCATGGATACGGCCGATGCCAGCGAGCAGGCCTTTGCCCTGCACCACTGCCTGGGCAAGCTCGACAACAAGCAGCGCGAGGTGGTGAGCCTGGCCTATCTGCGTGATCAGAGCCATGGCGAGCTGGCCGAGCAGCTCAAGCTGCCGCTGGGCACCGTCAAGACCTGGATTCGCCGGGGGCTGGAGCAGCTGCGCAACTGCATGGCGCGGTACGCCTGAGCACGCAAGGGCCATCATGAACATCACCCAACACCCTGAACTGCTGGACCGCCTGGCTGCCGGCTACGCCCTGGGCACCCTGCGCGGCGGCGCCCGCCGCCGCTTTGAAACCCTGGCCCGCGAACACGCCACCGTGCGTGCCGCCGCCCTGGTGTGGCAGACCCGCTGGTCTGGCCTGACCGAACTGCAATCGGCGGTGGAGCCTTCTCCCGCCGTGTGGACGCGCATCGACAACCTGGTGCGGGCTGGCCAGTTCGAGCAGGCCCTCCAGGCGGCCCGGCAGGCCGAGCCCGCCCAGGCGCCCGGCGGCTGGTGGAGCAACCTGCTGGTGTGGCGTGGTGCCGCAGCCGCCGGGGCGCTGGCCACGCTGGCGGCCGTGGTGGTGGGGGTGCAGGTCAACGGTGGCCTGCGCACCACCACCGGCGCGCAGATTGCGGCCCTGCAACAGCAGTTGCTGGCCACGCCCCAGATCCAGTATGTGGCCGTGCTGGCCGACGACAAAGCGGCTGCCTCGATGCTGGTCACCTTCGACCCCAAAAACAACCAGCTCGTGCTCCAGCGCGTGGGCGGTTTTCAGGAGGGGGCGGACAAATCCCTGCAACTGTGGGCGCTGCCGCCCGCAGGCGGCCCGCGCTCGCTGGGCGTGCTGGGGCAGGAAAAGCTGCTCACGCTGGTGGCTGGCGAAGCGGATGTGAAGCAGGTGCCCACCCTGGCCATCAGCCTGGAGCCCAAGGGCGGCGTGCCCAGCGACACCGGGCCCACGGGGCCGGTGCTGTTCAAGGGCGCGCTGATCCAGCGGATGCTTTGAGCGGGCCTGGGGCGATCTGTGTTTTTTGAAGCCGGGTAAAAATTTCTGGGATTTGTGAATCCGCTCCGCTCCTGGGGGCGTATGTAGAAGGCAACATCCTTTTACAACCGATCTTTCACTGGAGACCGCGATGAAACACAGGCCCCCACTCATCCTGCTGGCCGTGGCCGCGCTGACCTTGGTCAGCGGCTGGGCCCAGGCCGATACCGGCAAGCTGCTGCTCACCGGCGGCGTCAGCACCATCGCCGGGTCGGCTGGTGGCGGGCTCACCCCCTGGGCCGTGATCGGCAGCAACGCCACGGAGGGTGAAGTGGGTGTCAGCGGCTACGCCACCCGCGCAGCCACGCAGGACTACAGCCTCAATGGCTATGGCGTGGCGCTGGGCCTGCACGAGCGGCTGGAGCTGTCGCTGGCGCGGCAGGACTTCGACGCCTCGCCCGCCATTGCGCTCAATGGCATTGCGCCGTTTGGCGTGACGCCGGGCCAGCACATCAAGATGGACGTGCTGGGCATCAAGCTGAAAGTGGCGGGAGACGCGGTGCTCGATAGCGACACCTGGATGCCGCAGATCGCCGTGGGGCTGGAGCACAAGCAGGTGCACGCGGGCTCCATCCGGTCGGTGCTCGACTTTCTGGGCACCAAAACCAGCGGCACCGACGTGTACGTGAGCGCCACCAAGTTGCTGCTGGCGCAAAGCCTGCTGATCAACGGCACCCTGCGCTACACCAATGCCAACCAAAACGGCCTGCTGGGCTTTGGATCGGCCGCACCGGGCAAAAACAGCCGCAGCCTGCAGCCCGAGTTTTCGGTGGCCTACCTCCTCAGCAAAAACCTGGCGGTGGGGGCTGAATACCGCTTCAAGCCCAACAACCTGCAGGCATTGGGCGCGGCGGCGGGCCTGGGCGCTGCGCTGCGCGAGGACGACTGGAAGGACATCTTCATCGCCTGGGCACCCACCAAGAATGTGTCGCTCACGCTTGCCTACGTGGACCTGGGGCGCATCGTGCCCGGCATCACACAAAACCGCCGCCAGACGGGCTACTACCTCTCGGCCCAGGTGGCCTTCTGACCCAGCCGACCCTGCACCGGAGAACCCCATGACCATTCAGCACAAACTCTTCGCCGCCCTGGGCCTGGCACTGGCCTGCCTGTGGGGCCCCGCCGCGCTGGCGCAGCCCGCACCCGCCGCCACAACGATGGCCGCACCCGCCGGCCTGTACGCAGCCCTGGGTGAGAAGCCCGGCATTGCCCGCCTGATGGACGACTTCGTGGACCGTGTGGTCAAAGACCCACGCATTGGCGGCCACTTCAAGGACGTGAAACCCGCAGCCCTCAAGGAAAGCCTGACCGACCAAATCTGCCAGTTAAGCGGTGGCCCTTGCAAATATGAGGGCGCTGACATGAAATCGGTCCATGCCGACATGGACATCCACAAGGGCCATTTCAATGCCCTGGTCGAGGTGCTGCAAAGCGCCATGGATGCCCAGGGCATACCCTTTGCCCAGCAAAACCGCCTGTTGGCGCTGCTGGCACCCATGCACCGTGACGTGATCACCCAGCGATAAAGCGGTTAACAATGAAAAATGCTACCTTTTTTATAGCTGCTTGCGCTTTATCTGCAAGCGCTACAGCCGGAAACGTTCAAATCCAGGTGCTGGACCGCGAAGGCAAGCCCGTGCCCGACGCCGTGGTGGTGATGTACCCCGGCACAGCGGCGGGCGCGGCGCCCAGCCTGTTGCAGGCCAGCCCCACCATTGAGCAAGAGCGCATGCGCTTCGTGCCCGCGCTCACGGTGGTCATGCCCGGCACCACCGTGCGCTTCACCAACCAGGACCGCTGGGACCACCATGTGCGCGGCAACCCCATGGGCGTGGCAGCGGCTGCTGCACCAGGAACAGGCAGCACCAATTTCGAGTTGCGGCTGGGCGGAAAAACCGAAGGCAAGCCCGCCAACTTTGCCGACGTGAAGCTCGACACCTCCGGCGTGGTGCTGTTGGGCTGCCATCTGCATGGCTCCATGCGCGGCCACCTGTTCGTGACCGACTCGGCCTGGACGCTCAAGACCGATAACGACGGCATCGCCCGCTTTGCCGCCGTGCCCGACGGCGCCGCCCAGGTGCGCGTGTGGCATGCCGAGCAACTGGTGGATCTGCCGCGCAAGAGCCTGAACGTGGTGTCCGGCCCGGTACTCGACACCATGCAGCTCAGCGTGGTGCCCCGCGTGCGCCGCGCACCGCCTGCGGCACCGGGCAACTCCACCCCCGGCGGGCCCATGGGCTCGTACAGCCAGGGGCCGGTGCAAGGTGTGCAAGGTGTGCAAGGTGTGCAAGGCGCTCAGGTCCACGCCCACATGCACCATCCGAACCACTGAAGGGTGGTGTAAGCCGCCGCCGATTGCCGATGGATCACCCTGGCTCCGAGGGCGCGGCGTTGGCGCTGCTGCTCTGGGTGCCGGGGGCCGGTGCGCTGCCCCTCATGCCATGTTTTGTCACGCTGTCGGCAGGGGTGTTCAGGTACAGGTAGAGCGCCTGCGCGTCCACATCGCTCAGTTGCCCCAGCGACTCGAACGGCATCGCCTGAATGGGCGTGCCATCAGGTCGTTTGCCGGTGCGCAGCATGGCCACAAAACTGGTCACATGGGGGTAGCGCGCCATCGTGCTGCCCGCGCCAGCGCGGAGGTCCGAGGCCTGCGGCCCGTCAGCCGGGCCGCCTGGCACCTTGCCACCTGCAAGGTCAGCGCCATGGCAGCCGATGCACATGTTGGCCACATACCGGCCGTTGGCCAGCGTCACACCCGCAGGCACGGGGCGCTGGGGCGCCAACTGGTGGTCGATGCGCGCCGCAGCATCGGGGCTGGCCCCCAGCCCATACAGCACCCAGGCCGTGCGCGGCAAATCGATGACTGCAGGCAAGCCCTCCTTGGCGGGCAATTGGCGCAGGTACGACACCAGCGCATTGAGGTCGTCGTTGGTGAGGCGGCTGTAGTCGTCACTGGGCATCTCCAGCACCGGGCGGCCATTGGGCTTCACACCATGGCGTATCGCGCTGTTCCAGTCCTCGGGTTGGTAGCGGGCCACCACTCCGGCAGGCGTGATGTTGGGGCCCACCAGCCGCGTGCCCCGGCCATCGTTCACGAACTCACGGCCCAAGCCCTGAGCGCCATGGCAATCGGTGCAGCCGCGCGACGCATAAAGGTAGCGCCCCCGCTCGATGGTCAGCACATCGGTGGTATAGGCCGCAGGGCGGGGCTTGATGTCGATATACCGGTTGCGTTTCTCTTCAGCCAGATACAGGCCGCTGGCTGCTGTGGCAGCAACCAGCACACCCAGCAGCAGCGCGCTGCCAGCGGTCCAAGTGATCCAGCGTTTCATGGTGGTGCCTTTTCCCTTTTTCTTTTCTTCTTCGAATGAATTCCGATACTCCAGGCGGCGGATTCTGAAGTCGAAGCAGGGGTTGTGGCACCCTTCCTTGGTGGGGTGTGGCGGGGGCGGTGACATTTTTCACAAATGCCCGGCCGGTGTGGGTTCGATGGCGGGGATTGGGGGCCGCGTACCGGCAGTCCGTCAAAACACCGCAAGCGCCCTGACTACTTGCATGTGCGCGTCAGTGTCGATAACCGTGTTGTGGGCCATCACCACGCGCGCAAAGGGCCAGCGCAACAAGCGCTCGGCACTGCGGGCCGCTGCTGCACGGTCGCGCACCAGTGCGCGCACCGTCCATGGCACGGCCAGCCGATGGCGCACCCCGGTAAGCGTGGCATAAGTCCGCGTGGACCAGGGCAGATTGCCCTCCATCCATTGCAGCAGGTCTGTAACGATGAGTGTGGCCGATGGCCGGTGGAACCACACCGACTCACTACCCGCCGGAATACCTTCAAACGCAAAGTGCTCCAGCTCAGGCAGCCATTCGGGCACATCGGTTGCAGGGAGCTCGCGCAGCGTTGCTGCGAGGTCTGGCCGCTCTCGCCCAAGCCCTTTAGGGCCATATACCGTGGCGCCGGGGAACGCGGTCACACAGGGTGCCAGAAACAAGTGGTGCATCCTGTTTGGTGCCACGATGAAAGCCACGGTGCCGAGGGCCTGCACTTGCTGCAGCAACTCGCTGCCCGGCGGCATCGGAATGGGTGAGTGAATCAAGAGTTTTTGGCCCGGCAGGCGCACCACCGTCATGCGTGTGGTGATGGGAAGGCCATTGGCCTTGAAGGCGTGGGTGGCGTGCCAGAGGTGGGTGTCGAGGGGGTGGAGCATGCGGCCGATAGTGCCCAGGCATGTGACCGGTGTATTGAATGATGTCGACATGCCGTGACCGAGATCACTGCCCATACACTTTCCGGATGGCTACTGCTTATCACCCTCTGTCTGATGCTGTTGCCCGCTTGTGGCCACCACGGGTGCATCTGGCAGGCTGCACGCGCGGCGTGATGGCACGGGATACCAGGGCCGTGACACTACAGGCCGAGCAACGATTCAGTCACTACCCGGCGACTCCCATGTGCACCATCAATTGGTGGTTCAGCGGAGAGGTCGAAATGCTTGCACTGGGAGCACCCGCCGCGCTCGATAGCCCGCGATCACCTGCCCCGTCACGCATTGCCTTTGGCGGACCGTTCACAGTGCCTTCGATTTCGTGGAGTCCAGGACCTGTGCACGGAATGATGCTGCTCTTGCTGCCGGATGCTGTTCATCACCTCATGGGAGTTGATCCGAACGATTGGATGAATCGATTGGTCGATATTGGTGATGTTCTGCCGCCAGATTGGTTGGAGATGTGCGCGCTGGTGGCCGTTGAACCTGATGATGACCGGCGCGTTGACCTTATCGAAGATTTCCTTGCTCCGAGATGGCAAGCTGTGCAGCCCCAGCGGGCTCTAGGCTTGCACCGGTATGCAGAATGGTCGGAGGGGCTTGCGTTGCGTGCCGCCTTGTCGCAAACGGGGCGAAGCCTGCGCCAGGTGGAGCGCCGAATTCGGCGGTGGGCAGGACAGCCGCTGCGTGAGCTGAAAGGCTTTGGACGTGCCGAACGGGCGTTCTTCGAGATGATGGCATCTGAAGATGCCCGGCGCCCTGCATGGTCTGCACTGGCCTTGGACGCCGGCTATTCAGATCAGTCGCACTTGTGCAGAGTTTCGCGGCGCATCACGGGTTGCTCGCCCCAGGAGCTTTGGGACCGCATAGAACACGATGAAGGTTTCTGGCCCTATCGGATTTGGCAATGACTGGGCACGGCGGGTGTCTGTCCCGCACACTCCCCCACCACCCAATCCCTGAACGCCTTCACCAACGGCGTCTGCGCCCGCACCTCCGGGTACACCAGGTAATACGCATCGGTGCTCGTCAGCACCTGGTCTGACAGCTCCACCAAACTCCCGGCAGCCAGTTCCTGCTCGATCAAAAAACGCGGCAGCAGTGCCGCGCCCAGGTGGGAGACGGCGGCCTGGGCGATCATGGCGAAGTGTTCGGACTGGGGGCCGCGCAGGGCCAGCGCCGTGGGGGCGCCTACCAGCTCGAACCATTCGGCCCATTGGGTGGGGCGGGTGCTTTGCTGCAGCAGCACCACGCGGGCCAGGTCTTGTGGGGTGCGGATGTTGTGGCGGTCACGGTAGGTGGGGCTGCACACGGGCACGGTTTCTTCGTGCATCAGGTATTCGCACACGGCGCCTGCCCAGTGCGGCGCGCCGAAGTGGATGGCGGCGTCGAATGGCGTGCCTGCAAAGTCAAAGGGCTCGGTGCGGGCCGAGAAGTTGACCATGGCCTCGGGGTGCAGCGCCATGAAGCCACCCAGGCGTGGAATGAGCCAACGGGTGCCCAGCGTGGGCAGCACGGCCAGGTTGAGCAGGCCGTCGGTGCTGGCAAATGCCATGGCCTTTTGGGTGCTGGCCGACAGCTGCTGCAGCACGGCCAACACGTCGGTGGCGTAGATGCGGCCCGCGTCCGTCAGCACCACACGCTGGCGCACGCGGTGGAAGAGGGCGGTGCCCAGTTGTTCCTCAAGCTGCCGGATCTGGCGCGACACCGCGCTTTGCGTGAGGTGCAGCTCCTCGGCCGCGCGCGACACGCTCTGGTGGCGGGCGGCGGCTTCAAAGGCCAGCAGGTCGGTGGTGGAGGGCAGGAAGGTGCGGCGCAGCAGGGTCATGCCAGGTTATGCATTGGTGGAATGATGGTTGATGCCAAAAATTGAGTCTTTTAGGCCCCTGCCGCGCTTTTGGTCTGGGTGGTAGTCCTGGTATTTTCAGGCACTTCATTCTGATTTGTGATCAAGTGGTTCCATTTTTTCGCTATCCAGCGCGGCCCGATTGGCGGATATTGGCGCATTCATTGCGTGTGTTCTCCCACGCTGTTTGCTTTTCTCTGCCTCCATCCACCCTTGCGAGCTGCCATGTCTGCCACCTTTGCCGCCATTCCCCTTGTGCCCGAAGTCGATCAACTGTTGCAACGCCTGGGTGTGCCCCGCGTGGCGTACACCGGCGGCGCGCTGGCGGCGCGCTCGCCCATCACGGGCGAGGTGCTGGCCCAGGTGCCGCAGCACAGCCCGGCCGATGCCACCGCCGCCATTGGCCGTGCGCATGCGGCCTTTTTGGCGTGGCGCAATGTGCCCGCACCGCGCCGGGGCGAGCTGGTGCGCTTGCTGGGTGAAGAGTTGCGTGCGGCCAAGGCCGACCTGGGCCTGTTGGTGACCATCGAGGCGGGCAAGATTCCGTCCGAAGGGCTGGGCGAGGTGCAGGAGATGATCGACATCTGCGACTTTGCCGTGGGCCTGTCGCGCCAGCTGTATGGCCTGACGATTGCCACCGAGCGCCCCGGCCACCGCATGATGGAAACCTGGCACCCGCTGGGCGTATGCGGTGTGATCTCTGCCTTCAACTTCCCGGTGGCCGTGTGGTCGTGGAACGCGGCGCTGGCGCTGGTGTGTGGTGATTCGGTGGTGTGGAAACCGTCGGAGAAAACCCCGCTCACGGCGCTGGCCACGCATGCCATCGCGCAGCGCGCCATCACCCGCTTTGGCAGCGACGCGCCCGAGGGTCTGCTGGAGCTGATCATCGGCCAGCGCGACATTGGCGAGGTGCTGGTGGACGACGCCCGCGTGCCCGTGTTGTCGGCCACGGGCTCCACCGCCATGGGCCGTGCTGTGGGCCCGCGCCTGGCGGCGCGTTTTGCGCGCGGCATTCTGGAGCTGGGTGGCAATAACGCTGCCATCGTGGCCCCCACGGCTGATTTGGACCTGGCACTGCGCGGCATCGCGTTTGCCGCCATGGGCACTGCGGGCCAGCGCTGCACCACGCTGCGCCGCCTGTTTGTGCACGACAGCATTTACGGCCAGCTGGTGCCCCAGCTGGCCAAGGTGTATGCCAACGTGCAGGTGGGTGACCCGCGCACCGCTGGCACGCTGGTGGGGCCGCTGATCGACCGCCCGGCGTTTGACGGCATGCAAAAAGCGCTGGAGCAAAGCCGCGCGCTGGGCGCCACGGTGCATGGCGGTGGCCGTGTGGATGGCGTGGGTGGTGCGGATGCGTATTACGTGCGCCCCGCGCTGGTGGAGCTGCAACAACACGAAGGCCCCGCGCTGCACGAAACCTTTGCGCCCATCCTGTACGTGGTGCGCTACAGCACCATCGACGAAGCCATCGCCATGAACAACGCCGTGGGCGCGGGCCTGTCGTCGTCGATCTTCACGCTCAATGTGCGCGAGGCCGAGTTGTTCATGTCGGCCGCTGGTTCGGACTGCGGCATTGCCAACGTCAACATTGGCCCCAGCGGCGCCGAGATTGGCGGCGCGTTTGGTGGCGAGAAGGAAACCGGTGGCGGGCGCGAGGCGGGGTCTGACAGCTGGAAGGCCTACATGCGCCGCGCCACCAACACCATCAACTACTCCACTGCACTGCCGTTGGCGCAGGGCGTGACGTTTGATGTGTGACCTGGCTGGGGACAGCATGCGGTACGCCCTGGCTTCGACAGGCTCAGCCCGAACGGGTGGGGCAAGGCGAGGCGTGTGCTCCAAACCCGTTCGCACTGAGCCGGTCGAAGGGCCGGTGCACCGCGAGATCTTTGAATGACCTCTGAGCCCTCGCCTATCGTCATCGTCGGCGGCGGCGTCATTGGCAGCGCCATTGCGTATTTCCTCACTTTGCAGCAGCCGGGCTGCGCGGTGGTGGTGGTCGAGCGCGACCCGACTTACGCGCGCGCCTCGTCGGCGCTGTCGGCCAGCTCGATCCGCCAGCAGTTTTCTACCGACATCAATATCCAGATCTCAGCCTATGGCATCGGCTTTCTGCGCAATTTGGGCGCGCTGCTGGCCTGCCACGGCGATGTGCCCGACATTGGCCTGCACGAGGGCGGCTACCTGTATCTGGCCACCCAGGCGGGCGAGGCCACGCTGCGCGAGAACCATGCGCTGCAGCGGCAGTACGGCGCCGATGTGGCACTGCTCAGCCCGCAGCAATTGGCCGAGCGTTTTCCGTGGCTCGCGCTGCAGGACGTGGTGCTGGGCTCGCTGGGCCTGTCGGGCGAGGGCTGGTTTGATGGCTATCTGCTGCTGACGGCACTGCGCAAGAAGGCGCAGAGCCAGGGTGTGCGCTATGTGGCCGATGAAGCGGTCGGCCTGGATGTGGTCCGCAGTGATGGTGTATTGCATGTGAATGCGGTGCGCTTGAAAAGCGGCGACATGCTGCCCTGCCGCTATGCCGTGAACGCAGGCGGCCCGTGGGCTGCTGCCATCGCAAGCTGGGCGGGCATTGACCTGCCCGTGACGGGCAAGCGCCGCACGGTGTTTCACCTCGCCAGCCCTGCGGCGCTGCCGGGCTGCCCACTGCTCATTGACACCAGCGGCATCTGGCTGCGCCCCGAGGGCAAGGGCTTTATCTGCGGCTTTGCACCCGCAGCGGACAACGACGCCGACTTTGCACCGCTAGAGCCTGAATACGACGCCTTTGAGAACCACGTCTGGCCCACCTTGGCCGAGCGCATTCCGGGCTTTGAAGCGTTGCGCATGCAAGGCGCCTGGGCGGGCTACTACGAGATGAATACTTTTGACCACAACGCCATCGTCGGCCTGCATGGGGCCTCCGACAACCTGGTGTTTGCCAACGGCTTTTCGGGCCATGGCCTGCAGCAGTGCCCGGCTGTGGGGCGTGGCCTGGCGGAGTGGATGCTGACGGGGCGCTACCAGAGCCTGGATTTGTCGCCCCTGTCCATCGAGCGCATTGCGCGCAACCAGCCGCTGCTTGAAAAGAACGTGATCTGAATGCACGCCCAGAACCGAGTCGCCTTTGCGTTTGCAAGCCCTGGCGCGAGCAAGCAAGCGCTGCCCGAGCGGTTGGATTGCCATCCAGCCCCGTCGGATGGAGGGCGGAGGGCTGTGAATAATGAGACCGAGGCCTGATGTAGCTGGTATTTCTCTTTGTGACTTCTCTTGTTCCGCATAACTGACATGACAACGCCTTCCACCCCCCGCAACGCCGTTAGCCGCACCGGCGGCCAGATCCTGGTCCAGCAGCTCATCACCCATGGTGTGAAGCAACTGTTTTGTGTGCCTGGCGAAAGTTATCTGGCCGTGCTGGATGCTCTGCACGATGCCGACATTGCCGTCACCGTGTGCCGCCAGGAGGGCGGCGCGGCCATGATGGCCGAGGCGCAGGGCAAGCTCACCGGCCAACCGGGCGTCTGTTTTGTGACGCGCGGGCCGGGCGCCACCAATGCGTCTGCGGGCGTGCACATCGCGCACCAGGATTCCACGCCCATGATCCTTTTTGTGGGCCAGGTGGCGCGCGGGGCGATGGGGCGTGAGGCGTTTCAGGAGCTGGACTACAGCGCCGTGTTCGGCACCATGGCCAAGTGGGTGGTGCAGATTGATGACCCGGCGCGTGTGCCTGAGCTGATCTCGCGCGCCTTCCATGTGGCCACCTCGGGCCGCCCTGGCCCTGTGGTGGTGGCGCTGCCGGAAGACATGCTGACCGAAGCTGCCACGGTGGCCGACGCGCTGTCCTACCAGATCACCGAAACACATCCCGGCGCCGCGCAGATGGCGGAACTGAGCGAGCGCCTGCAAGCCGCCAAGAGCCCTGTGGCAATACTGGGTGGCAGCCGCTGGTCTGAGCAGGCAGTGCGTGAGTTCACGGCGTTTGCAGAAGCCTGGTCCATCCCCGTGTACTGCTCGTTCCGTCGGCAGATGTTGTTCCCGGCCACACACGCCTGCTACGGCGGCGACCTGGGCCTGGGCGTCAACCCCAAGCTGCTGGCGCGCATCAAGGCGTCAGACCTGGTGCTGGTGGTGGGCGGGCGATTGTCCGAAGTGCCGTCGCAAGGCTATGAGCTGTTTGGCATCCCCACGCCCGCGCAGCCCTTGGTGCATGTGCATGCCGATGCGGATGAATTGGGCAAGCTCTATCGCCCCACGCAGGCCATCCACGCCACGCCGCAGGCATTCACCGCAGCGCTGAATGCGGTGCGCCCCACGGTCGCCGTGCCCTGGAAAGCCCACACCGAAGCCGCCCATGCCGAATATCTGGCCTGGAGCGACCCGGCGCCCATTCGCATCCCCGGCACGCTGCAGATGGGCGAGGTGATGCAGCACCTCAAGGCCGTGCTGCCGGCCGACACCATCTTTTGCAACGGAGCAGGCAACTTCGCCACCTGGGTACATCGCTTCTGGCCCTTTACCACCTACGCCAGCCAGTTGGCGCCCACCAGCGGCTCGATGGGCTATGGCCTGCCTGCCGGTGTAGGTGGCAAGCGGCTGTGGCCGCAGCGCGAGGTGGTGGTGTTTGCAGGCGACGGCGACTTTTTGATGCACGGGCAAGAGTTCGCCACCGCCGTGCAGTACGGCCTGCCCATCATCGTGGTGCTGCTGGACAACGCCATGTACGGCACCATCCGCATGCACCAGGAGCGCGAATACCCCGGCCGCATCAGCGGCACGCAACTGAAGAACCCCGATTTCAAGGCCTACGCTCAGGCTTTTGGCGGCCACGGCGAGCGTGTGGAGCGGACCGAAGACTTTGCCCCCGCCCTGGCGCGCGCACGTGCCAGCGGCCTGCCCAGCGTGTTGCACTGCCTGATCGACCCCGAGGCGATCACGCCCACGGGAACGCTGCAGGGGATCCGCAACGCGGCGTTGGCGAAGCAGTGACGACCAGGGAGCCTCTGCACGAATCGCCCCGCCGCGCACAATATCGGGCGTGACCGATTTAGCCCCTGATACCCCTGCAGACGATCTGAACGCCCCGGCTCAGCCCGAGGGCCGCCTGCGCCGCATTGCCCACCTCGACATGGACGCTTTTTTTGCATCCGTGGAGCTGCTGCGCTACCCGCAGCTCAAGGGCTTGCCTGTGGTGATTGGCGGCGGGCGCCGCAAGGTGGATGAGTTGCTGCTCCAGAGCCCGGACGGCCTGGGCGAGCGCGAGCGGCGTTTCATACCGGTGGAGGCTTTCCCGCTGCTCAAGGACTACGTAGGACGGGGCGTGATCACCACCGCCACCTACCCCGCGCGCCAGTTTGGCGTGGGCTCGGCCATGGGCATGATGAAGGCGGCCAAACTGTGCCCCCAGGCCATCGTGCTGCCGGTGGATTTTGACGAGGTGCGCCGCTTCTCGCGTCTGTTCAAAAGCACCATCACCGACATTGCGCCCGTCATGCAAGACCGGGGCGTGGACGAGGTGTATATCGACTTCACCGACGTGCCTGGCGGCCAGCGTGAAGGGGGCCGGGTGCTGGCGCGGCTGATTCAGAAAAGCATCTTCGATGTGACGGGGCTGACCTGTTCCATCGGCGTGGCACCCAACCGGCTGCTGGCCAAGATGGCGAGCGAGTTCAACAAACCCAACGGTATTTCCATCATCCATGAGGCGGACCTGCAGGCAAAAATCTGGCCGCTGCATGTGCGCAAGGTCAACGGCATCGGCCCCAAGGCAGGCGAGAAGCTGGCGGGGCTGGGCATAGAGACCATCGGCCAGCTGGCGGCGCAGGATGCGCAGTGGCTCATCGGCCACTTTGGCAAATCCACCGGCGCGTGGATGCATCGCGTGGCCTGGGGCCGTGACGACAGCCCGGTGGTGACCGAGAGCGAGCCCGTGAGCATAAGCCGCGAGACCACGTTTGACCGCGACCTGCACGCAGTGCGCGACAAGGCGGAATTGGGCGCTATCTTCACCGACCTGTGCATGCGCCTGGCCGAAGACTTGCAGCGCAAGGGCTATGTGGCGCGCACCGTTGGTATCAAGCTGCGCTACGACGACTTCAAGATCGCCACGCGCGACCAGTCTGCCAGCACCTACACGGCCGATGGCGCCACCATCCGCCAACTGGCCGGGCAATGCCTTAAGCGCGTGCCGCTGGACAAGCGGCTGCGCCTGCTGGGCGTGCGCGCCAGCGCCCTGGTGCGGCAGGAGGAAGTGCCAGCAATGCCAGCGCGCGCAGGCGCACGTGCCAGTGCGCGCAAGCAGGCGGTCAATGGGCAGCTTTTCTAGGGAACCTCTGCACGAATCGAGCGGTAAGTGTGCGCGGCAGACCGCCCGAGGCCGCAGATGCACACGGCGCGGCGATTCGTTCAGAGATTCCCTGGATCGTCAATACATTCTGAAACATATGGTTTTCGCTAGGGCTTGACTGCCGGTTTCTTGATGCCGATCAAGTGCGCTTGTTGTCGCCCCATCGCCCTGGCGGGGTTCTGGTAATTTTCACGGTAGCAGCCCTCGGCGCTACCAGGGGGCTACCTTCTATCTGTTGAGGACCCCATGCGATCGAACCTCCCCGTCACTCAGCGAGAGTACGTTTTTCCGGACGACCAACTGCTCGTTTCCACCACCGATGCGCAAGGGCGTATCACCCATTGCAATACGGCGTTCGCCCAGGTCAGCGGCTACACCTACGACGAGCTGATGGGGCAGCCGCACAACCTGATCCGCCATCCCGATATGCCGCCCGAGGCGTTCAAGGACCTGTGGGCCACCATCGGCCGCGGGCGGCCCTGGTCGGGCATCGTTAAGAACCGGCGCGCCAATGGCGACCATTACTGGGTGGAGGCCAACGTCACCCCCATCCTTGATGGCGGCAAGCCCGTGGGCTACATGTCGGTGCGCTTCAAGCCCCGGCGCGAGCAGATCGAGGCCGCCGAGGCGTTGTATGCCAAGGTGGCGCAGGAGCGGCGCTCGGGCCGCCATACCTTCCGGCTGCATGCGGGCCATGTGCGCGCCATCGGTTTGCGTGATCTGCCCGGCCGGATCCACCGGCTTACGCTGACCCAGCGGTTCGGCCTGGGGCTGTGCCTGGTCATGGCGCTGGGGTTTGTGCCCGCGTTGTTGGGCTGGGGCGGCGCCTGGGGGCCTTGGGTCCAGGCGGGCCTGTGGCTGTTGGGGGGCGCTGGGCTCTTGGCATGGTTCCATGCCAATGTGGCGAGTGTGCTGAACGATCTGGAGTCGTTTGCCGGGGCGCTGGCGGCCTGCAACCTCAAGGCAGAGATGCCCAAGCGCCACCCGCATGTGCTGGGTGCACTGGTGCGTAACATTTGGCAGGTGCAGGTCAACCTGCGTGCGGTGATCGGGGATGTGCGCGCCGAGGTGAGTGCCTTCAGCCGTGCCAGCAGCGACATCTCGGCGGGCGCGAACGACCTGGCCAGCCGCACGGAGGACCAGGCCAGCAGCCTGGAGGAAACCGCCGCTTCGATGGAGCAACTGGCCAGCACCGTGCGCCAGACGGCCGATGCCGCACGCGACATCGCGGTGCAGAGCAAGGGCAGCAGCGACATTGCGCAGCGGGGTCGCACTGCGGTGGAGCATGCCAACGAGGCGATGCAGGCCATCTCGGGCTCGTCGCGGCGCATGGCCGACATCATCGGGATCATCGAGGGCATTGCCTTCCAGACCAATATCCTCGCCCTCAACGCCGCCGTGGAGGCCGCGCGCGCTGGTGAGCAGGGGCGCGGTTTTGCCGTGGTGGCATCCGAGGTGCGCGCGCTGGCCCAGCGCAGCGCCACGGCCGCGCACGAGATCCGCGAGCTGATCAAGCGCTCGACCGAGCAGGTGGATTCGGGCGCCGACTACGCAGCCCAGGCGCTGGAAACCATCGCCCAGGTGGAACGTTCGGTGCGCGAGGTGACGAGCCTGATGGGCCAGATCACCAACGCCACGGGCGAGCAGTCGATCGGCATCGCCCAGGTCAACGAGGCGGTGAACCGGCTTGACAACGTGACGCAGCAAAACGCCAACATGGTGGACCGGACGGCCGAGGCGGTGGAGCTGCTGAGCGACCGCACCAAGACCTTGATCCGTGCGGTGCAGGTGTTTCGGATGCTGAATTGATGTGCTATAAAAATAATAGCTATTGCTGATTGATGAATAAGCGGTAGGCCGCATTTTCATGACTGGCTACGTACCTCAGGCACCCCACCATCCGTTCGGGCTGAGCCAGTCGAAGCCAGGGCTTGCCCCGAACGGATGTGAAGCCTGAGGCAAGTCGCCAGCCAGGCATTTTTCTTGAAAGAACCACACCTGCAGCCCCGCCCCGCGTATTGGCTTGTTGACGAATTCTTACGTTAAGCTTACATTGAATTTCCCGTCTTCCGGGAGATTTCCATGACGCTTCACGAGCTGCAACGCATCAAGCAATGGCATGTCGCGCACAGGGTTGAACACCCGGTGGAATACCACCTGTGGGACGCAATACTGACGCTCTGGCTCATGGGCTGGGTGGGCTGGTTTCCCATCTGCGCCTTTGGCGAGCCGTGGACCGCACCGGTGTGCCTGCTCGGCATTTTTGTGCCCAGCCTGTACGTGACCTGGCGCACGCGTGCGCACCTGCGCCACACCTTGCGCTGCGACTGGATCAATGTGGATTGAGGTTTATTGCCGGGCCGTGCGCACATTGCGCGGCAGGCCCTGTGGGTGGCTGGTGCGCAGCGGGTTGATATCGAGGCCGCCCCGGCGCGTGTAGCGTGCATACACCGTGAGCTTGATGGGTTTGCAGCGCGCCCAGATGTCCATGAAGATGCGTTCCACGCACTGCTCATGGAACTCGTTGTGGTTGCGAAAGCTCACCAGGTACTGCAGCAGGCCTTCCTGGTTGATCTGCGGGCCGCTGTAGCTGATCTGCACGCTGCCCCAGTCGGGCTGGCCGGTCACCAGGCAATTGCTTTTGAGCAGGTTGCTGGTGAGGGTTTCGGTCACGGGGGCTTCGCCAAATTCCGCCGTCAGCAGCTCGGGCGCGGGTTGGTACTGCGTGCATTCCACGTCCAGGCGGTCCAGGCTCAGGCCATCGAGTTCGTGCACGGGCTCCTGGTCGAACAGCTCGGGTGCGATGAGCTTCACGCCCACGGTGGCCGGGTGTTCGGCGCCGCGCCACGCGGCCTCGCTGATGTCGGCACGGATGCGGGCCTGCACCTCGGCCATGTCGGCAAAACGCGTGTTGTTGAAGCTGTTGAGGTAGAGCTTGAACGACTTGCTCTCGACGATGTTCGGCGTTTCGCAGGGCACGGTGATGTGCGCCAGCGCCACCTGCGGCTTGCCGCGCAGGTTGAGCCACGACAGCTCGAACGCCGTCCACAGGTCGGCCCCAAAGAAGGGCGCCGCGCCCGTGATGCCGATCTCGGCCCGTTTGCCCGCGCGGGGGATGGGGAACAGCAGCGACGCGTCGTACTGATCGACATAGGCCGATGCCTTGCCGAGTTGGGATTGTTCTGGCGTGTTGTTCATGTTCATGCTGTTCGTGCGGTGCGAAAGTAATTTGCTATTATTTTTATAGCTATTGGCGCTTGTTGAATAAGCGCTAGAGCCTGTTTTTATTTGAATTCCCGCTCGCGCATCCACTTGGTGGCGATCCACTTCTCGCCGGCGACCACCGGGGCTCCGTCGTGCAGGGTGCGGGTGGAGGTGTGGGGACGCTCGTAGCTGAAGAACACGGCGTTGCCGCGCTGTGGGCTGACCTCGACATGCACGTCGGGGAAGGTGGTGCCGCCGCCTTTTTCGGGCGTGTTGAGGTACATCACCAGCGTGCCTACGCGCTGCCCGCCGCGCTTGACGATGGTGGCGGTGCCAGGTTCGGCAGGGTCGAAGTAGTCATAGTGCGGCTTGTACTCGGCGCCGGGGCGGTAGTGCAGCACCTGCAGGCCTTCGCCGTTCTCGATGGGCCAGTTCAGCAGGCGCGCGACGCGCTCTTCGATGCGCTGAATCAGCGGGCTTTCGCCCCGCTGGAAGAACATGCCGTCGCTGGTGCGGTCGGCGTTGATCTCTTCGCCGCCCGTTTGGGTGGCCACGGTGAGCGAGCGCGCCAGGCGCGGCTCGGCGGCAGCGATCAGGGCGTCGCATTCCTCGGGCGAGAGCAGGTTGCCGAACACCACGATGCGCGGCTGGGCCATGGCCAGCAGCACGCTGACCACGCGGTCGCCGCAATCCACCTGGGCGGGGGAGTCGTCCAGCTGCGGTTCGGGCACGGGCAGGGCGGCGGGCAGGCCCTGCTGCACGGCCAGCTCGTTCAGGTGGTCCTGCAGCGTGACTTCGAGCGCATCGGCGGCCACGTCTTCGTCCCAGCCCGCGTCGCGCATGGACTGCAGCACCACGGGCGCTGTGTGGCCGGCCTGGGCCTGCTCGATGATCCAGCGGCGCAGCTCGGGCGTGATGGCCTGCCGTGCGGCGCTGGCGTGCTGGGTGGTTGCTGTGGTGCTGTCCGGGTGCTGGTCAGAACGCGATGTCATGGCGGTCCTTCAACGGTTGCTGGGTTTCTTTCAAACGGAACTAGGCATTGGGTGCCATCTTGCGCCGGAACACCAGGCGCTCCGGCTCGGATGATGCCGGGACGAAGGCATAGCCGTCCAGATCAAACCCTTCGAGCTGGTGCGGCGTGGCGATGCGGTGGGTGATGGCATAGCGCGCCATCATGCCCCGTGCGCGCTTGGCATAAAAGCTGATGATTTTGTAGCCGCCGCCTTTCCAGTCCTCGAACACGCATTCGATGATGCGCGCCTTGAGCGCCTTGCGGTCCACGGCCTTGAAGTATTCCTGCGACGCGAGGTTGACCACCACGGGCGTGGTGTCGGCCCGCAGCCGGGTGTTGAGGTGCTCGGCGATCTGGCTGCCCCAGAACTGGTACAGGTTGCTGCCCGCACCGGTGGCCAGGCGCGTGCCCATCTCCAGGCGATAGGGCTGCATGCGGTCCAGCGGCCGCAGCACGCCATACAGGCCGCTCAGGATGGCCACATGGCTCTGTGCCCAGCCGAGGTCGTCCGCGGCGAGGGTGTGGGCATTCAGCCCCTCGTACACGTCGCCGTTGAAGGCCAGCAGCGCCTGGCGCGAGTTGGCGGCCGTGAAGCGCGGGCGCCAGGCCGCGTAGCGCGCCACGTTCAGGGCCGCGAGCTTGTCGCTCAGCTCCATCAGCGAGGCGATCTGCTGTGGCGACTGTGTGCGCAGCACTTCGATAAGGGCCGTGGATTGCGGCACGAACTGCGGCGTGGTGTGCGGCAGGCCCTCGGGCAGGGGCGTTTCGTAGTCGAGCGATTTGGCGGGAGACAGCAGGAACAGCATGTTTTTGGGACCCCAAAAAGATCGTAAGCACGTTCTTAGAACCTGTTCAATGTCTTTTTGGAGTCGCACAAGTGCCTTGCCGGGATGGGATGCAAGGCGCGGTGTGCAGCCAATAGCTTGGCTATTGGCAAGCACCGTAACGCCGCAGACCGCCCGGCAAGGCACTTGCCCGAAGGGTTGGAGTGAAATCGGGTGATTGGACGCCCCGGCTGCTTGCATGGGCACAAGCCCATGCGGCGCATCCGCAGCATCCACTCATTCCGATTGCACTTCAATGCGATCTCCAAAAAGACATTGAACAGGTTCTTAAATGACCACAGGCCCCAGCGGGGCCTGTGGATGGGCTGGGCAGCGACGCGTTAGCGCGCGGACTCCTGCTCAAACGGCAAGGTCATGGCCGAGAGGTCGCGGCGGGTTTCCACCAGCACCAGCGGGCCTTCGTCCACCACCACGACCGGAGGGCGCTCGCGCGGCACGCGGATGGGCTTGGGCTCGGCGGCAATCGCGGCCTGCACGGCTGCAATTTTGTCCGCGTCGGAGTTCACCCACTGCAGGCCTGACGAGACAGCCACTTGCTGCAGCTCGTCGATGGGCAGCGTGAACGCCTGTACGCGTGGCAGGCCGGTGGGCGCCGGGGCTGCCACAGCAGGGGCTGGGGCGGCTGCAACCGGCGCGGCGACGGCGGGGGCGGGGACCACTGCTGCCACGGGGGCGGCTACAGGGGCTGCCGTGGCCACTGGGGCTGCGACAACAGGTGCGGGCACCGGTGCGGCGGCTTCCACTGCCACGGGTGCTGCGGCGGGTTCGGCAGGTGCTGCAGCGGCTGCGCTGAAGTAGCTGCGGCGCGGTGCTTCTTCGTCCTGCGCTGCGGCTGGCGCGGCTTGGGTGAGGTCCTGGTCGAGCAGCATGGCCGGTGCGGCGGCTTCGGCGCTGTTGCCATTGCCGTCGCGTGGGCCACGCTCGCCGCGCTCGCGGCGGTCACGGCCGTAGCGGTCGCGGGAGCGGCGCTCGCGGCGCTGCTCTTCGGCTGCGGCACCGTTGCCGTTGGCGGGGGCTTCGTTGCCGGTCAGGTCCAGATCGGGCAGCGAGGCCAGGGGCGCGGTGTCCACAAAGTCGCCTGGAACGGCAGTGGGTGCTGCGGCTTCCTGTGCTTCTGCCGTGCGCGGTGTGCGCTCGCCACGCTCACCACGGTTGCCGCGATCACCGCGGTCACCACGTTCGCGGCGGGGGCCACGTTCGCCACGGGGCTGCTGGGGCTGGCCGGATGTGCCTTCTGCGCCGGTGCCAACGTTCGGGCCTTCCACCTGCGCGGTGTTGGCGGTGTTGTTGTTGTCACCGTTCAGGCTGGCGTTCTGGTTGCGCGGCTCAGCGTCACGGCGGCCACGGCCACCGTCGCGTCCACCTTCACGTCCATTGCGGCCGCCTTCGCGGGGCTCGCGGCCTTCGCCTTCGGGGCGGCGATCGGCGTCGCGCGGTGCACGGCCTTCGGCCGAACGCTCGCCACGGCGGCCACGGCCTTCGCCGGTGCCTTCGCGGTTGCCACCATCACGGCCTCCTTCGCGGTTGCCATCGCGGCCAGCACCACCACCACTGCGGCGGCCACGGCCTTCGCCGTTGTTGCGGCCATCGCGGCGGGGTTCGCTGCGGCCGGTGGTTTCAGGCGCGGCGGCGGGGGCGGGTGCCGCCACCGGGGCGGAGGCTGCCGCTGGGGCATCGCCAAAGCCGAACAGGCTCTTGAGCCAGGCGAAGAAACCTTGCTCCTGGGGCGCTGCTGCGGGTGTGGGGACCGGTGCGGCCACGGGGACGGGCGCTGCCGCGCCAGCCTGGGTCCGCTGGCCGCCACGGGCGGGGCGGGCCGCGCCTTCGGGACGGGGCTCGGCCACGGGGGCGGGTGCATCAGGCAGCACACCCTTGATCACGGGCGTTTGGTTGTTGGTGGGCTCTTGCGAGCGGCGCGTCACGGCCGTGGGGTCTTCCACTTCTTCAGCAAGTTTGTAGCTGGCTTCGATGTGGTCCAGGCGTGGGTCGTCGTGCTTCAGGCGCTCCAGGCGGTAGTTGGGGGTTTCCAGCGTCTTGTTGGGAACCATCAACACGGCCACGCGCTGCTTGAGCTCGATCTTGGCGATCTCGGTGCGCTTTTCGTTGAGCAGGAACGAGGCCACTTCCACCGGCACCTGGCAGTGCACGGCGGCTGTGTTGTCCTTCATCGACTCTTCTTGAATGATGCGCAGGATCTGCAGCGCCGAGGATTCGGTGTCGCGGATGTGGCCCGAGCCGCCGCAGCGGGGGCAGGGGATGGACGAGCCTTCGGAGAGGGCGGGCTTCAGGCGCTGGCGGCTCATTTCCATGAGGCCGAACTTGCTGATGGTGCCGAACTGCACGCGGGCGCGGTCCTGGCGCAGCGCGTCGCGCAGGCGGTTTTCGACTTCGCGGCGGTTCTTGCTCTCCTCCATGTCGATGAAGTCGATCACGATCAGGCCGCCCAGGTCGCGCAGGCGCATCTGGCGGGCCACTTCGTCGGCGGCTTCCAGGTTGGTGCGGGTGGCGGTTTCCTCGATGTCGCCGCCCTTGATGGCGCGGGCCGAGTTCACGTCCACGCTGACCAGCGCTTCGGTGTGGTCGATCACGATGGCGCCGCCCGAGGGCAGTTGCACGGTGCGGGCGTAGGCCGATTCGATCTGGTGCTCGATCTGGAAGCGGCTGAACAGGGCGGCGTCGTCGCGGTAGCGCTTCACGCGGGCGGCATGCTCAGGCATGACGTGCGCCATGAACTGCTGCGCCTGTTCGTAGATGTCGTCGGTATCGATGAGGATGTCACCGATGTCGTTGTTGAAGTAGTCGCGAATGGCGCGGATGACCAGGCTCGACTCCTGATAAATCAGGAAGGCGCCCTTGCCGCCCTTGGCGGCGCCGTCGATGGCGTTCCACAATTTCAGCAGGTAGTTCAGGTCCCACTGCAGCTCGGGCGCGGTGCGGCCAATGCCAGCGG
>NZ_JAPUDY010000032.1 GCF_027492855.1 Acidovorax sp.
GGCCTCTTCGGTGGCAAACCAGTCAAGAAATTCGTTCCAGGTGCGGGGGTAGTCCTGTCCAGGAGTTGGCGTTAGCATCTGGGTTTCCATCCAGTTATTTTGACGTCACTGGAGCTAAATAGATACCCCTTATATTCATCCAGTACACCAACACCCCCGGAGAAGCCTCATGGAAACCATCGAGTCCACCTACACCGTCACCCTGCGCGACTACCCCGAAGAACTGCCAGCCAAAGAGCGCATTGCGGCCGAGACTCGCTACGCCAAGGCATTGGAAAAGCAACTGGGCGGCCCTGAACAAGTGGCAGCGGCCCTGGACACGCTGAACAACTTGGAAGAGTCGCCCCCTGAGGTGGTGTCTTCCGGAGATCTCACCTTGCTCAAAGCCTGGGGCAAGGCCAGCACTGCCGCCAAGCAGGCGGGGTTCAGGGATCTGGGGGAAGGGGATGGGGCGTACTTTGAAGTACGGCTGGGATGAAGATCGAGATCCACTACCGCTGGCGGGTCAAGTCTTCAGCGGGCAAGTGGTTCAACACCCGGCACATTGCCACCGAAGAGTCCATTCGCAAGCAGCATCCGGAGGCCACTCCGGTTGAGGGCTCACGCGCTGAGCAGCTCGTGCTGGATCAGCCTGCAGAAATGCTCGCAGCCATGCCCAACTCTCGAAGGCCCGACTTGTCTGTATTGATCTGGCCGTGCACGATTCCTGGTCGGAATAGACGTATTCCACTCAAGGGGTTGCCCCGACAACTACACCGTCACGCAAGACGGTAGCGACTGGGTGGTGATGCTCAACCACGAGTTCTTGATGTACCGCGGGCCTGGGCCTGTTCGGATCGAGGCGACACCATGACTACAACCTCCCCCTGGAACTATCCCACCTTGCTGTGTACGCCACCCTGGAAGATTGAAGGGGTGATTCCGACCGAGACGATATTGCCGCTTGAGCCGGAAGCGTATGCCGTCATGCAGGAGGGGGAGACCTGGCGGGTGACGATCAAACACTCGGAGGAGGTGATTTATGAGGGGTCGGGGCCTGTGGAGGTTGAGGGGTCGCCTGCGCCGTTTTGAGGGTGGCGGATGCAATGGCTCGCGTTGAGCTGCAAGGACTCCTTTGCAGCGTTATGTACAGCGTTCGATTATGAGTAGCCCAGCGGGTGCTCTTGCGAGATTTCCCTCGTGCGGGGCACGCGCCAGCGCTACGAAGCTGTCCATAGTTTCGTCATGCTCGAAGGCGCCGAATGCGATAAATCCTTGCTGAGGATGCGCGCCGCAGCTTCATCTCCAGAGTGCGACGAGCCGTTCCAAATTCGGGGATTTGATTGGCCCCTGTCGGGGTAGGACCTGTCACAGCGGGCGATTTCGCTTGGGACGGTGTGCCATAGTCATTGCGTCGGCGGCTATCGCGTGACAAGACTGTTGGACTTCGGTCTCGAATCGTCGGAAATCAAACCTTATGTGCACCGCATCCTCGCCTTTGACGCCGGCAACGCCTGCATTCACGGGGCCTGCAGCCTGACGGCGGTGGACACCTGCACATAACTGAGCACTGTGCATAACGCTGCTTATGGATAGCTCTCCATAAGCACCGATTGCGGCCGGTCGCGAGCAGTGCTCTGTCCGGCCGCTCCCGGCCAGGAAGCCGACGTTCGGCCAAGCCGCCCTCGGCCCGCCCACTGGGGTGTCTGCAGACTTGAACTCTGCGCCGCGCCCCTAGACGACCTTCCCCGATTCCAGTTCTCGAAATACGTCAAGAAGGCAAAGGCCTAGCGCTCTGTCGGGAGCCGCGCCCGGCGCAAAGCCAAGGACTAGCTCGGCTGGCCATACAGCCTTTTGCACCGCCAGTGGGTACTCCTTGAATCGGTTGTAGTTCTCCATCAGATCGAAGATCTCGCGCGCGTACCACCCGTATCTCTGCTCAAGCTTGAATGCCTCGATGTGCGCTTGAGCTTCAACATCCGGAGGCAGGAGCGCAAGCTGAACATCTGCGACCTTGCCACCGATCTTCGCCGGGATTGAGCCCTGCGCGCTGAACTTGATGCGGCCATTCGGCAAGGCGGAGCGAGGATGACGAATACCCTTGCCGAGCGGGTCGAGGGCAAGCTTCACCCCGGAATTGCATTGCCCGCAGCAAGGAACAAGATTTCCGAGAGAAACGGCGAGGTACGGATAGTTTGACTTCGGGAGGAAATGGTCGAGTGGCGGCCGAAGCGCAAACGTCTTCTTACCGGCGGGCATGTGGTAGTTCACGTGATGAAGCTGGCAATACGGACAGATCCGGAGGCCAACCTCTTGCACCAGCTGGTACGCGCCCCATGCCTCGGATTTCTTCGAGAACGTGTCGTAGTCGAAGCACTTCTCAACAAGCAGTACGGCCGCCGCGTCCTTGGGATTGCTCTTCCATGCCTTCGATGAACGGCTGAGCTGCGCCTGCGAATGGAAGTGCACAAACTGCGTGCGGACGACCTGAACAACGTCCGTCAGTTGTTCCGGAGCGCCAGTGAGAATCGTCGTCAGATTGTCGCCGAGGTACTTGAGAAGGTCGTCGATATACGGAGGGTACTTGGCGCTTTTAGCGAGAGCCTTTTTTGGCCGGGCCTCATTGAATCGACTCTCCAGTAGTTTCAAGTGACTCGTCTTTGCACTAGCTGTGATTGCCTTCAAGTTAATCAAAGTTGCCTCCCGCTTCGCCGCGGCGCGACAGCTCGTTGGTCAGGTAGTTTCGAAGGCGATCGTCAGCGATGTTGCTAGCCAATTCAAGAGCCACCTCCGCACGCATCGATCCTGATTTTCTGTTCCGAATGTGCTCAACCAGCGACTCCATCAGTCGACCTGCGTGCTCCCCTTGAAACTCGCGCACCCCGTAGATGTAGTCGAGCATGTCTTTCGGTCCGTATCCGAATCCATTCACCATCTCACCGCTTTTGACGTTAAATAGACGATTTGGCGGCGCATCGGCGGCGACAATGAGCGAATGTGTCGATAGGACAACATGCAAGCGTGAGGAGACTTCCGGATATTGTCCAAGGAACGTCAGGAGGTCTGTGATGTAGCGCCTTTGCCAAGCAGGGTGCATGAACATTTCGCCCTCGTCTATGAACAAGAAGGCTGTGCGCCCCGCCTGCAGACGCATCATTGCATTTGCCAATGATGAAAAAAGCATCAGGAATGCAACTTGTCCGCTACTAAGATTGCGAAATGACCATGTGACCAAACCTAGTCGAGTGAGTTGGTGCAGGTAGTCCCAGTCTCTATCTAAAAAGTGGTTGGATCGTTCAGCTAGCTCACCAAGCTTTGTTTGCCGCCCAAGACCGACCATCAGCATAGGCAACTCGACATCGATGAAGTGGAAGAGCGTCAATGGATCTTGAAAGTCCATGACGCCCATGCTGAAACTAGTGGCAAGGAAGCCTATGACCACGTCGGTCACTTTCTCCTTTACTTCTTCATCGATCAGAGCACTGCCGTTCCGTTCATCGAACAGGTTTAGCCTGTCCGCCAGATGCAACAAAACTTCCGCCGCATTGCGAATTCCCCCTTGCATTGCAATCAGTAGTCCGACCACTAGGGCACGTTGCGCACGTTCATTGAGAAGCTGATCCAATCTCGCTAGAGATCGCCTTTGCTGATCCTGAAGGTAGGGCAGTTCGGAATTCTTGTGTTTCAGGTATGGGAGGATCTTTTCTAGGACTGAGCGTAAAGAAGGGACGCGCCGATTCATACGGACTTCGGCGATCTTGATGAACTCAAAATCTTTAGGCAGGTTCCCAAATGACCGAAGCAGTGCTCCCCCCTCGAAAGGATTTGACGGCGAGAAGCTCGGGGTGACGTCAAAGAACCCTTCCGCCTTTAGCTCTCGCCGCTTGGCGGACTCGAATGGCGAGGTGCTGTAGAAGACTGCGCCGAATTCATGGCCGACGCTTCTGACGTCAAGCTCCCGGCCGTTGAAAACGGCACGGATGCGTCTCTTTAGAATCGATCCGGGGTCAAGGTACAACACCCCTCGCGATGCGAAGATCAGAGCGATACGTCGCTCGCCCTTCACATTCGATAACGTCTTGCATGCTTCTAGCATCAAGCGCGTCTTGCCCCAACCGTTCTCTCCATAGAGAACCGTTAGTGAGGCAACGCTTGCTTTCGTATCGCCTGCCGCTCTAGCCTCCAACGGAGTGATTGCCAACAAGACATGTTCGTCCGCAGTCCTGACCTCAGACAAAGGGGCTAGCGAGAAATCAAAGCGATCTGATAGCGGGATCAACCCGACACGATCCTTGAGAGGAAGCAGCATCGCAAGGATGCCTCCAGCGGAGCTTTCGTGTTCGTTCATTGTTCGTTAATGGTTTTGTGGCAACTCTCATCCCTTGGTGCATCTCGCTGTCGCCTCACGGCATCAGCGAGCGCCAGCTGCTCACTGCTAATATAGGCCGAGACGCACAGAGCACGGACGTGCTACCTGAAATTCGGCTCTTCGTCGCCAGCTCGCCAGGATCGGGGTCAGGCTTCCAGATGCCCGGCGATGATGTTGCATACCTCGCCCTAACGTTGCCACGTCAATCGCGCACCCAGCACCATAGGACGAAGGTGGCGCGTGAAAGAGTTGGTTCGGTAGATGTCGAGTACTTGCGCACTGACGTGCCCAATCCTTCTCCCCGGAGGGTATACGTGGAAGGATGAGCTTGGCAGCGGCACCATCCGCGCTGCAAACGTGGACGCCGTGCATAGCGACACGCGCAACAGCTATCTCTACTTTGGGACAAAGCTGGCGCGGCTGCTATCAGACCGCATCGTTTCCGAGAACAACTATCACCTCTCCACAAGGGCCACAGAACAGGCAGGCCGCCAAGACAAGCAAGTCCCCAAACGCGCACCCCTGCCAGCCAACCTGCCGCGGCGCGAGATCCGCCACGAGCCCGAGTCCACCACCTGCGCCTGCGGCTGCCAGATGAAGCGCATCGGCGAGGACGTGGCCGAGAAGCTGGACTACGTGCCCGGCGTGTTCACAGTTGAGCGCCACATCCGGGGTAAGTGGGCTTGCGCGAAGTGCGAGACGCTCACCCAAGTCCCTGTCGATCCTCACGTCATCGACAAGGGCATCCCCACCACCGGGCTGCTGGCTCAAGTGCTGGTGGCCAAGTACGCCGACCACTTGCCGCTGTACCGCCAGGAAGCAATCTTCGGCCGAGCCGGTCTGGCCATCCCGCGCTCCACTCTGGCGCAATGGGTCGGCTCTTGCGGCGTGCAGTTGCAGCCACTGGTGGACGCAATGAGGAAGGAGCTGCTGCAGCACCGCGTGCTGCATGCCGATGAGACGCCGGTGGCCATGCTCAAACCAGGCACCGGCAAGACACACCGGGCCTACCTATGGACCTATGCCACCGGGGCCTTTGAGAACGCGAGGGCGGTGGTCTATGACTTCTGCGCGAGCCGCGCTGGCGAGCACGCTCGCTCCTTCCTGGGCGCTTGGAAGGGCAGCCTGGTGTGCGATGACTTCAGCGGCTACAAGGCCCTTCTGACTGCCGGCGTCACCGAGGTGGGCTGCCTGGCGCACGCGCGCCGCAAGTTCTTCGATCTGCACGCGGCCAACCAGAGCCAGATTGCCCAGAGCGCGTTGGAGCAGCTCGCCCGCATCTACGAGATCGAGCGTGAGGTCAAGGAGCTCAGCGCCGAGCAGCGTCTGGCAGTCCGGCAGGAGAGAACGAAGCCGGTCCTGGACGCCCTGCACAAATGGATGACGCTGCAGCGGCGCAAGGTACCCGACGGATCGGCCCCAGCCAAGGCGCTGGATTACAGCCTCAAACGTTGGGCCGCACTCATCCGCTTCGCAGAGGACGGACATTTGCCCGTGGACAACAATTGGATCGAGAACCAGATCCGGCCCGTCGCCATCGGCCGCAGCAACTGGCTGTTCGCTGGCAGCTTGCGCGCGGGCCAGAGGGCGGCAGCGGTGATGAGTTTGATCCAGTCGGCGCGTATGAACGGGCATGACCCGTATGCGTACCTGAGGGAAGTGCTCACGCGCCTGCCCACGCACAAGCAGCGTGACATCGACCAACTGCTGCCTCACATCTGGCAGCCTTCGGCCACGCCGCATAGCGCATTCGTTTAAATGTTGATGACGTTGGGTATCTGCACATCGGTACAAACGTCGGCCTCGTAGTCGACTCCTTCGATCCCGAACCCGAACAGGCGCAAGAACTCCGATTTGTAGCCGGCGAAATCCGTAACCTCGTCGATGTTGTCACTGGTGACCTGATGCCAGAGCTGTTGCACGCGGCCTTGAACTTCCTGATCGAGCTCCTTGTCGTCTGCGCGCAGACGGCCCTCGCTATCCATGCGCGGCGAATCGCCGTACAGGCTGTCGCGGTAGAGCCCGTAGACCTGCTCGATGCAGCCCTCGTGAGTACCTTGCGCCTTCATGACCTTGAACAACAGTGATAGGTACAGCGGCATCATTGGGATGGCGGAACTCGCCTGGGTGACGACTGCTTTCAGCACCGATACGCGAGCGTCGCCCCCATGAACGGCCAGACGGTCCCGGATGCCGATGACTCGCCGGTCCAGGTCCTTCTTGGCCGCACCGATGGAGCCGTTCCAGTAGATGTCGCGGGTGATCTGCTCGCCCAGGTAGGTGAAGGCGGTGGTCTTTGCGCCGTCGGCCAGCACACCCGCCGCCTCCAGCGAGTCGATCCACATCTGCCAGTCCTCACCGCCCATCACCGCCACGGTGCTTTCGATTTCGTCCTGCGTCGCCGGCTGCAGAACGGTCTCCTTTACCACCTTGTTGTCGGTGTCAAGGCTGCGCACGTTGACCGCCTTGCCGATTGGCTTCAGCGTTGAGCTGAAGACTTCACCGGTTCGAGGATGCGTGCGTCTCGGTGCAGCGAGGCTGTAGACAACCAGGTCAACCTGACCCAAATCTCGTCGGATGACATCGATCGTCTTCTGCTTAATCTCTTCAGAAAAACCGTCGCCATTGATACTCGCCGCGTACAGGCCTTGGGCGGTGGCGGATTGGTGGAAAGCGGCCGTGTTGTACCAGCCGGGCGAGCCGGGCTTGCCTTCAGTGCCGGGGCGCTCGAAGAAGACACCGAGCGTATCGGCACCGCTTGCGAATGCAGCGGTGATCCGGGCTGCAAGTCCGTATCCAGTCGATGCACCGATTACTAAGACCTTCCTGGGCCCCTGGCTGATGGCGCCGTTTGCCTTGACGTATTCGATCTGCTGCCTGACATTCGCACCGCAGCCCACAGGGTGAGTTGTGACACAGATGAAGCCACGCATACGCGGTTGGATGATCATGAAGAATTCGTTTGTGATGTCGAGCCGGGGAGAATACCGCAGCCAACACCCAAGACTTCAACCTGACTTCGCTGCGCGCTTACCATCTGGGGGCGACTGAAAACGGCCAGCGTGCATGGGCAAAAATTCGCCACCCGTGAGCAGGCAGGGCAGGCGGTGATGGACTGGATGGCCTTCTACAAGCACCGCAGGCTGCATTCAACGCTGGGTTACGTCAGTCCGATGCAGTATGAACAACGCTGGTACGAGGCACAGCGTAAAAAGGCCGCGTGAACCGTGGGTTAAGAACTCCACGAAACAGGGGCAAGGTCAGGGAACGCGGCAAGCCCATTGAAGAAGTTCTTGTAGGCCCGCTCCAGGTCCCTCAGGGCGTGCAGTCAAGCACGCACTGGAAACATTACAGTCACCTAAGGAGCCTTATCTTCATGTATTCCTTGCGAAGCCTTTGTCTCATCCTACTCTTGATGGCAAGCCAGGTTACTTGCTCATCGGCGCTGGCTATCGAAAGTTTCGCGACTATTCCTATAAAGACAACGGGTCCTACTGGCGCGACCGTTCAAGCGGAGATGCCGGTGACGGTCTTCCAACCCATTGGGCAAGGACCATTCCCGGCGGTTATCCTGAGTCACGGCAGGCCAGCCCTTCTGCTTCGGCAGACCATGGGCCGCGTAAAACTCTCTTCAGTCGCCACTGCATTTTTAGGAGAGGGATTCGTTGTCATTGTGCCCACACGTATCGGCTATGGCATGGCGAAAGGGCCAGATGTAGAGGACTCGGTTTCCTGTGAAGAGCCTCGCTACTCGGATACCTTTGCCGCTTCTGCCGATCAGATTGCCGCCGCTGCGGCCTTCGCCCGAACGCTCCCTTATGTCGACCCCGAGCGCCTCCTCTTGGTGGGACACTCCATGGGCGGGGCGGGAACGATTGCTGCTGGAGTGCGGAATCTGCCTGGGGTGCGTGCAGTTATTAGCTTCAATGGTGGGCAAGGTGCACGATTGTCAAATCCCGGAGAACCTTGCCGACCGGATGTCTTGCTGAAAACATTTGCAGCGCTAGGGAAGGTCAAAAGCCCTGTCCCACAGCTGTGGATTCATACGGAGAATGACCGACAATTCTCGGCTGCGCATGCCAGAAGTTGGTTCTCCGCCTTCAGCGAAGCGGGTGGGACGGGTGAACTGAAAGTATTCCCTGCCTATCGAGACGACGGCCATCTGTGGTTCCAGAACGAGCCGATCGCTTGGCTGAGCACAGTTCGGACATTCACAGCGGCTAACGGACTTCGTCAATGAGTGCCGGGGCTCAGCGGACAATTGACCTTGTCCCACTACTAGACCTCTAGTACCCCTCAGCAACAGATTCCGGATACCTAGGGTCAGTAGAACCTAGCATCTCGCCGTCTGCGCGCATCATGACTGTTGATTTCCACGTAGAAGTGACCCCCTGGTGGGTTACGGTTACATGGAAATCAACAGTCTGAGTCTTGGAGAATGGTGTGCACGATGGGTTGCGTGCACACGATGTTGCGAGATGGAGAAAGTCACTTCAAGATGGGTTCACCGCGTGCTTACGTTCGTGCTGGGAGCGCAGGTGCTGCACGCCGATGAAACACCGGTGAGGATGCTCGACCCTGGAGCAGGCAAGACCATCAAGGCCTACATCTGGGCGTATGCCCGAGGCGAGCACGACCACACGCCTGGTGTGATCTACGACTTCTGCGCAGGTCGGGGCGCAAAGTATCCAATGGCGTTCCTGCAAGGCTGGTGCGGCACCGTCACCTGTGACGACTACAAGGCATACGACGCGGTGTTGCGCACAGAAGGCCGCACGGAGGCTGGATGCCTGGCGCATGCGCGCCGTAAGTTCGATGAACTGGCCAAGGCCCATGCAAGCCCAGTGGCCGCACAGGCCATGCAGCGCATGGCCGCGCTGTACCGGATCGAGCAGCAAGCGCGCGAGATGACAGCAGCGGATCGACTTGCACTACGCCAGTTGCACGCACAGCCGCTGTGGGACGAGTTGCACGTGTGGCTGCGGCTGGAGAGAGCCCGCGTGGCGGACGGAGGGGGTATCGCGGCTGCCCTGGACTACAGCCTCAAGCGCTGGGAGGCGCTGGGCCGATTCCTGCACGATGGAGACGTCAGTATCGACAACAACCACGTCGAGCGCATGATGCGCCCATGGGCGATGGGACGCAAAGCGTGGCTCTTCTGTGGCAGCGAACTGGCTGGTCAGCGGGCCGCCATGGTGATGAGCCTCGTGCAGTCGGCCAAGATGCATGGGCACGATCCCTGGAGATACCTCAAGGACGTACTCGAACGTCTGCCTACTCATCTGAACAGCCGCATCGAAGAGTTATTGCCGCACTGTTGGCAGTCTGTGGCTTGAACAACTGTGTGGCGAACCCAACGGCATATTCAGAGCGGCGGTCGATCCAGCGCCAACCACCGTAAAACTGATGGTCGCTCGAACTGACGCGCCGCGTAAACGGCCAGTCGTTTGGGCACGGGATCGCCGTGCAAAGCCAGGCGATTCAGCATGAGAGCCAAATCGACGTCCGCGATACACCATGACCCGAACAAATGCGTTTCTCCCTGCTCAAGGAGCCTGTCTGCCAAAGAGAATAACTTCTCCGACGCATCAACCGCGGCGTGGGAGAGTGCCTCCCCAGTGCGACCATAAAACACGACCTCCGTCGAGCGCTCTACCCTGATAGGCATAAGGTCGCTCCGCAACCAAGCTTGAACTTGGCGGGCTCGGGCACGGACTCGCGGCGACTCGGGATACAAGCACATGCCCGGGAACACCTCGTCCAGATACTCAGTGATCGCGGACGACTCAGAGAGCGAGAAGTCTCCATCAATGAGTGTCGGCACCCGTTGAGTCAACGAAGTCGCGGCATAGCTTGCAGTACGGTTCTTGGCGGTCGCAAGATCCACTGTCCTCATCTCGAAATCGAGTGTCTTCTCCTGCAACGCAACGAAAACGGACATGGCGTACGGACTTGCGAACTGGGCATCAACGAAAAGAGTAAGAGTCATGTTGTTGGCTTCGCTCGGATCTCAGCACACTAGCATACGCAAAGCGATCCAGGCCCCTCGAAAAATGACTGGCCACCGGACCGCAAGCGCGATGACTGATGCCGCAGGGGCGGTGACCCCACGCGAGCGGACGCCACAGTCAAGGTGGCGCGCCCGGCCGCTTACGGCGCATCTCGCTGAGATCTCGGGGCACGACGGCGTAACGGCTGTACACGTCGTGCCATCTACTACTCCCGTTCGAGCGCTTCCTGTTCTGCAACGAACCCCGCCTCACATATCGCCTGCCCCAGTTCGGGCCATCCTGCCGCACAAGCAAAGTGGCGAATGCGCGCCAAGGTCCGTGTCGAGGCTTTGACTCGCATGTCCAGTGGCACATCCGTTGGTGACATCCCATACGGCTGCAGGGAAAAACCCGCCCCCCGCGCTACAGCTGCAATCGTCGAAGCGATTCGAAAACCTCCCTCATCAACGTCACCCCAGTGATAGATCGGAGTGGTCAGCGGGAGGCTCTCCAGAAGACGCCCGTACATTGCTCGCCAAGCTGGAGAAGGCATGCCCGCCGTATAGATCTGGAGTACCTTGTCGTCTTGCCGGCGTTTGGCCTCACTGTGAAACGTGGTCTTGTTCTCGATGGTGATGACCTCAGTGACCAAACTGCGTGCTCCCAGAATGGTTGCCGCCGGTAGTCCCATGTAGGGCGCGTCAATCAAGCCGGTCGAGCGATCCCGCGCGATGTGCACGTGCCCGGCCAGTAGTACGGGATGCTCTTCCCGGAACAGGCCCAGTTCCTGCCAAACCTGGGCCGCAGCCCTTGGGCTGTCCTCAACGCTGCCACTCAGCAGGATGTCAAGTTGAGGTGTGAGTGCCTCAATTCGCTTGCTGTCTAGAAACAGTCGAGCACTGAATTCACGCACCGGGGCGGCAATAGCGTCCTGGCTACGTGCAGCGCAGGCCCGAACTGTCTTGGCCGCATCGATCCAAGCGCCCGCGTCCTGCGGGCCCAAGCCGCGTATCTTTGCCATGCCAGCCCAGAGTTCAATTACGTCCAACATTACTGGGAACTCTGCTTTCAGCGGCTCCAGCTGCCCAATGGTCTTTGACAATTGGTCCGCATAGGTGCTGCGCCCAAGGAACCGAGCCAGTGCCTGGACGTCCACTAGGTCAATGCGCTCAATCAATCCATCCTTCGGATTTAGCTTGTCACGCTGCAACGTCACGGCGCCGGCGTCGCGCGCTGCCAGGAAGGTCTCATCACATTCCTGCTTTTGATGCCAGCTCCGCAATTCCCTGTAAGGCTTTAGGTGCATGGCTGTCAGCGCGGGTGCGCGCGCACGGGCGCCGGCAGCGCGCTTGTCGCCGGCATCCAACAGTTTGGCCAACAGGTCCTTGGCGATGGTGCCCGCACTCATGGGGTGGCATCTGCAGGTTGTGCAATGGACTCCTGGCGGACGGCCAACAGCTCAGCTTCCAGAAGCTCAGGGTGGTACTCCCACATATCCTCTCGGAACTGCTCCCGCATGGCTTCACTAACCCGGCGCTCCTCCACGTGGATCACATGGCGGGTTTCGTCCTTCATGATTTCGAAGTAGCGGTGCAGGAATGCAGTCAGCGTAGGCAGGTTCTCCCCTGGACTTGCCAGCAGCACCTGCAGACCGAGCTTTTCCAGATAGCGCATGGTGGCCACGATGTTGGGCGTGTCCATCTTGTCAAAGGCTTCGTCCAGCAGGATGAGCCGCAAACCATCCTGGTTGTTCTCATCCATGCGGTAGGCCGAGGACAGCGCTGCGCCGGCGATCACGTACAGCGGCGCGCGGTGCTCGCCACCGGAGCCGGGGCCAATGCGCTTGCTCAGGTGCCCGACGGTCTTGGTGACACCGGTGACCGGGTCGTCGGTTTCAATCTCGATATCGAACTCGAAGAACTCCCGATAGTCATCCAGCGGGCTCTTGACCGCGGCATTGCCGGTGGTGGTTTTCTCGCGCAGCAGTTCCGCGAACTGGGCGGGGATGTCCCCAGGCTCGCCAAACAGCCCACCATCGGCACCGAAGTCGGCGATGTTCTCGATGAACTTCTTCAGTGGCATGAGGTCTGGGCGCACCTTGGCCTGGAACTGGTACCGCTCCCCATTGGTGAAGGCGGGGGAGGCCTTGAGCGCATCGTTCAAGCGCTTGAAGGTGGTGGTTTGGTACTTGAGGTTGGCGTGAAGGGCCAGCGCCACGTCCTGACGGAAGGTGTTCTGCGAGGCAAGGTAAGCTTCCTGCGCCTGGTCCTTGTACTGGGGTAGCTCCGTGTTCTGCAGCCTGCTGACTTGCTGCTCCATCCATTCCTTGGCTTTGCGCCAGTCAGACGTCACCTCATCGCTGATAGCTTCGCGGTGCTCCGTGAGGAAGGTCCCCAGCAGTGTCTGGGCCGGGCCCAGGTGCCGCGTCATGGCGGTGTTGCAGCGCTTGGACTGGGTTTCGCACTGGTCGGCCATGGCTTGGTAGTTGTCGCCGTGCTGCTCCAACAGCGCGTCCCAGCGATCGGAAGCGAATTCCGGGTCATAGTCGGCATGTCCACGGCAGGTGTCGTACATCGTCCGCTTGCCCTGGAGCTCCTGCAGCTTGGCGGCGCATTCCTTGGTCAATCTCTCCAGTTCTGTCTCGGCCCGCACAACGGCGTCACGGGCGTCGCGGGCATCCTTTGCCAGCTGAGGCTTGCGCGCCTGCAGCGCCAGTAGCTTGGCGCACAGTGCCTGGTACTCTGCACTGGTGCTGCCAGCGATACGTTGTTGGGCGAGTTCTCTTTCGGTGAGCGCTTCGCCCAGCTGGCGGGCAGATCCAAGCAGGAGGCGCAGGGTCTCAGGGGACGCCAAGCTCTGCACCGCCTGGCGGATCCTGTCAATGTCGCCCTGGCGCCCCTGAAGGTCGGCGACCTGTTGGTTCAGTTTGCGGGATTCGGCCCTGAGTCCGTCGACCTGGCCCTTGGCGCCGGCGCCGATCTGCAGGTCCGCTTCCGGCACTAGGCGCAGTCGCTCAAAGTCTCCGGGCCCTACCAGCATGCCATCCAGGGTCAGGGTCCGCTCGCCACGCAGCGCCTCTTGGGCGGAATTCGCGCGTTTGAGGTTGCCCAGCTTGCCACGCAGGTAGGCGACGGCCACCTGGTTGCTGCCCTGTATCAGGCTGGCCACCGTGTCGGCCGCCGGCTGGGCATGGCCTAGCCGGGCTCGGTCGGAGCGCACGATCTTGACGCCGTAGATGCTGCGTTTGCCCTGCAAGGACTGGTAGATGCCAAAGGCTTTTTCCTGCTCCTCCGAGTCCCGCAGCAGAATGGCCTCCACGTTCTTGGCCAGAAAGGCTTCGATCGCTGGTTGCCATTTGGGATCGGTCACCTTCACCAGGTCACAGACCGGGGTGGGGTGCAATCCGTGGTCCGCGAACTCATGCATCAGTAGCGCCGTAGGGTTGCTGACCTGCGCGCGGTTGGTATTGGCGCGCGCCATGCCCAGGCCGATTACTTCGAGACGATCTTTGGCAAGACGAATGTCTTCCTTGACGATGTCGAATTCCTTGCCCAGGTGTGTAGCTGCAGCCCGTAGGGTTCCCCCCAGACCTTGGACTATCTGTCCCAGCGCCTCTTGGTCGACCTGGTTCTGCTCCCACGAGAACGCGCCAAGCTGCTGGGCGGCCTGCGCAAGCGCGGGCTGCCACTGGGCCAGCAAGTCGTTGGAACTGGCGTTTTGGAGCAGCTGTCGGAAGCTACGCAGTTCCGCCTTCAGCTCTTGTTCCTGGCGGGCGGTTTTTATCTGCGCCTGCGCCAGATCCTGCTGAGCGCCCGCGTTCTCGGCATGGTCCGCATGGGCACGCTGAAGGCCTGTCAGTTGTTCTTCTTCGCGCGTCCAGGCTGCCAGTGCCTGATCGGCGTTGCTGCTGGCCTTGGTGCACTCTTCGAACACGCCCTCTTGGTCAAACTTTTGCCCCGTCAGCATTTCGTGGGCCGCGTTGCTGAGCTCGTACGCCGCAGAGGCCTGCAGTCCCGTCCACGTGGCGGATTTGCGAGCCTCGGCCAGTGCCGCTTCAAAGTTCTTACTGACCTCCTGGCCTTGCTTGATTTTGAGCTCGACGCCCTCGACCAAGAGGTTGATCCGCTTGAAGGTCTCCACCAGCTGCTTGAATCTGGCGATGTTGGTGGGGCGGTCCTCCAGCACGTCATTGCGGACGATCTGGTCCACCGACTTGGAGAAACTCATACGCAGCGCGAAGCGGAAGGCGCGCGCAAACGCGTCGTAGGACGCCGGGCCCGCCTTACCGCGCAGCATGAACAGCACTTGCTTGACATAGCTGGCACCATCGTCAAACAGCGGTTCCTCACCAGTGACCTTGGATTGCTCCAGTAGCCGGTGGCGGAAACTGCTCCAAGGCAGCGGCATGGTGGCGCCGTCCACCGTCTGCAGGTGCTCGGACATACTCAGCTCAACGCCGCGGATGACGTAGCGCCCCAGCACCTTCTCCGCCTCATTGCTCAGTGAGGCCTCAATGCACACACCCATGGAAACCGGCTCATTGGTCTCGGTGTCGCGCCAGATCAGCGTGATGTAGGTGGTGGCCAGCGGCCGCGCGCACTGTTCAATGGTGTCGCCATACTGGCCCAGGCAGTAGGAACGCAGGGTGCGGCTTTGCTGGTGGGATTTGTTGTCGGCCTGTGCATTGAAGTGCATCTGGTTCTTGTTCGCGCCCATCATCGCGATCTGCACCGCATCGAGCGCCGAACTCTTGCCGCTGCCGTTGCGGCCGAACAGTCCGGTGATTTCTTCCAGACGGAATTCTTGCTGCTCGTACAACAGGAACTGCACCAGTTTGATGCTCTCAAGCCGCTTCATTCGTCATCCCCTGGTTGTCCTCGATCGCTACTAGCTCGCCGGCTGCACCCTCCACATGCGCCTCATCCTTGGCTGCGCCCCACTGCGCCAGCCGAATCAGGGCCGTCTCGCCCAGGACGTCGACGATGGCCGGACGGATGGCCACGCCACCGGCCGACTGCTCCTGCAAGGCGGTGAGATGGCCGCTGTCACCGTCTTCCAGGCGCCGGGCGATACCCCAACGCTTAACAGAGCGCAGCAGGGTGTCGAGCTCGCCGCGGGTGGGAAGGTCGCGCCCGGTCATGAGTTGGAACTTCTCCTGTAGCTCGATGTAGTCGCACAGGACCTCGCCGTCTTCGGTGAGTCCGCCAGCGCGCACGCCTTCGTCGTACAAGCCGCGCAGCACCAAGGCAAACAGTGTCTGAGCCACGGTCGCAGTTCCCGCCTTGGCGTGCCGCGGGAGGGCCGTGACATAGCGCAGCTGCCGGTTGATCGACAGGGAAATACCCAGCGGCGCCAGCACCTTGGCGAACTCGCGCTCATAGAGGTCAAGGATTCCATACGTCACCCGGCTGCTGCGGTCGGAATGGTAGATCACCTGCTCAGCCACCAGCCGGTAGGCGGCGGTCTCGAAGTCTTCGACGGTATAGACACCATCTAGCCTGCTGGCCAGATCTTCCCAGTCCCGTGGGTTGCTCATTTGGTCTCCCTGTTTTTAGTCTGGCGCTTGCGCCAGCTCAGTGTGAATGGCTTGCCGCTCAAATACGGGTGCTCGGCGGCTTCGTCGCTGGTGTAGCGCAGCTCCATGCCCGGGGCCGATGCCCGACCTTCCATCTCCAGTCTGGGGATCCGGGAGTTGGTGGCCATGGCCACGCTGGTCAGGGCCTGGAAGGCGCGCAAGTCCTCAATGGATCCGCAAGGCAGGGTGTCGCTGCCGGCTGCGGTCGTATCCTGCAGAACCTTCTCTGCATAGGCGCGCAGCTTCATGGGCGTGATGGACCGGCGCTCCTGCGCGCGGCGCACCAAGTTGCCGATCGCGCGCGTTCGGTCGGAGATGATCACCTGGCGCAAAGGCGTGGGCGCCAGCCGCGGCACCTCCTTGCGTGGCTGGGCCAAGCGGGCGCCGCCCATCAGGGTATCCGGCGGGAACACGGGGGCGACATCAATCTCGGGATTTGCAAGCAGGCGGTCCATCGTCTGCCGGAGCAGGTTGTCGATGGGGCGTATCGCGCGCAGCTTGTATTCCAGGAAGGCCAGCGCGCGCCGATTGGCGACCCGGATCTCTTCGTCCAGGCGCTCCAGGTACTCCTCGATCCGGTCAAGCTCGTACAGGCGCTGCAGGTCGCGCTGGAATGCGGCCTGGCCCTTCTTGTCATCCCCACTGGAGAGGCGATTCACATACCAGTCCAGCAAGCGGCTGCGCTGCTCTGGCTGGGTATCGATGTCAGTGACAGCGTCCAGGATCTGCTGGCGCTTGGACAAGGGGTGCTCCCGGGTGCGCAGCTCTTGGTAGTCCCCAATGAAGACCTCCTGGACGTAAGAAGTGAAGAAGGACCGCACGTACTGGGCGGTGGTGGGCTCGGCGCCGATGGCGGCCATAAGGTCGCGCACATTGGTGCTGGTGTTGCGGATGTAGACCAACAGGTTGCGGCATTGCTCGGCCGCCTCGCGCAGCAGGTCGCCGCTGGCTTCGCCCTTGTGCACCTGGGCCACGGCAGCATCTATCGCGCGGATCTTGCCGGAAACGAATACCGGGCCCGTCTCCGCAAAGTTGATCAGCTGGGTCAGCAACTGGCCCACGGCCGGCGCCATGTTGACGGTCTTCTCAATGCCGTACCTCTCCAAGCGGAACCATCCTGCATCGACCAGGCGATTGAAGATGCCAATGGCCCGGATGTTCAGTGGCGTGTCGGGCTGATCGCCGGACTCGGGCTGCCATTCGTCGGCGTATTTGAGGTGGTCCTCGATTTCCTGGATGACATCGCGCTGCAGGAAACCGTAGCTGGGCGGCAGTGGCGCGTCGGGGCCGAAACGTCGGCGGTGCAGGTGGCACAGAAGTGCCCAGTAGCCGTGGCGGTTTTGCGAGGCTAGGGGCCCGAAGAGGCGCTCCGGGATGCGCTGGAACAGCGCCATGGAGGCGGGGGTTACGCTGGGAACAGCCATTTGCGCACCTCCGCGACGTTCTCCACCGCCAGTTGGTACTCAGGCGGCAATTCCTTGGCCACGTCCAGGGCCAGCCGCAGTTCTTGGACCAGGTAGGGCAACAGGGCGCCGCGGCAGCTGTGCACGCGCGCCGCAGTCCCCTCGAAATACTCGCTGCGGACCAGGTCCTGCTGGCCAGGCGTCAGCTTGGGGTGTGCCTGGATGCGCACCTTCACCACAGCGTTCCACTTTGTGTCTTCTGCGACTGTGGATTCGGCCTTTTGGTCCAGCATGGAAAGCTTCGCGATACGCCCCAGCACGAAGTCCCGGAAGTCACCGGTCTCCAGGCAGTAGCCACGCATGTGCCAGCGCCGACCGGCCTGCACCAGGCTGTGCGGCTCTACGGTGCGCGAGTGTGGCTCGGGTGTGCGCATGGACCGGTAGTCCAGGCTCAGGCGCGTGCCCTGCTCGATTGCCAGGCGGATGCGGGAGAAGGTATTGGGGTTGACCTGGGAGAAACCCCACGGAGCAACGGTGACGGGTCCGGCACCTGGGACAAGGTCGGCGTGGATGTCCGCTTCTGCAAGGTAGGCGGCCAGGGTCAAGTCTGATGTACCAGCCTTGAGATCGGCCTGGGCCTTTTTGTAGGCACCAGGGGTGACAAAGTAGGATTTACTTTTACTATCCCACTCAAACCAGTCAGGGGTTTCTTCTCGAACTTCTCGAAGAAGCTGACTCACTCGAATGCCGCTCAGTCCGAGGACGTCCATGAGTCGACCTCGGCTCAGCCGCCCTTCCCATAAAGCCATGCGACGCATGACCTTGTAGCGGTTTTTCTCGAAAAGATTGGCTGAACTCATCAGGCTGGCATTGATAGTGTATAAAAATATATCATGTAGAAATATATACCATCTGGAGATGGTGTGCTACCAGGATGGGTCGGCCAATCGCTCCGGGTAGACGAGTGTTGCTGCCGACCGAAAATTGACAGTCTGAAAGGTCTGGTGCCGATCCAAAATTGACAGGGGTACGCGGTCGATTTCTGGTCGGGTCGTTAGGCAGAGGGGCAAATGTGCGTGTTCACACAGCCTTGACCAAGCGCGATCGCTTGTGCCGCCCGTCGCCCAACGTCCGGTATCGGCAACCGCAGACAGTGGAAAGCGCCAGCCTGACCGTCCGCACCCAGCCTTGAACCGACATTGTTGATTTCCACGCAAACCTAACCCAATCAACACTCAAGGCGAAATGAAGTACGCGGAGCGACCTCAATGTGCTGAATAGCTTGGAGTGAGGGAACATCGAACCGGTCGGCATTGAACGAATTGCGAATCACTGCCGACTCTAGAAGAACTTTTTTGCCGAACGCGATGCCCATTCGCATTTATTAGCCAAAATTATGATCCATTCTCAAATATCGACGCGGATTACAGGAGGATCTCCGCCACGCCCTGGCGAAATATCCCTGGCCCACCAGGGCGTGCTTTTTTTGGATGAACTCCCCGAATTCCCCAGGGCTGCGCTGGAGGCCTTGCGTGAGCCGCTGGAGACCGGCCACATCACCATTGCCCGCGCGGCGCAACGGGCCGATTTTCCCGCCCGGTTTCAAATGATCGCGGCCATGAACCCCTGCCCCTGCGGCTACCTGGGCTCCACCCAGCGCGCCTGCCGCTGCACGCCCGACCAGGTGAGCCGCTACCAAGCCAAGCTCAGCGGCCCGCTGCTGGACCGCATTGATCTGCATGTGGAGGTGCCCGCCCTGCCCACCAACCAACTGGTGCAGGCACCTGCGGGCGAGGCCACGGCCACGGTGCGCGCCCGTGTGGAGCAGGCCCGCGCCGTGGCCCTGGCCCGCCAGGGCAAGACCAATCAGGCACTGCAGGGCCAAGAGATCGACACCCACCTGCGGCTCGAAGACGCCGCCGCCAAATTTCTCAATACCGCCGCCGCCCGCCTGGGCTGGTCAGCCCGCAGCACGCACCGCGCGCTGAAGGTGGCGCGCACCATTGCCGATTTGGCGGGCGCCCCCACCACCGAGGTCGGCCATGTGGCCGAGGCCGTGCAATACCGGCGCGTGCTGCGCAGTCCGGCGTGACAGGTGCCCCTTTTGAATTGGGTATGAAATTGATAGCACTTTCCACTTGGCAGATAAGCGCCAAAGCTTGACATTTGTCAAAGCCAATGCACGGAACAACTGTTCAATATTGAAACTTCTCACCAGACAACGAGACGGCCCCGGCACAATCCCCCTCCATGCTCAGCGCCCGCCCTCGCAAAAAAACAATGCCTTCCACTGCTCCTGCCGATGCCTTGGCGCCCGTTATCGATCGGGTGGACACCAGCTTTTTACGCACGCTGGTCGGCTACAACGCGCGCCGCGCGTCTTTGTCCATCATTGAGCTGTTCATGGAACGCATGGCGGTGTATCAGCTGAAAGTGGTGGACTTTTCGGTGGTATCGCTGGTGGCACACAACGCGGGCATCACCTCACGCCAGCTCTGCGCCGCGCTCAACGTGCTGCCGCCCAACATGGTGGGGCTGATTGCCGCGCTGGAGCGGCGCGGCCTGATAGAGCGCCGCCCGCACCCCACCGACAGGCGCGCCATGGGCCTGCACCTCACACCCGATGGAGTGGATTTGATCGCACAGGCAGAGCAGACCGCCTCGCAGCTCGAAGTGGACGCCACCGCCAGCCTCACGGCGGCGGAACGCAGAACGCTGATCCAGCTCCTGCAAAAAGTGTATGACTGATCAGGCGGCAGGCTGCGGCTTGCCCAGCCCCAGCAACCGCACCGCATTGCCCTTCAAGATGCCGGGCATGACCTCGGGTTTGAAGCCTGCTTCCTGAAAGTCCTTCATCCAGCGCTCAGGCGTGATGAGCGGGTAGTCGCTACCGAACAGGATGCGGTCTTTCAGCAGCGTGTTGGCGTACTGCACCAGTTGCTTGGGGAAATATTTAGGGCTCCAGCCCGACAGGTCGATCCAGACATTGGGCTTGTGTGTGGCCACGCTCAATGCCTCGTCCTGCCACGGAAAGCTCGGATGCGCCATCACGATCTGCATGTCGGGAAAGTCGATCGCCACATCGTCCAGGTGCATGGGGTTGCTGTATTCGAGCCGCAGGCCGCCGCCGCAGCGCATGCCGCTGCCGATGCCGCTGTGGCCGGTGT
>NZ_JAPUDY010000033.1 GCF_027492855.1 Acidovorax sp.
CACCACGCAGGCCATGTCCAACTACCTGCAGCAGATGGGCATCAGCCTGCCACCCAGCTCGGCTTCGCAACTGCAGCTCAAGAACGTGGCGGCCGTGATCGTCACGGCGCAACTCCCCGCTTTTGCCCAACCGGGCCAGCAGATCGACGTGAACGTGTCCTCCATGGGCAATGCCAAGTCGCTCAAGGGCGGCACCCTGATCGTCACGCCCCTGCGCGGCGCCGATGGCGAAATCTACGCGCTGGCGCAAGGCAACATGGTGGTGGGCGGCGCCGGTGCCTCGGCGGGCGGCAGCAAAGTGCAGATCAACCACCTGAGCGCAGGCCGCATCCCGCTCGGAGCACAGGTCGAACGGGCCGTGCCCACGCCGCTCAACGAGGGCGACACCATCAACCTTGGGCTCAACGCCTCCGACTTCCAAACGGCCCGCCGCGTGGCGCAGGCCATCAACGCCAAGCTGGGCAGCGGCCTGGCCACGGCGCTGGACGGCCGCACAGTGCAGGTGCGCGCGCCAATGGACCCCGGCGCCCGCGTCGGTTTCATCGCCGACCTGGAGGAATTGCCGCTGGAGGCTTCGGCGCCCGCCGCCAAGGTGGTGATCAACGCCCGAACGGGGTCGGTGGTGCTCAACCAGTCGGTCACCCTGGGCCCTTGCGCCATCGCGCACGGCAACCTGTCCATCACCATCAGCTCCACCCCCGTCATCAGCCAGCCTGCCCCGTTCTCGCAAGGGCAGACGGTGGTCACGCAAAAGAGCGACATCACCATCAACCAGGAGCCGGGCAACGTCATTCAGATGCCCCCTTCACCGCAGCTTGCGGACGTGGTCAAGGCCCTCAATTCGCTGGGCGCCACGCCGGGCGACCTGCTGGCCATCCTGCAGGCCATCAAGGCTGCAGGCGCACTCAACGCCGAGCTGGAAGTGATCTGACCGGGAGGAGCAGCAGCCATGGCCCTTACCTTGCCTTCATCTGGAACCACCAGCAGCAGCAGCAGCACGTCGAATGCGCTGGCCGTTGACATTCGATCGCTCAACGCCCTCAAGTACGACGCGGGCACCGCCAACAATGCCCAAACCACCCGCGAGGTGGCCAAGCAGTTCGAGTCGCTTTTCATGCGCGAGTTGATCAAAAGCATGCGCGACGCCACGATGAAGTCCGGCCTCATGGAAGGCGGCCAGGCCGACCTGGGGCAGGACCTGTTCGACCAGCAGTTGTCCGTCAACATGGCGGGCATGCAGGGCGGGCTTTCCGAAGCCATTGCACGCCAGCTCTCACGCCAGATGGGCGGAGCGGACACCACCTTCTCTGTGCCTTCGACCCTGAGCCTGCACCAGGCCCTGCCCCGCACTGCCGCACCAACCGCCACCGGCACGCCTCCCGAAGCCACCCAGCAGGCACCCAAAGGCCGCGATGGTTTCGTGCAGCACCTCTCTGGCACCGCCGAGCGCGTGGCCCAGGAGAGCGGCATCCCCGCGAGTTTCATGCTCGGCCAGGCCGGCCATGAGACGGGCTGGGGCAAGAGCGAAATCCGCCACAAGGACGGCTCCAACTCTTTCAACCTGTTCGGCATCAAGGCGGGCAAGGGCTGGACGGGCAAAGTGGCCGAGATCACCACCACCGAGTACATCGACGGCACCCCCCGCAAGGTGACAGCCAAGTTCCGCGCCTACGACTCCTACGAGGATTCGTTCCGCGACTATGCCCGGCTGATCACCGAAAGCCCGCGCTACGAAAAGGCCCAGGCCACCGCCAAGGGCGGCTCGGCAGTGGCCTATGCGGCCGAGCTGCAAAAAGCTGGCTACGCCACCGACCCCGAGTACGCGCGAAAACTCAGCGGCGCCATCAACAGCGCACTGCGTGTGCAGCGCTCCCAGGCATGACGCGCGGGAAAGAACCGAGGTAAGCCATGAGCCTGCTCAACGTCGGCGCCCGCGCCCTGCTGGCCAACCAGATGGCCCTGCAGACTGCGGGCCACAACATCGCCAACGTCAACACGCCCGGCTATTCGCGCCAGACCGTGGTGCTGCAGACTGTGCAGGGCCAGTTCACGGGCGGCGGCTACATCGGCCAGGGCGTGGATGTGCAAACCATTTTGCGCAACCAGAGCGAGCTGCTCACGCGCCAGTCGGCCACGGCGGGTTCGGTGCAGTCGGCGGACATCGTGCGTGGCGAGCGTCTGCGCCAGTTGCAGGAGATTTTCAGCGGCGGCACCGCCGGGCTGGGCGCTGCCATCAACGACATGATGAACGCGTTCTCGGACGTCGTGAGCGCGCCCACCGACATCACGGCCCGCACGGTGGTGCTCACGCGCATGGACGAGACCGCAGCCCGCATGCGCGCGGCCGCCGACCGGATCACCGAGATCCAATACACCGTGACCGAGCAGCTTGATAGCAGCGTCAAGGCGGTGAACAGCCTGGCCGCGCAGATGGCCAGCATCAACGAGCAGATCGCGCGCGCCAAGGGCAACGGCCAGACGCCCAACGACCTGCTGGACCAGCGCGACCAGATCATCCGCGACATCAACCAGTACGTGCAGACCACACAGATCCCGGCCGACGACGGCACCATAGGGCTGTTCGTGGCAGGCAGCCAGCCGCTGGTGCTGGGCACCACGGCCACGGGCCTGTCGGTCGGCGACGCCACGGCGTTCCCCGGCAGCGGCCAGATCAAGCTGTTCTTCAACCGTCCGGGGGCCACGCCCATCGAGATGGACGAGAACGTGCTGGGCGGCGGATCCATGTCGGGCCTGCTGCGTTTCAACAACAACGACTTGGCCGAAGGGCGCAACCTGCTGGGCCGCATGGCAATGGCCATCGGCATGACGATGAACGATCAGCACAACCTGGGCCTCACGCTGGATGGCGCGCTGGGCAAGGATTTGTTCGCCGTGCCCGCCAGCATGCCTGGCCACACCAACGGCGCGGGCGTGGGCTCGGTGTCGTTCACCGGCCCCACACAATTCGCGGCGTCGGACTACGAGATCCGCTTCACCACCGGTACGGCCGGGCAGGTGGTGCGCTTGTCAGACGGAAAATCCACCGCTTTCACCGACGCGACCAACCTGGCCACGCTGCAGATCGACGGTCTCACCTTCAATCTGACCACTCCCGGCAATCCCGGCGAGCGCATGCTGTTCAAGCCGTTCAGCACGGCCGCGAGCAACATCCAGTCGCTGGTGTATTCGCCGCGCGACCTGGCGGTGGCCAACCCCATCAACGCGGCCATGGGCACCGCCAACGGCGGCACCATGCAGCTCGCGGGCCTCAAGGCCACCGGCCTGCCCAACCCGCCGGGGCTGGTGCTGCCGCCCAACGCCAACCCGGCGGCACTGCCCCCCATCCTGGGCGGCATCCAGTTGCGGTTCACTGCGGGCCCGCCCACCACCTACGACGTGCTCAACCGCGGCACCGCACCTCCCACCACCGTGGCCACGGCACAGCCTTACACACCGGGCGCACCCATCACCATCAATGGCTGGGAGATCAAGCTGCAAGGCTCTCCGAATACGGGGGACACAGTGGTCATCGGCAATGCCACCGATCCGCAGTACGGCGACACCTTCACCCGCAACTCGGGCAATGCCAACGCGATGATGGGCTTGCGCGACGTGAAGATGTTCGACGAATCCACGCTCACCGACGGCTACGCGGGCGCGATGGCGCAGGTGGGCACGCGCACGCAGAACGCCCTGTTTTCGGCAGAGATGTCCACCACTATCGCCGCCAACCTGGAGCGCGACCGCACGGCGATCTCGGGTGTGAACCTCGACGAGGAGGCCGCCCGGCTGATCCAGTACCAGCAGGCCTACCAGGCGTCATCGAAAATGATCCAGATTGCGCAAAACATCTTTGACTCGCTGATACAGGGCATGGGCCGCTGACCGCCGTCCGGGAGCTAGGAGTTCGATATGAGCAACAACATCTACCGCCTTGGCACCGCCAACATGTACGACAACGCCCTGCGCAACCTGGGCGCGCGGCAGACCAACCTGTCGAACCTGCAGGAGAACCTCACCTCGGGCAAGCGCGTAGTGCGGGCCAGCGACGACCCGGTGTCGGCCGCGCAGGCCGAGCGTGCGCTCAACCGCCTGTCGCGCATCCAGACCGAGCAGCGTGCCCTGGAAACCCAGCGCAACGCCATCGCCCAGGGCGAATCGTCGCTGGGCGATGCGGTGAACCTGATCCAGAACTTCCGCGAATTGGTGGTGAGCGCAGGCGACGCCAGCATGACCCCCAATGACCGCGCCACCGTTGCCAACCAGTTGCAGGGCCTGCGCGAGCAGTTGCTGGAGGTCGCCAACCGCAAGGACACCAACGGCATTCCGCTGCTGAGCGCACTGGGCAGTGCGCTGGCGCCGTTCCTGGGCCCGCTGAGTGCCTCGCCCGACTACAACTTCCAGGGCCTGCCCGGCCAAACGGCCAGCACCGGCGTGACCGTGCCCGGCGCCCTCGACGGCGACTCGGCCTTCATGTTCGACCCCAACCGCGACGGCGTTTACACCGCCGGTGTCAGCACCATCCCCGCAGGCCGACAGCTCACCACCACGGCGGTCACGCCTACCGACCTGTCCCTGGTGACGGGTGACAACTACAGCATCACCTTCAGCGCCGTGGGCCCAGGTGCCACCCTGGGCACTAGCACCGCCACCTACACCATCACCAACACCACCACGGGCGCCGTCTCTGCCCCCGTGGTGGTGCCCGACTACCCCTCCGACAAGCCGGTGACCATCTCCATTGCCGGGATTCCGGGGCTGGCTTTCGACATCAAGGGCAACCCCGCCAACGGCGACGCCGTCAGCCTCGCGCCCAGCCCCAGCATGTTCAGCACGCTGGACAGCGCGATCAACGGCATCCGCAATGCACCCAACAACAACGCCGCCATCCAGGCCGTGGGGCAGGCGCTGGCCAACATCGACACCGGGCTGGAGCGCGTGCACAACATGCGCAGCTATGCGGGCGAATTGCTCAACCGCGCGGACCGAATCACGGGCGACCAGGAAAAGCGCTCCATCCAGCTCGAAGGCGACCGCTCGCGGGCCGAGGATCTCGATATGATCAAGGGGATTTCGGACTTCCAGAACCAGCAGGTGGGCTACGAGGCAGCACTCAAGTCCTATGCTCAGGTTCAAAAGTTGTCACTGTTCAATTTCATCAGTTAAAGCGGGTTTTTCCACGCCGCACAACCCAGGCGGGGACAGGCCCCAACGGCGAGGCAACGCCTGAGAGCACATGGTCCAATCTGTCCTTGGCAGTCTGATTCTGGGCTACCGCCCTTTGTGGAACCGAGCCCGCAAGCTGGCCGGTATCCAGTTGTATGCCCACAACGAAACATCGGCCGTGGTGGACGCCGCCCACCTGCTGCGCACCCTGCAGGAGCTGTGGTCCGCCAGCTCGCCGCCGCTGCTGATTTCCGCCCAGACGCGCCAGTTGCTGTACAACCTGCTCGAAAGCGCGCCGCGTGGAGCCCCCTGGATCGAGGTGCGCGACGAATGGCTCTCGGACTCGGCCATTTACGAGCGCGTCGAAGCCGCCCACCAGCGCGGGCTGCGGCTCGTGTGGCGTGGCGACGCCAGCAAGCTCCCGGAGCCAGGCATCGCCCGTTTTTTTGACAACAGCCTGCTGACCCTGCACCCCGAAGATGCGGTGGCCGCCCTCCAAACCGCCCCCGCTCGCCCTGGCATGCCTGCCCACAAGCCAGCGCGTATCTCCAGCCCTGTGCTGGCCGGGCAGATGTACGAGAACGTGGCCAGCCGCGCGCTCATGGAGCACTGCCTCGACCATGGCAACGCAATGGCGTTGGTGGGCTGGCCATCGGAAGACGTGCTCTACAGCCTGCGCCACCATCCACAGCAGCCGTCGCACGCGGTGATCTTCAAGCTCATGAAGGCCATCGACGCGGAGCAGTCGCTGGAGACCTTTGAAGACATCATGGGCGAGGACCCGCTGCTCGCGTACCGTTTCATGGTCTATACGAACTCGGCCGCTTTGGGTTTGCGCACCGGCATCGACTCGCTGCGCCGGGGCCTGGTGATGATGGGCTACAGCTCCATCAAGCGCTGGTTGTCTGACCAACTGCCCCACGCCAGCACCGAGCCCAATATGCTGCCCGTGCGCGAGGCCATGTTGGTCCGCGCCCAGCTCACCGCCCGCCTGCTGGACGCAGGCATCGAAAACGACCTGCGCCGCGAAATCTACCTGTGCGGCCTGTTCTCGCAGTTGGACGAGTTGCTCGGCGAGCCCCTGGGCACCATCCTGCGCCGCCTGCCCCTGTCCGAGCGCATCTACGACGCCACGGTGCTGCACACCGGCCCCTACACCAGCGGCCTGCAGATGGCCTGCGCGCTAGAGACCGACGACGCCAGCGCCATCCGCCAACTGTGCGAAACCTTCGAGATGGACCTGGAAGAGGTCAACCGCGCGCTGCTACGGGTGCTCAGCGATCTCAAGGTCCAGCGGCACTGAGCCGCGCGGCGCGCGACAATACGGCTACCTTCCCTGTTTTTTTGTTTTCAGGAACTCCCATGCATTTCGCCCTCCGTTCATGGCGCCATGCCAGCGCCCTTCTCGCCGGTTTGGGTCTTGCCATACCCGTTCTTGCCCAGCCCGCGGGCTGGACATACGTGGACGAGGTGCGCGTGTTCAACCGCAGCAACCAAGACGTGGCGAACTACCAGTTGCCGCTGGAGCTTGATGCCGCAGCCCTGGCGGCCGTCGGGCAGTTGCGCGCGGACGCAGGCGACCTGCGTTTCGGCCTTGACACGGCAGGCACACAATCGCTGCCGTACTGGGTCCAGGCCGGGCTTGGCACCCATCGCATGCAGGTCTGGATACGGCTGCCGCACCTGGCCGCCAACAGCGTCACGCGCTTTTATATGTACCGTGGCAACCCACGGGCCACCAACCCCGACGCAGCGGCGCTGGCCAGCACCCTCACGGTCTTCGACTTCAGCGACCTGGCCCACCACTCGGCCAGTCAGCAACTGGGCGGCGGCAAGGTCTCGCAGGCACCCCATTCGCTACGAGGCGTACGCTTCGAAGCGCGGCAGGACCTGTTGGTGGTGGCCTTGGGCAAGAACGAGCCCCAGGGCTCGCCGCGCATAGTGACACTGTGGGACGTGCCCACGCGCACACAGCTGATGCAGCTGCAGGTGAACGGCCCCGCCGCACAGTATTCGTACACCCAGTCTGCTGCGCCGGTGTGGCTGTCCCAGGGGCGGGAGTACATGCTGACCTTGCAACAAGGCGCTGGCGACGGCTACTACTACAACCAGGCCCCACGCCTGCACCCGGCCCTGAACTTCCTCGGCACACGCTACTGCAACCAGTGCAACTCCAACACCTTCCCCACACTGGGTCTGACGGGCGTGCAGTATGGCTACGCCGACATGGTGTTCCTGGCGCGCACACAGGTCACGCCAGAGCCAGACTACGAGTACGAAAACATCATTCAGCCGCCCGAGCCCCCAGAGCCGCCTGAACCACCCGAGCCACCTGAACCGGTAGATGTGGAGTAACGGCTAGGCCTGCGCACGCACCAGCCGCGCAAAGACGGCCCAGAACGCCGCGTCCTGCGTGGTCGCAAAGTTGATGCGCATCAGCGTGCTGGGCTTGCGCTCGGCGTGGAACAGCGCACCGGGCGCCAGCAGGTAGCCCTCGTCCAGCATGCGCTGTGACAGCGCGTCCGTGTCCACCCCCGTCTCCACCCAGCCAAACAACCCTGCGGGCTCGGCCGCAAAGCTGCAGCCCGCGCCCAACGCCAGCTTGACGCTGCGGGCGCGCGCCGCATCCAGGCGGGTACGGATGCGTTCGGCGTGGCGGCGCAACTGGCCCTGCTCAATGCACAAGGCCAGGGCCTTTTCCAGCAACGCGGGCGTGGTGAGCGTGGCCAGCAGCTTGGTGTCAAGCAACTGCTCCACCAGCGCGGGCGGTGCGGCCAGGTAGCCGATGCGCCAGTTGGGCGCCAGGATTTTGGCAAAGCCGCTCACATAGATGGTGCGCTGCAGGCCGTCGAGCGCGGTGAGGCGCGTGGCGTGCTCGGGGGCGATGTGGCTGTAGGTGTCGTCTTCCACCACATGGAAGTTGTGCTGGTTGGCCAGTTGCAGGATGCGGTGCGCGCTGCCCGGCGTGAGGCAATAGCCCGTGGGGTTGTGGAACACGCTCACGCTCACATAGAGCTTGGGTTGATGCACCTCGCAGTATTTGGCCATCACCTCCAGGTCCGGCCCATCCGCACGGCGCGGCACGGGCAGGATGTGCATGCCCAGGGCCGCCAGGCGCGCAAATTCCACGGCCCAGCCGGGCTCCTCCACCATGACCGGGTCGCCAGGGCGCAACAGGGTGCGGCTCACGATGTCGAGCGCATGGGTGGCGCCCACGGTGGTGATGATGTGCTCAGGCGCGGTGTGCACATTGAGCGTGGCCAGTTTCTTGGCCAGCAGGCGGCGCAGGCCCGAGTCGCCCAGCGGCTCACCGTACTGCAGCGAATAGTCCTGCAGGCTGCGCGAATTGGTCACCTTGCGCACGGCGGCGGGCAGAAAGCTCGACTCCAGCCACTCAGGCGGGAACACACCCGTGCCGGGCTGGGGTTTGTCGCTGTCGTTGTGGAACATGCCCCGAATCAGCGCCGTCGCGTTCACGGGCAATGCGCCCCGCCCGCCGCGCCCGGCGGAATGCTGCGCAAGCCCTTGGGCGGCGCTCTCCCGCGCCAAACCCTCCGGGCGCGCCTCGCCATCAGCCCCACGGCCGCTTTCGCGCACGAAAAACCCCCGGTTCTTGCGCGCCTCCACCAGCCCCTGCGCCAGCAACTGGTCATAAGCGGCCACCACGGTGGAGGGGCTCACCCCATTTTGCTGCGCGCACTGGCGCACCGACGGCAGGCGCGCGCCGGGCGCCAGCAGACGGTTGCGGATGCGCTCGGAGATCCGGGCCGACAACTGCTCGGTGAGCGACTGGGTGGAGGATTTCATCAGCATGGCAAGGGTCCCGCACGGTGTACTGTTTTCACAACCAATACAGATCAGATACTGCGCTGAACAACTGTATTGGTGGTATACTGATATGCAAGATTACATTGAACCCACGCCACACACAAGCCTGCCCCCGCACCACCTACCATGAGCGCTGCCGAACTCACCGCCCTGCTGCTGTTTTGCACCGCCATGAGCTTTTCGCCGGGGCCCAACACCACCTTGTCCACCGCGCTGGCCGCCAACCTGGGCCTTCAACGCGCGCTGCGTTTTTGCCTAGCAGTGCCGGCAGGCTGGACGCTGCTCATGCTAGGCAGCGGCCTGGGCCTGGGCGCCCTCATCACCGGCGTGCCCGCGCTGCGCTGGGCCGTCACGGCGTTGGGCGTGGCCTACATGCTCTGGCTGGCCTTCAAGCTCAGCCGCGCCAACCAGATGACGGCCATCGACACCACGCGGCTGAACGTGACCTTCTGGCAGGGCGTGGGCCTGCAGTTCGTGAACATCAAGGCCTGGATGCTGGCGCTCACGCTCAGCGCGGGCTGGGTGGTCAACGCGTCCGGGCAGCCTGCCACCAACCCCGGCGAGCGCCTGGCCATCGTCTGCGGCGTGATGATGCTGTTTGCCTTCACCAGCAATTTCACCTACGCCCTGATCGGCTCGCTGCTGCGCCAGTGGCTGGCGCAAGGCTCGCGCCTGCTGTGGTTCAACCGTGCACTGGCCCTGGTGCTGGTGGTGACTGCGTATTGGATGCTGACCCTATGAACCGCTCTCAGGAAAAAGAAGCCCTGCTCTGGGGCCTGGTGGGCGTGACGCTGTTTGCCGCCACCCTGCCGATGACGCGGCTGGCGGTGGGCTCCACCGATGCGCCCCAGCTCTCCCCCTGGTTCGTCACCTTTGGGCGCGCCGCCGTGGCGGGGCTGCTGTCCATCGGCTACCTGCTGTGGCAGCGCGCGCAGGGGCGCCTGAACCTGCCGGTCCGGGCCGAGTGGCCGCTCTTGGGCATCACGGCGTTTGGCGTGATCGTGGGGTTTCCGCTGTTTCTGGCGCTGGCGCTGCGCCATGTGCCCAGCACCCACGGCGCGGTGGTGACGGCGCTGCTGCCACTGTCTACCGCCTTGCTGGGCGCGCTGTGGTTCCGGCAGCGGCCCTCGGCGGGCTTCTGGGCCTGCGCGGTTCTGGGCAGCGGGCTGGTGCTGGGTTTCATGGTGTGGCGGGCAGGCGGCCTGTACCTGGGTGCGGCCAACATTTACCTGCTGATCGCCATGACAACAGGCGCTTTCGGCTACATCGGCGGCGCCCGCCTCACGCCGCGCCTGGGGGCCGAGCAGGTCATCTGCTGGGTGCTGGTGTGCAGCCTGCCGCTGACGCTGCCGGTTGCCTGGTGGTTCGCACCCGCAGCGCCATCGGCCATCGGTGCGATGAGCTGGGTGGGGTTTCTCTATGTGGCGCTGTTTTCGATGTGGATCGGCTTCTTCGCGTGGTACCGCGCGCTGGCGCTGGGCGCCGTGCGGGTCAGCCAGATCCAGCTGATTCAACCCTTCTTGAGCCTGTTGTTTGCCGTGCCATTGCTGGGTGAACACCTGGATGCCGTCACTGTGGTGTTTGCCATCGCCGTGATTGCCACGGTGTTCGTGGGCAAGCGGATGCCCGTTCACACCACACCAAGGCCCGCCACATGAAGATGCACCATATTCCGTTTGCCACCACCGACTGGACCACGGTGCCACGCGAAGAAAAATCCGCCAAAGCCGGTCAGGCGTTCTGGCGCACCCAGCAGTTTGGCGATGTGCGCGTGCGCATGGTGGAGTACACGCCGGGTTATGTCTCCGACCACTGGTGCGCAAAAGGCCACGTGCTGCTGTGCCTGAGCGGCGAGCTGCACACCGAGCTGCAGGATGGCCGCCAGTTCACCCTGACAGCGGGCATGAGCTACCAGGTGGCGGACAATGCAGAACCCCACCGGTCTACGGCACCCCAAGGGGCCACCCTGTTTGTCGTGGACTGAGTTTTGATTTTTTGCGATATTGACTTTGCAACGCGGGTGGCCACTTGGGCACCACCCCTAGGAGAACGAAAGTGAAACTGAACGACCTTCCGCAGACCACCAGCACCTGGACCCTGGCCCGCCGCGCCGAGCGCATGAACCCCTCGGTCATCCGCGAGATCCTCAAGGTCACCGAGAAGCCCGGCATCATCAGCCTGGCGGGCGGTCTGCCCTCGCCCAAGACCTTCCCGGTGTCGGCTTTTGCCGCTGCCTCGGCCGCCGTGCTGGCCCAGGACGGCCCCGGCGCCCTGCAATACGCCGCCAGCGAAGGCTACGGCCCGCTGCGCCAGGCGATTGCCGACTTCCTGCCCTGGGACGTAGATGCAGACCAGATCCTCATCACCACCGGCTCGCAACAGGCGCTGGACTTGATTGCGAAAGTGCTCATCGACACCGACAGCCGCGTGCTGGTCGAAACCCCCACCTACCTGGGTGCGTTGCAGGCGTTCACGCCCATGGAACCCAAGGTGGTGGCCGTGGCCAGCGACGATGAAGGCGTGCTCATCGACGACCTCAAGGCCAAGGTGGGCACGGGTGCCGACAAGGCACGCTTTTTGTACGTGCTGCCCAACTTCCAGAACCCCACGGGCCGCACCATGACCGATGCGCGCCGCGCCGCGCTGGTGGCTGCCGCTGCCGAGCTGAATCTGCCCCTGGTAGAAGACAACCCCTACGGCGACCTGTGGTTTGACAACCCACCGCCCGCGCCGCTCACCGCCCGCAATCCCGACGGCTGCATTTACATGGGCTCGTTCTCCAAGGTGCTGGCCCCCGGCCTGCGCCTGGGTTTTGTGGTGGCGCCCAAAGCCGTGTACCCCAAACTGCTGCAGGCCAAGCAGGCCGCCGACCTGCACACCCCCGGCTACAACCAGCGCCTGGTGGCCGAGGTGATGAAGGGCAACTTCCTGGACCGCCATGTGCCCACCATCCGCGCGCTGTACAAAGAGCAGTGCGAGGCCATGCTGGCCGCACTGACCAAGGAGATGGCTGGCCTGGGCGTGCACTGGAACCGCCCCGACGGCGGCATGTTCCTGTGGGTGCGCCTGCCCGAGGGCATGAGCGCGATCGAGCTGCTGCCCAAGGCAGTAGAGCGCAACGTGGCCTTCGTGCCCGGCGCGGCTTTTTATGCCGACAACGCCGACCAGCGCACGCTGCGCCTGTCGTTCGTCACATCGACGGTGGAGCAGATCGCCACCGGCATCGCCGCGCTGGCCGCTGCCATCCGTGAGCACAAGGGCTGATCCGGCATGTTGAGGCTGTGGGGGCGCCTGTCGTCCATCAACGTGCGCAAGGTGGTGTGGGCCGCGCAAGAGCTGGGCATCACGCTGCAGCGCACCGACGCGGGCGGGCAGTTCGGCATCGTGTGCGAGCCGCACTACCTCAGCCTCAACCCCAATGGCCTGGTGCCACTGATCGAGGATGAGGACACCGGCACCGTGCTGTGGGAGTCCAACCCCATCGTGCGCTACCTGTGTGTACGGCACGCGCCGGGCGACTTGTACCCCGAGGGGCTGCGCGAGCGCTTCCTGGCCGAACAGTGGATGGACTGGCAGCAGACCACGCTGAACCCGGCCGGGCGCGATGCTTTTATCCAGTGGGTGCGCACGCCCGCCGCGCAGCGCAACGACGCGCTGATCGCTGCATCAGTCGCAGCCACCGAGCCCCTGATGGACATGCTGGACGCCCACCTGGCGAACCAGCCCTTCATGGCGGGCGAGCGCTTCACCATGGCCGACATCCCCGTGGCCTGCGAGATCCACCGCTGGTGGAGCCTGCCGCTGGACCGCCCCGCACGGCCGCACCTGGAGCGGTGGTACAACATGGTCAGCACCCGCCCCGGCGCTCGGGGCGTGTTGGACCAACCCATCTCCTGAACCCCATCCGCCATGCACCAGCGCGCCTTCAAGCAGATCGACGTATTCAGCGACCGCCCCGGCTACGGCAACCCCGTGGCCGTGGTGCTGGATACCGAGGGTCTGGGCGAAAGCGACATGCGCCGCTTTGCCGCCTGGACCAACCTGTCGGAAACCACCTTTCTGCTCCCCCCCACCGAGGCCGGGCAGGCCGCCGGGGCCGACTACCGCCTGCGCATCTTCAGCCCCAATGGCGAGCTGCCCTTTGCGGGCCACCCCACCCTGGGCACCTGCCATGCCTGGCTGCAGGCAGGCCACAGCCCGCGTCAGAGCGGCATGGTGATCCAGGAATGCGCGCTGGGCCTGGTGCGCGTGGCCCAGGCGGATGACGGCACCCTGGCCTTTGCCGCGCCCCCCCTCAAGCGCAGCACGCCCAGCCCGGCCCTGGTGCCGCTGATCGCCAGCGCGTTGGGCCTGTGCCCTGGGCAGATCCGGGGTGCGCAGTTGCTGGACAACGGCCCCGTGTGGCTGGGCCTGCTGCTGGACAGCGCCGACACCGTGCTGGGCCTGCAGCCCGACCACGCGCGACTCAAAGACCTGGGCCAGGACGTGGGCGTGATCCATGTCGGCCCCGACGCCAACAACACCAGCCTGCCCGGTGTGGTGGTACGCGCCTTTGCCGCCCCCATGGGCAACCCCGAAGACCCGGTCACAGGCACCCTCAACGCCAGCCTGGCCGAATGGCTGATTGCCGACGCCCTGGCACCGCGCAGCTACCTAGTAGCCCAAGGCGAATGCCTGGGCCGTGCGGGCCGGGTACACATCCGCCAGGACAACGACCACCAGATCTGGGTGGGCGGCCATGCCGTCACCTGCATTGAAGGCACGGTGCTGCTATGACCCCACACAGCGCAGCACCCCACCCCAGCGGCTGACCGCCCCGCTCGGCCCCCACTGGGGCGCCGAGCAACAAAAGCCCCCACAACACCGGGCCACCCACCCGGTTCAGCCCCCGGCGTTCCCGCCGCCATCGTTTGACCGCTTTTCGCAACGAGGACCCTGACCACCATGCACCAACGCCCCTTCAAGCAAGTCGACGTGTTCACCGCCACCGCCTACCGCGGCAACCCGCTGGCCGTGGTGCTGGACGGCTCCGGCCTTTCGACCGAGGCCATGCAGGAGTTCACGAACTGGACCAACCTGTCCGAAGCCACCTTCGTGCTACCGCCCACCCCCGAGGGCCGCGCCGCCGGGGCCGACTACCGTGTGCGCATTTTCTGCCCAGGGCGCGAGCTGCCCTTTGCCGGGCACCCCACACTGGGCACCTGCCACGCCCTGGCTGCAGGCAGGTGGCCAGCCCCAGGTGGCGGGCCGGGTGGTGCAGGAGTGCGGCGTAGGGCTGGTTCCGCTGCGCCAGAACGGCGAGCGCCTGGCCTTTGCCGCGCCACCGCTGATCAAAAGCGGGCCCCTCGCTGAAGAAGATGTGGACTTGATCGCACGTGGCCTCGGCGTGGCACGCAGCGACATCCTGCACCACGCCTGGTGCGACAACGGCCCCAACTGGCGCGGCGTGATGCTGCGAAGCAGCGAGCAGGTGCTGGCGCTCAAGCCAGACGGAGCCATCCTCGGCCAGCTGGACATTGGTGTCGTCGGCCCCCGTGGCAAGGTCGGCGTGGTGGGCAGCACCGACGCCGAAGGCATCACGTTTGAAGTGCGAGCCTTCTTCCCCGGCAACAACGGCCTGGCCGAAGACCCGGTGACCGGCAGCCTGAACGCCGCGCTGGCCCAGTGGCTCATCGGCGCGGGCCTGGCCCCTGCGCAGTACGTGGCCAGCCAGGGCACCTGCCTGGGCCGTGCCGGGCGGGTGTATGTGGAGCAGGATGGCGACACGATCTGGGTAGGCGGCAGCTCGGTCACCTGCGTGTCGGGCGAGGTGCTGCTATGAACACCGCCGCCGCCCCCTGCATCGACCATCTCGTCGTGCTGGCCTCCGACCTCGCCACCGGCGTGGCCTGGTGCGAGCGCACGCTGGGCGTCACCCCCACAGCGGGCGGCGAACACCCGCTGATGGGTACCCACAACCGTATCTTCAATATCTCCAGCCCCGCGCATCCGCGCGCCTACCTGGAAATTATTGCTATCAAGCCAGGAGCTGCTTGCGAACGACCAGCGGGCGCCAGCCGCTGGTTTGACATGGACGATCCGACCTTGCAGCAGCAGGTGACACAACACGGCCCCCAGCTAATCCACTGGGTGGCCAGCGTGCCTGACGTAACCGCCCGCCACGCAGCCCTGGCAACGCTGGGCATCGAGCGCGGCGACATCCTGACCGCCAGTCGCCCCACGCCCAGCGGTTTGCTGCAGTGGCAGATCACCGTGCGCGAAGACGGCCTGCGACTCATGGATGGCTGCCTGCCCACCCTCATCCAGTGGAGCGCCGCGCACCCTTGCGACAACCTGCCCGCCAGCGGGGTGCAATTGCAGCAAATCACCCTGCAGCACCCGCAGGCGGCCACGCTGCAAACGGCGTGCGAAGCCGTTGGCGTGGCGCCCCATGTCGCAGTCACCGCCGCAGATGCCCCACGGCTCACGGCGCAGCTCGCCACGCCGCGCGGCCCCGTCACCCTGTCGTCACTCACCCAAAAGAAAGCCGCCGCATGAACGCCCGCACCCACATCACATCCCTGTTGCCTACCCTGGCCGACATCGAAGCCGCCGCACAGGTGGTGTACCGCGACTTCGCCGCCACGCCCCAGTACCGCTGGGGGCTGCTCAGCGAGCGCCTGGGCACCGACTGCTGGCTCAAGCACGAGAACCACACGCCGGTGGGCGCATTCAAGATTCGCGGCGGCCTGACCTACTTTGACCAATTGGCCCAGCGCGGCGCTATGCCCCAAGAAGTGATCAGCGCTACGCGCGGCAACCACGGCCAGAGCATGGGCTGGGCCGCACGCCGCCACGGCGTGGCCTGCACCATCGTCGTGCCGCGCGGCAACTCGGTCGAAAAGAATGCCGCCATGCGCGCCCTGGGCGTCACGCTCATCGAACATGGCGACGACTTTCAGGAAGCGCGCGAGCACGCGATGCAACTGGCCGCCCAGCGCGGCGCCCACATGGTGCCCAGCTTCCACCCCGACCTGCTGCGCGGCGTTGCCACCTACTGGTGGGAATTTTTGCGCGCCGTGCCGCAGCTCGACGTGGTGTATGTGCCCATCGGCCAGGGCTCGGGCGCCTGTTCGGCCATCGCCGCCAAGCTGGCGCTGCAGCATCCGGTGCGCATTGTTGGCGTGGTCAGCAGCCACGCCACCACCTATGCCGATTCGCTGGCCGCAGGCCGCGTGGTCGAGGCGCCCGTGACCACAGCGCTCGCCGACGGCATGGCCTGCCGCGTGGCCGACCCTGAGGCCCTGGCCGTGATGGCCCCACACATCGACCACATCGTGCAGGTGAGCGACGCCGAGGTGGCCGCCGCCATGCGCGCCCTGTTCACCGATACGCACAACGTGGCCGAGGGTGCAGGCGCCGCGGCGCTGGCGGCCGCGCTGCAGGAGCGCGACCAGATCAAGGGCCTGCACGTAGGCCTGGCGTTGACGGGCGGCAACGTGGACGCGCCAATGTTCGCTCAGACGCTGAAGACCGACAAAGCCTCTTGAGGCTGAAGCGCTGCCCGTAAAAAAAGGGCGCCGTGCGCCCTCTTGGTGTCTACTTTGCTTTTACATTGCCGCAGCGTTCACATTACTTGGTAGGCGGGCGGCACTTACCCTCTTGGGCCATTTCCAACTTGGCAATGTCGTTCTTGCCCTGCTCCTCAGACACCTGCTCCAGGTCTGCGCCCCCAACAAACACGCCCATCTTGATGAACTGACGGATAAAGTAGTTTTTACCAGATTCAAACATCAGCTCCAGCTTGTTGGGTGAGAACTCGGACTCGGTCTCCACCACGTGCACCTTGCCGCCATCCACTTGCGTATGGAAGAACACGTTGGGGGCGCTGGCGCCAACACAATTGCCGTCGATGCGCAAATCCTTGCTTAGCGCCTGGCCAAAGGCACTATTGCGATATAGGTAAACACCCGCTTTGCCCGCTGGCGGCTGCTGGAATTCCTTGGCTTTAGCCGATTGCTCTTTGGAAGCCATATCGACCGACGCGCAGCCGGTCATCAAAACAGACACTGCCAACACGAAATATATTGATTTTTTCATGGTATTGAAGTTGTTGAAATCCGCAAAGCCCGCTGGTTTTCTGACGTAGACCCAGTCCTCCTCCTGCTTTGCCGACGGGATTCTAGCCAGCGCTCCTGCCGAATTGACTAACGCTACCTGAAGTGAGCCGCTAAAGAGCTGCGGCACAGCAGCAGCCGAACTCATGAATTGATAGCATCCGTCGCACTAGCGACAAGCTGAAAGCACACGCATACTCACAATTCGCCGCATGGGAACCCTCTACCTCGTGCGCCATGGCCAGGCCTCGTTTGGCGCCGCAGACTACGACCAGCTCAGCCCCCTGGGCCGCCAGCAGGCGGTGCGCCTGGGCCAGTTCTGGCGCGAACGCGGCCAGCACTTTGACGCCGTCATCACCGGCACGCTGCGCCGCCACACGCAAACGCTGGAAGGCATTGCCGAGGGCCTGCAAATCACACCCGAAGCGCTGCAACTGCCGGGCCTGAACGAATACGACAGCCATGCGCTCATCAGCGCCATCCACCCCCAGCCCCTGGGCAAGGCCGACACACCCGAGCGGTACCGCGCGCACTTTCGCATCCTGTGCGATGCGCTGGCGCAGTGGATGGCGGGCGTCATCAGCCCCCAGGGCATGCCGAGCTGGGACGAGTTTTCCGGCGGCGTGCGCGCGGCGCTAGACCATGTGCGCCGCCACCACGCAGGGCAAAACGTGCTTCTGGTGAGCAGCGGCGGCCCCATCTCGACCGCCGTGGGCGAGGTGCTGGGCACCGCCCCCGAGGTGACGATTGCGCTGAACATGCGCATCCGCAACAGCGCGGTGACGGAGTTCTCTGTCTCGCCCAAACGGTTGATGCTCCAGACCTTCAACACCCTGCCGCACCTGAATGATCTGGAGCATGCGGGCTGGGTGACGCATGCGTGAGCGGTAAATCAATGCTCTTTTTGGCCTCTAGCGCTTATGGATAAAGCGCAAACAGCTACTAACTGATCACAAACCTTTCGGCAAAGCCAAGGCTCCAAGCTGTGCGCCGCTCAAAGCGGCAAAGCGCTTCACAAATCGGTTCTGGCTGTGCCACGCTGATGCTTGGTGCTCACCGAGCGCAGACGTGGAGGATTCGTACAGAGAATTCCTAGTCTGGGGCAGTACACACACCGTCCAGGGGGTCGTCTGCGTGCTCCATCTGCGTTGCCACCCAGCGGCGCGTTGTAGTGCCATAGCGCGCGCCGATGGCCGCCAGGCTCTTGTCCAGTGCGCAGGCTGGGCGCTCGCTGCCAAGCACAACCGATGGTGCCGAATCGCCTCTCGCGACCATGGTGTTGAGCACTAGGCCGCTGCGCAGTCGCACTGACATCGCCTGCGGGTGCACGGCCTCTGCGCGGGATCGGTAGGTGCGTGACCATGCATCGGCGCTGAGCGCCAGCGCAATGTCGTCCGCCCCGTCTTCGACTTGAATTCGTAAGCGCTCGTGACGCCAAAAGAGCAGGGTGTTCATGGTGAGAGTCCACACATGTGCCGCGTTCAGGCCAAAGCGGCTGCTGCGATGGCTTGCTCCCCATCCGGCAACGCCCAGCTCATGCGCCAGCGCGCGCGCCCTGGGCGTATTGGCCAGCGCTTCCACCAGGGCCAGCGACAGGGGCAGCGATGCGGAGACACCGGTGGTGGTGACTACCGATCCATCGGCCAGATAGCGCTCGTCGGGCACATGGACGGCACCGGGATGGCGTCGCAGCAAGGTGCTGCGGTCGTACCAGTGCCCGGTAAAGCGGCGACCGTCCAGTAGCCCCGCCCGGCCCAGCACGCGCGCACCGGCGCAGATACCGACGATGGTGGCGCCTTTGGCCGCCTGCGCTTTGAGCCAAGCGACGATGGCCGGGTCGTCGTCCACGTGCATGGCTGGCACGATCACGATGTCCGCGCCATTGGGGTGGGCAGCGTCAAACGAAGCCATGTCGCGTGCTCCCTGCACCTCCAGGGCGGGCATCAGCACCACCTGGCCGGCCTTGGGGGCCACGACTTCGACCGTGCCCACACCCGCGCGCCGCAGCACCGCATGGGGAACCAGGAAATCGGTGGTCTCGGTGCCCTCGTTGAGTGCCAGCACGGCAATCACGGGTTGCTTGCCCACCGCGCGCAACGCTGCCGCCAGGGCGGGCGCATCCGGCGCTGCCTCTTGCCCCACGGCCATGGGGCTGGCCAGCAGCCCCGCACACAACACGGCCCATCCGCACTGCCGCCACAATGTCGCCACACCCATCTCCCGCCTTGATTGCATGCGTTCCAGCTTAGACACCCAGTCCATGCCTCGCCAGGCCAGATTCACCGCACTTTCTGCCAAGCCACCCGCCCCGCAGGACACGAACCCCACGCTCTGCCGCAGTGTGGTGTTGCTGGCGTTCGAGGGGGTCGAGGCTCTCGACATAGCCGCACCGGCCAGCGCTTTCAGCCATGCCGAGCTCGGCGCACCGGGTGCGTATCGGGTCACGGTGGCATCTCCACACGGAGGCACGGTGCGCACCAGCGCCGGCTTTGCATTGGCCGACACCACGCCCATGCGTGACCTGGAAAACCCTGTCGACACCCTGATCGTCGCGGGAGGCGAGGAGACAGCGCTGCGCCGTGCGATCTACGACGACGGTGCGGGAGCCTGGCTGGCCCAGGTCGCGCTGAACGCTAGGCGCGTGGCCAGTGTGTGCACAGGCGCTTTCGCGCTGGCTGCCGCCGGCCTGCTGGAGCAGCGCAATGCGGCCACACATGCCAATGCGTGCGACCTGCTGGCACAACTGAGCCCCGGCACCCATGTGCAACGGGATTGCATCTTTGTGCGCGATGGAAATGTGTGGACATCCGCCGGTGTCACCACGGGTCTGGATATGGCGCTGGCTCTCATCGAGGAGGATCTGGGCCGTCCCATCGCCATGCAGGTGGCGCGCAACCTTGCGTTGTTCATGGTGCGCAGCGGCACTGCCCCCCAGCACAGCGCGGCCTTGCAGGCCCAGGCCGACGCCTCGGTTCGGCTGCGTGAGCTGATCACTTGGATGCAAGGGCACCTCACGGAAGACCTGTCAGTGGAGGCACTAGCCAGCCGCGTGCACATGAGCCCGCGCAACTTTGCACGCGCTTTTGCCGCACAGGTGCACTGCCCTCCAGCCCGCTATGTGGCACAGGTCCGCGCCCAGCATGCAGCCGCGCTGTTGCGCCAGACAGACTGGTCACATGACAAAGTCGCCGCGCGAAGCGGTTTCGGCTCTCCGGACGCCATGACGCGCGCCTTGCGCCAGCATGCCGGTTCGGCGTGAAGCGAATTCCGTCGCGCCTTGGGTTCGGGGAGATATGGATGCTAGTGTGGTGTCTCAGAAGTAAATTGAATTATTTTGGTGTATAGCTGTCCAAG
>NZ_JAPUDY010000034.1 GCF_027492855.1 Acidovorax sp.
AGCAGGTAGTTCAGGTCCCACTGCAGCTCGGGCGCGGTGCGGCCAATGCCAGCGGTGCGCGCGATGATGGACATGCCGTTGGGGTATTCCAGCTGGTCCATCGCCTCCTTGAGCTCGGCGCGGTCCTCGCCCTCGATTCGGCGCGAAACGCCACCGCCACGGGGGTTGTTGGGCATCAGCACCACGTAGCGGCCGGCCAGCGAGACGAAGGTGGTCAGGGCCGCGCCCTTGTTGCCGCGTTCTTCCTTTTCGACCTGGACCAGCAGTTCCTGGCCTTCCTTGATCACTTCATTGATGCGCGCCTGGCCGGGCGAGACGCCGGGGGTGAAGTAGCTGCGCGAGATTTCCTTGAACGGCAGGAAGCCGTGGCGGTCTTCGCCGTAGTCCACAAAACAGGCTTCCAGCGAAGGCTCGACGCGCGTGACGACGGCCTTGTAGATGTTGCCCTTGCGCTGTTCGCGCCCCTCGATTTCGATTTCGTAGTCGAGGAGCTTTTGTCCGTCGACGATGGCCAGGCGCCGTTCTTCGGGCTGCGTGGCGTTGATGAGCATCCGCTTCATGATGCGATTCCTTCAGTGTTTCGCGGACAGCAGCGGGGCAACCCACCCCATCATCAGGGAGGGCTGCGCGGGCTGCTGCCCACAGTTTCCAAACCAATACAACAAGCTCTACAGGAGCTGTGAATGCCTGGACTGACGCATCGAAACGAAGGGAATTGCCGGGGATGCCAATGATCTGCCGCGCTCTAGCGCAGCATCGGGAGGCAGGGGCGCGTGGATGGGGGCGAGTGGTAGGAGTGCAGTTTTGCTATTAAATTAATAGCTGATTGCGCTTGCTGGCTGTGCGCTGAAGGCGATTTTGAGCGTGCAGCCGGAGGCCGTAGCCTCCGCCACAAGGTCATCATCCATGCCATCAACAACCACATGCTCGCTTTGATCCGCTGGCAGCTTGCTCCCGGGTAGGGTGCCATCTGCCAGCTTGGGGGATTCCGTATCAGTGTTTCAATCTGTCAGCCCGCCGCACGGCGTGCGGGCCACCACAGGCATCTGGCCTGCAATCTGCGCGCACGACGCCCGCTGGCATCGACCTTCCTGCGCCAGTGCAAGGGTTGTGTGGACTAAACTCCAGACAAATCAACCACTTACATAACAACGCGCAGGTGAAACACATTATAGGGGCCAAACCACCATCCGACCGCACCACGGCGGCAAGCCCTCCGGCGGCCCGCCTGGTCGAGGTCGACGAAGACTCTGCAGGCCAGCGGTTGGATAACTTTTTGATACGCCACCTGAAAGGCGTGCCCAAAACGCATGTCTACCGCATCATCCGCAGCGGCGAGGTGCGCATCAACAAGGGCCGCGCCAGCGCCGACACCCGTGTGGAGGCGGGCGACCAGGTGCGCCTGCCGCCCGTGCGCATTTCCGACAAGGTGGCCGAAAGGGCCGAGCGCCCGGCGCCCGCGCGCGAATTCCCCACCCTGCTCGAAGACGAACACCTGATCGCCATCGACAAGCCCGCTGGTGTGGCCGTGCATGGCGGCAGCGGGGTGAGTTTTGGCGTGATCGAACAATTGCGCCAGGCGCGGCCGGGCGCCAAGTTTCTGGAGTTGGTCCACCGGCTCGACCGCGAAACCTCGGGCATCCTGCTGGTGGCCAAGAAGCGGTCAGCGCTCACTCACTTGCAAGACCAGTTCCGTGAACGCGAGACAGGCAAGACCTATCTGGCGCTGGTTACCGGCACCTGGCCCGCCAACAAAAAGGTCATCGACCTGCCGCTGCACAAATACCTGCAGGCCGACGGCGAGCGCCGCGTGCGCGTGACCACGGCCGACGACCCGGACGGCATGCGCTCCATCACCCTGGTCAAGGTGCGCAGCACGGTGGCGGCCCGGCCGGAACAGGGCCTGCCCGCGATGTCCTTGCTGGAGGTGACCATCAAGACCGGCCGCACCCACCAGATCCGTGTGCACCTGGCGAGCCAGGGGCACGCGATTGTGGGTGACGACAAATATGGCGACTTCGACCTGAACAAGCGCCTGCAAAAGCAAGGGATGAAGCGCATGTTCCTGCATGCATGGCGGTTACAGTTCAACCACCCCGCCTCGGGCGAGCGGGTGGCGCTCCATGCCGAGCTGCCGCCCGATCTGGCCGATTTTGTTCCCATCGCCTGAGTGTTTTCCTCCAATGCGCCCCACGTCCCGCCCCCGCCGCTTCGACCTCATCGCCTTTGACTGGGATGGCACCCTGTTCGACTCCACCGCCATCATCGTGCGCTGCATCCAGGCGGCGGTGCGCGACGTGGGCGGCACCGTGCCCACCGACAAGGAGGCGGCCTACGTGATCGGCATGGGCCTCATGCAGGCCCTGGCCCATGCGGCCCCCGACGTGCCGCCCGAAAAGTACAACGAACTGGGCAACCGCTACCGCTTTCACTACATCCAGCACCAGGACGACCTGAGCCTGTTCGACGGCGTGTTGCCCATGCTCGACGAACTGCGCGAACGGGGCCACTTGCTGGCCGTGGCCACCGGCAAAAGCCGGCGCGGGCTGGATGACGCGCTGCACACGGTGGCGCTCAAAGGCGTGTTCGACGGCTCGCGCACCGCCGACCAGACCGCTGGCAAGCCCCACCCCCTGATGCTGCAAGAGCTGATGGCCGACTTCGACGTGGTGCCCGAGCGCCTGCTCATGGTGGGCGACACCACCCACGACCTGCAGATGGCCGTCAACGCCGGTTGCGCCAGCGTGGGCGTGAGCTACGGCGCCCACGAGCCCGATGCGTTCCATGTGCTCAAGCCCTTGCATGTGGCCCACTCGGTGCGCGAATTACACGACTGGCTGCTGCGCGAGGCCTGACGCCGCTTGCCCCGCGAATGCCCCATGACAATGGAAAACCTCCCAGAACAGTCGATTCCCCTGTGCAGCAGCGCCGACCTGGTCGATGGCGGCCTGGCGGTGGGGTTTGATGTGCATTACGCGGGCCAGGCCTGCCGGGCCTTTGCCATCCGCTACCGGGGCCTGCCCCATGCTTACCTGAACCGCTGCACCCACGTGCCGATGGAGATGGACTACCAGGAAGGCCGGTTTTTTGACGACACCGGCCAGTGGCTGCTGTGCGCCACCCACGGGGCGGCCTACCTGCCCCACACGGGCCAGTGCGCGGGCGGCCCGTGCCGGGGCGGGCTGGTGAAAATCGCCTTGTCGGAAAGCGATGGCATGGTGCACTGGCATACTGCCACCCATCTGCGGCCCGTAGAGTTCTAGAAACCCCAGGCTGATTTGATCGACTGACCGACGCCCGGCGCAGCGCCCAGGACGCATGACATGACAGACCCCCAGCAGCCCGGCTCTCCGGGTTATGACCCAAAAACAAATCCCGCGCCCGATCTGTGGGCGCAAGCAGCTACAAATTCAGGAGCAACCGTGAGCGATTCATCGCGTGAACCCGGCTGGGAACGTGCCACGCTGGAGAAGCTGGCCTTCGCCGCCCTCAATGAACAACGCAGCACCCGGCGCTGGAAGATCTTCTTTCGCCTGGCCTGGCTGGCGCTGATTGCCGCCATTGCCTTCGTGGCTTTGCGCCAGGCATCGCCTAGCGCCAGCGCGAGCGCCCCACACACGGCGGTGGTGGACATCAAGGGCGAGATCGCCAGCGGCGCCGAGGCGAGTGCCGAGTTCGTCGTGGCCGCCATGCGCAGCGCGCTGGAGGACGAAGGCTCGCAGGCGCTGGTGCTGCTCATCAACTCGCCGGGCGGCAGCCCGGTGCAGGCGGGCATCATCAACGACGAAATCATTCGCCTCAAGGCCAAACACGGCAAGCCGATCTACGCTGTGGTCGAGGAGACCTGCGCATCGGCCGCGTATTACATCGCCGCTGCCGCCGATGACATCTACGTGGACAAGGCCAGCATCGTGGGCAGCATCGGTGTGCTGATGGACGGCTTCGGCTTCACCGGCACCATGGAAAAGCTGGGCGTGGAGCGCCGCTTGCTCACCGCTGGCGAGAACAAGGGTTTTCTCGACCCCTTCAGCCCGCAGACCGAAAAGCAGCGCGCCTATGCGCAGACCATGCTCGACCAGATCCACCAGCAGTTCATCGCCGTGGTGAAGGCCGGGCGCGGCGATCGCCTCAAGACCACGCCCGACACCTTCAGCGGCCTGTTCTGGACCGGCCAGCAGGCCGTGGAGATGGGCCTGGCCGACAAGCTGGGCAACCTCGACTACGTGGCCCGCGAGGTGGTGAAGGCTGAAGACATCATTGACTACACCCGCCGCGACAACGTGGCCGAGCGTTTGGTCAAGCGCTTTGGCGCGGCCATGGGTGTGGGCGCGGTGAAGTCGCTGTCGGTGGCGGGGCCTCAGTTGCGCTGACGTCCTCCGGCCTGGCCTGCGGGCCATTCACAACAACCGATGCCCCGGGTGGAGATTCCTTCCGGGGCATTTTTGCGTATGGGCGTGTGTGGCGTGATGCGGCTGACCGCGGCGGCCCCCCGAGGGCTGGCAGGAGGGTGATTGATTCTCTAGCTGTCCAGCCCGCCAGCCCCGGCCTTGCGCTGGCGCGAGCCGTCTTCGAGGATGGTGTCGTCTGCCAGGAGCTTGCCCGTCTCGTCCCACTGCTTGCGAGCTGTGAGGCGCGCGCGTCCACGGGCCTCGGGTGCGGAATACTGTTCCTCTACGGCCAGCCGCCCGTTGTCATGAAAGGTCTGTTGGGTGCCCACGGGCCATTGATCGGCATTGAGCTGTTCGCGCCGCGCCAGCTTGCCATCGTCGCGGTACGTCTCGCGCTGCAGGCGCGCCTGCTCGCCGGTGCCGCTCCAGATGCTGCGTTCGCGCACCGATCCGTTCAAATACCAGCGCTCCACCTGCACTTCGCGGCCGTCGGTAAAACTGCGCTGCTCGATGAGCTGGCCTGACGCGCCATAGCGCTTGGTGCTGAGCAGCGGGCCGCGTGTATCGCGCAGCGTGCGTTCGTCCGGCGCAAAGATGCGTTCCTCGCGCAGCACGCTCTTGCCGCCCTCGGCGGTGAAGCTGCGGTGCACACGCCGCCCGTCCACCACAAGCTGCTGGGCGGAGACAACGCCATCGTTGGTCCATTCGGTCGCGCTCAGCAGGCGGCCCTGGTCGTAGCGCAGTTGTGCGGTCTTGGCGCCGTTTTCAGCGTAGAGCAGGGTGTCGGTGGCACCGTCAAAGCCGCAGAGCTTGCGGTCTTCGGGCAGCACGCTGGTGCGTGGGCAGCGCAGGCGTGTGGGTTGGCCCTTGCTGTTGGTTTCCATGGAGAACAGTTCCTGCCCATCGCCATGGAAGGACACGCGCTCCATGCGCCCCGTGGCGTCAAAGCGCCGCGCCGCGCCCTGAGTGCGGCCGTTGTCTGCGGTTTCCTCGCTCCGCACCTGGCCGTTGGGCCAGAACTCGGCCACCCGGCCGTGGCTGTTGCCGCGTTCGTTGACTGTGCGCTCGTGCTGCAGGCGGCCTTCGCGGTCGAACCTGCGCTCCAGGCCCACGAACTTGCCGCCGCGCAGTTCCTGCTCGCGCTGGAGGTGCCCGGTGTCTTCTTCGCGGCAGCGCACCAGCCCAGACTGGCCAGCGGTTTCGGCACCGTTGTTGGTATTGACGGATTTGCCATTCAATTCACAACGAATAATGGCCTCAGCGCTTGATCCATAAGCGCTTATTGCTATTAAAAATATAGCTAATGGGTGATTCATGATCAGCGGCCTAATGCAAAAACCACGGGCGTGCGGTTGTCTGGTGCTGCGGGCTGCTGGCGCCATTGGCGCACCAACTGGCTCTCTGTGCGCGCCTCGGGCAGCGTCAGCCCGCTGGCCAGCGCCAGGCGGGTGTGGGGCTGCAGCGTCTGCACCAGTGCCTGCCACAGGGCGGCGTTGCGGTAGGGGGTTTCGATGAAGAGCTGGGTCTGGCCTGTGCGCAGCGCGATGCTCTCCAGTTCCTTGATGCGCTGGGTGCGTTCCTGTGCGTCTTGCGGAAGGTAGCCCACGAAGGCGAAGTTCTGCCCGTTGAGGCCACTGGCCGCCAGGGCCAGCAGCAGCGATACCGGCCCCACCAGGGGCACCACGCGCAGGCCCAGGTCGTGCGCTGCGCGCACCACCGACGAGCCGGGGTCGGCCACGGCGGGCATGCCCGCCTCGCTCACCAGGCCGATGTGGTGGCCTACCAGCGCGGCCGCCAGCAGCGGACGTGCGTCGAATGGGGCCGAGCCTTTGTCGCCGTGGTCGCCTTTTTTGTGCACCTCGCGCGGCAGTTCGGTGATCTGCTGCTGCTGCAGGGGCGCGGCCAGGGGGTGCAGGGCGTCGATGCGCTTGAGGTAGGCGCGTGTGCTCTTAGCGTTCTCGCACACCCAATGCGTCAGGCGGGCGGCGGTTTGCAGCGTGCTGGTGGGCAGGGCGTCCTGCAGCGGGGCCTGTGTGTCGCAGCCGAAATCGAGGGGCGCGGGCACCAGGTACAGCGTGCCGAGGGTGACGGTGCTCATGGCAACACCAGGCCCGCTGCGCGCAGCATGCGGCAGGTGCGGATCAGTGGCAGGCCGATGAGGGCGGTGGGGTCGTCGCTGTGGATGGCGTCCAGCAGGGCGATGCCCAGGCCCTCGCTTTTGGCGCTGCCCGCGCAGTCGTAGGGCTGCTCTGCGCGCAGGTAGCGCTCGATTTCGGCGTCGGACAGATCGCGAAATAACACTTCTACGGGGGCCAGTTCCACTTGCTCGAAGCCGGTGGCGCGGCAGACCACGGCCACGGCGGTTTGGAAAATCACAGTCTGGCCGCGCATCTGGCGCAGTTGCTGCACCGCACGCTCATGGTGGCCTGGCTTGCCCAGCGGCTCGCCTGCAAGGTCGGCGACCTGGTCCGAGCCGATCACCACCGCTTCGGGGTGTTGCCGGGCCACGGCGTGCGCCTTGGCCAGCGCCAGCCGCAGGGCCAGTGCGCGGGGGGCTTCGCCGGGCAGCGGGGATTCGTCCACGTCGGGGGCGGCGACGTCAAAAGGCAGGTTCAGCCGCTGGAGCAATTCGCGCCGGTAACGCGAGGTGGAGCCCAATACCAGAGGGCGTTGCTGGGAGGGGGATTGAAGCATGCGCCGATTCTCTTACACTGCCGCCATGACCAAGGAATTCTCCCCGCAGCGCCTGGACGTGAAAGCCTTCGCTCAGGCGGGCGGACGGCTGTCGGGCCACGACTCGCTGCTCAAGTACAAACGCCTGGCGCAAGAGGCCAAGGGCCTGCACCCGGACCTCCTGGTGGACTGGGAAGCCACGGGCGAGATGCGCACGGCGCTTGGCGGCATGGGGCAGGTGTGGCTGCACCTCAAGGTGCGGGCCAGCTTCCCCATGGTGTGCCAGCGCTGCCTGACTCCCGTGGATGTGCCGCTGGAGGTGGACCGCGAGTTTCGTTTTGTGGCGGACGAGGCCACGGCCGAGGCACTGGATGACGATAGCGAGGAAGACCTGCTGGCCATGAGCCGCGAGTTCGACCTGCACGAGCTCATCGAAGACGAGCTGCTGATGGCCCTGCCCGTGGTGCCAAAGCATGACGAGTGCCCCACGGCCGTGCCGCTGGCTTCGTCGGATGACGATTTCGAGGAAGCCAACACCGAAAAGCCCAACCCCTTTGCCGCGCTGGCCGCGTTGCGCAAGGATGACAAGAAGAAGTGATTGGGTAGTCCAAAAATCATTTGGGTTATAATCGTGGGCTTCACGCGAATCCCATCGTGTCTTATGGGCTGATCGCGTTTTTACCAACCTATTCAAGATCAGGAGCCATCATGGCCGTTCAGCAAAACAAAAAGTCCCCTTCCAAGCGCGGCATGCACCGCTCGCACAATGCCCTGAACGTGCCAGGCATTGCTGTGGAACCCACCACCGGTGAAACGCACCTGCGTCACCACATCAGCCCCAACGGTTTCTACCGTGGCCGCCAGGTGCTGAAGAACAAGTCTGAAGCCTGACTTTCGCCCCATCCAAAGGCCCGTTGCTACGATAAATGTAGCGCGGGCCTTTGTTTTGACCGTCGTATTTATCTTTCGGCCTGTTTGGCCGGCCGGACAAGTCGCCCATGATCACACTGGCTGTTGACTGCATGGGGGGCGACCACGGCCCCCGCGTCACGCTCGCGGCGTGCCGCCAGTTTCTCGAACACCACCCTGATGCCCGCTTGCTGCTCGTCGGCCTAGCGGGTGAGTTGCAATCGTTCTCCCACGACCGCGCCACCATCGTTCCCGCCTCCGAAGTGGTGGCCATGGACGACCCGGTGGAGGTGGCTTTGCGCAAGAAGAAGGATTCTTCGATGCGTGTGGCCATTCAGCAGGTCAAGGACGGCGCCGCGTCGGCTGCTGTCTCTGCCGGTAACACCGGCGCGCTGATGGCGATTGCCCGCTATCTCCTCAAGACGCTGGAGGGCATCGACCGCCCGGCCATCGCCACCCAATTGCCCAATGCCACAGGCGGCGCCACCACGGTGCTGGACCTGGGTGCCAATGTGGACTGCTCGGCGGAGCACCTGCTGCAGTTCGCCGTGATGGGCTCTGCCCTGGTGTCGGCCCTTCAGGAGACGGGTGAGGGCGGCGAGCCCACCGTCGGTTTGCTCAATATTGGTGAAGAAGTCATCAAAGGCAGCGAAGTCATCAAAAAAGCGGGTGAACTGTTGCGATCTGCGGCCAGTTCTGGCGATTTGAATTTCTTTGGCAATGTCGAAGGCAATGACATTTTCAAAGGCACCGTGGACATCGTGGTGTGTGACGGATTTGTGGGCAATGTGGCACTGAAGGCCAGCGAAGGTGTCGCTGCAATGATTGTTGGCACGCTCAAGGCTGAGTTCTCACGCAACATCTTCACCAAAATGGCGGCGATCGTTGCCTATCCGATCCTAAAAGCGCTCATGAAGCGCATGGATTACCGCCGTTACAACGGCGCGGCACTTCTGGGCCTGCGCGGGCTGGTGTTCAAGAGCCATGGGTCGGCGGATGCCGTGGCGTTCGAGCAGGCTTTGAACCGGGCGTATGATGCAGCCCGCAACAACCTGCTCGACCGTGTCCGGACCCGGATTGCGCATGCGGCGCCTCTCCTGGTGCCTGCAGATGCCCAGCCCCAGCCTGGCGTTGCGGCGACGACACATTGATGAGACGCTACTCCCGCATTACCGGCACCGGCAGCTATTTGCCCCCTCGCCGGTTGACCAACGCTGATCTGGTGGCCGAACTGGGCCAGCGCGGCATCGAGACTTCCGACGACTGGATTGTGGAGCGCACGGGCATCCGGGCACGCCACTTTGCGGCCCCCGACGTGGCCGCCAGCGACCTGGGCGTGGAGGCTGCGCGCAATGCCTTGCAGGCGGCTGGCTTGCTGCCGACGGACATCGACCTGATCATCGTGGCCACGTCCACGCCGGACATGGTGTTTCCTTCGGTGGCCTGCATTCTGCAAAACAAGCTCGGGGCCAATGGCTGCCCGGCGTTTGATGTGCAGGCGGTATGCAGCGGCTTTGTGTATGCGCTGTCGGTGGCCGATGCGATGATCCAGACGGGGGCGGCCAACCGCGCGTTGGTGATCGGCGCAGAGGTTTTCAGCCGCATCCTGGACTTCAACGACCGCACCACCTGCGTGCTGTTTGGTGATGGCGCTGGCGCCGTGGTGCTGGAAGCGTCCGAAACCCCCGGCATCCTGTCGAGCGACCTCCATGCCGACGGCAAGCACGTGGGTATCCTGTGTGTGCCCGGCAACGTGGCGGGCGGCCAGGTGCTGGGCGATCCGCTCCTCAAGATGGACGGCCAGGCCGTCTTCAAGTTGGCTGTGGGGGTGCTGGAGAAGGCCGCCCATGCCGCCCTGGCCAAGGCCGGGCTGACCGAGGCGGACATCGACTGGCTGATTCCGCACCAGGCCAACATCCGCATCATGCAGGGCACGGCCCGCAAGCTGAAGATGTCCATGGACAAGGTGGTGGTCACCGTGGACCAGCATGGCAACACGTCGGCGGCATCTATCCCCCTGGCGCTCGACCATGCGGTGCGCTCCGGTCAGGTCCAAAAAGGCGAGACCCTGCTGCTGGAAGGCGTGGGCGGTGGCTTCACCTGGGGTGCGGCGCTCCTGAAGTTATAGCTGCTTGCGCTTGATAGATAAGCGCTAGGGCGATATTTCGATCAAATTTCTGGATGATGAATTCATGACGTCTTTTGCATTTGTCTTTCCCGGCCAGGGATCGCAGTCCGTGGGCATGCTCGACGGTTGGGGTGACCACCCCGTGGTGGCGCAGACCCTGCAGGAAGCCTCGGATGCCCTGGGTGAAGACGTAGGCCTGCTGATCAAGCAAGGCCCCAAGGAGGCGCTGGCCCTGACCACCAACACCCAGCCGGTGATGTTGGTGGCCGGAGTGGCCGCCTGGCGCGTCTGGCGTGCCGAAGGTGGCGCCGCCCCGGTGGCGGTGGCTGGCCACTCGCTCGGTGAATATTCGGCCCTGGTGGCTGCGGGTGTACTGACACTGGCGCAGGCCGCGCCGCTGGTGCGCCTGCGCGCTGCGGCCATGCAAGAGGCAGTGCCTGTGGGCACGGGCGCCATGGCGGCCATCCTGGGCATGGACGCCGCCAAGGTCATCGCAGGCTGCGCCGAGGCCGTGGCTTCGTTTGGCCCCGGCACGGCCGAGGTGGTCGAGGCCGTCAACTTCAACGACCCCATCCAGACCGTGATCGCCGGGACCAAGGCCGGGGTGGACAAGGCCTGCGAAATGCTCAAGGCCGCGGGCGCCAAACGCGCCCTGCCATTGCCGGTGTCGGCGCCTTTCCACTCCAGCCTGATGAAGCCCGCCGCCGAAAAGCTGCGCGTGGCCTTGGCCGACGTGGCGCTGGCGGCGCCCCAGATTCCGGTGCTGAACAACGTGGACGTGGCCGTGCAGCAGGATGCCGACGCCATCCGCGATGCGCTGTACCGCCAGGCCTTTGGCCCGGTGCGCTGGGTGGAGTGCGTGCACGCGCTGAAAGGCCGTGGAGTCACCCATATTGTTGAATGTGGCCCCGGCAAGGTGCTGGCGGGCCTGACCAAGCGCATCGACCCCGAACTGGTCGGCGCTGCATTGTTTGATCCGGCCACGCTGGCCGAAACCCGGGAGTTGTTGGCATGACGCAATCTTCATCGGCCGCGCAGACGGCGCAAGTGGCGCTGGTCACCGGCGCATCGCGCGGCATTGGCGCGGCGATCGCCCTGGAACTGGCGACGCGCGGCTACCAGGTGGTGGGCACTGCCACCACGGACGAAGGCGCCGAGCGCATCAGCCAGGCCTTGTCGGCCTACCCTGGCTGCCGGGGCGCCAACCTGAACGTGAACGACGCTGCGGCGGTCGAGGCGCTGATGGACGCCATCGTCAAACAGCAAGGCGGCCTGCATGTGGTGGTGAACAATGCGGGCATCACCCGCGATACCCTGGCCATGCGCATGAAGGACGAAGACTGGGATGCGGTGCTGGACACCAACCTCAAGGCCGTGTTCCGCGTGAGCCGCGCCGCGATCCGTCCGATGATGAAGCAGCGCTATGGGCGCATCATCAGCATCACCAGCGTGGTGGGTGCATCGGGCAATCCGGGCCAGGCCAACTATGCGGCGGCCAAGGCGGGTGTGGCGGGCATGACGCGCGCGCTGGCGCGCGAGCTGGGCAGCCGCAGTATCACCGTGAACTGCGTGGCGCCGGGTTTCATTGAGACCGACATGACCTCCGGGCTACCCGAAGACCAGCAAAAAGCGCTCAATGCGCAGATCCCATTGGGCCACATGGGCAAGCCCGAAGACATCGCACATGCGGTGGCTTATCTGGCTTCGCGCGAGGCAGGCTATGTGACGGGGCAGGAGTTGCACGTCAATGGCGGCATGTACATGTAATTGTTGAAAGATAACGCCGGTTCATCCGGACGGCGGGTTGCTGAGGGGATTCTCCTTAAGCAGCTAGAATCGCGGATTCATTCACAACCCCCAGAGGGAAACCATGAGCGATATCGAAGCACGCGTCAAAAAAATCATTGCCGAACAACTCGGTGTGGAAGAGTCCCAAGTCACCAATGAAAAAGCCTTCGTGGCAGACCTCGGTGCCGACTCGCTCGACACGGTGGAACTGGTGATGGCTCTGGAAGACGAATTCGGCATCGAGATCCCGGACGAAGACGCCGAGAAGATCACCACGGTGCAAAACGCCATCGACTACGCCAACACCCACCAGAAGGCCTGAGCGGCGCCCTGCGCCTGACTCAAGCGATTTCCAAGCAGAAGGTTTTTTACGCATGAGCCGTCGTCGCGTTGTCGTGACCGGCCTGGGTTGCGTCAGCCCCGTGGGTAACACGGTGGCCGAATCCTGGGCCAACATCCTTGCCGGAAAGTCCGGTATTGATCTCATCACCAAGTTCGATGCGTCGAACTTCGCCTGCAAGATCGCAGGAGAGGTCAAAGGCCTGGACCTGGAGTCGTACATCAGCGCCAAGGATGCGCGCGCGATGGATACCTTCATCCATTTCGGCATTGCCGCCGCCGCGCAGGCTGTGCAGGATGCGGGTCTGCCCACGGGCGAGGCGCTCAGCGAAGAGTTCGCCACGCGCATCGCCTGCGTGATCGGCTCTGGCATCGGCGGTCTCCCGCTGATCGAAAACACCCATGCGGAACTGGTGAGCCGTGGACCACGGCGCATCACGCCGTTTTTTGTGCCTGCGTCCATCATCAACATGGTGGCGGGCCATGTGTCCATGCGTTTCGGCTTCAAGGGGCCGAACCTTGCTGTCGTGACCGCCTGTACCACGGGCTTGCACTGCATTGGCGAGGCGGGCCGCATGATCGAATACGGCGATGCGGACGTGGTGGTGGCTGGTGGTACGGAATCCACCGTCTCGCCTTTGGGCATTGGTGGCTTTGCGGCCATGCGCGCCCTGTCCACCCGCAACGACGACCCCCAAACCGCCTCGCGCCCCTGGGACAAAGACCGTGACGGTTTTGTGCTGGGCGAAGGTGCTGGCGTGATGGTGCTCGAAGAGTACGAACACGCCAAGGCCCGTGGCGCCAAGATTTATGCCGAGCTCAGTGGCTTTGGCATGAGCGCGGATGCCGGCCACATGACGGCACCCAACATGGACGGCCCGCGCCGTGCCATGCTCAGCGCCTTGCGCAACGCGGGTATCAATGCCGACCAGGTCGATTACCTGAATGCCCACGGCACATCCACCCCGTTGGGTGACCTCAACGAGACCAATGCGATCAAGGCGGCCCTGGGCGAGCACGCTTACAAGACTGTGGTCAGTTCCACCAAATCCATGACGGGCCATTTGCTCGGTGGCGCCGGTGGCATCGAGAGCGTGTTCACCGTGCTGGCCTTGCACGAGCAGAAGGCGCCGCCCACCATCAACCTGTTCAACCAGGACCCGGAGTGCGATCTGGACTACTGCGCCAACACGGCGCGTGACATGAAGATCGATGTGGCTGTCAAAAACAACTTTGGTTTTGGCGGCACCAACGGGACGCTGGTTTTCAAGCGCGTCTGATCCCGCTGACCGCACTGTTTCCTTTGCGGCCCGTCCTGTTGGCCTTCTTGGTCGGGATGTTGTGATCCGATGACCCGGCTTGCACGGCGCCCGCCTGCGGTGCAGTACCTTCTGCGGCGCAGCCGTGCCCTGGGCGTGGTTTTGGTCAGTCTTTTGCTGGCGGGGGCTGGTGTGTTGGTGGCCTGGGTGGCTTGGGGCGTGAGATCCCCTGGGGTTGCCGGGGTTGCTGCAGCTTGCCTGTGGTTGGCCGCTGCGGCATGCGCATTGCACTTCTGGCTGCGGCAGTTTGTGGGTGTGTTGCGCTGGGATGGGCAGGGCTGGGTGCTGGAAGGTGGCCCCAAGGGGCAACTATTCTGGGCACTTTCCCGTCCGCCAGAAGTCATTCTCGACCTGCAATCCCATCTTTGGGTGTGTGTATTCCCCCTGGGGCAGCATCGCACTTGGCTTTGGCTGCAGCGTTCAAGCCAGCCCGAGCGCTGGATGGACATGCGCCGTGCGGTATATTCGCGCGCCAAACCGGGCGCTGACAACGCTGACGACACCGCCCCGGCCAGCAGCCGTGGGGTGTGAATCCTGAGTATCCATGACTGTAATTTCGCCTTCCCCTTCCGAAGACAGCGATCTCCAATTGGTGGAGCGCACGGTGGCGGGCGATCAGCGCGCCTATGAATTACTGGTCATCAAGTACCAGCGCCGCATCGAGCGCCTGATCGGGCGCATGGTGCGTGACACCGATCTCGTCCAGGACATCGCCCAGGAGACCTTCATCCGGGCCTACCGGGCGCTCCATCAGTTCCGGGGCGACGCGCAGTTCTACACCTGGCTGTACCGCATTGCCGTCAATACCGCCAAAAAAGCGCTGATGGACATGAAGCGCAATCCGGTCATTTCAGAGAACGCGTTCCGGGGCAGTGAAGACGAGGATGAAACTTCCAGGCTCGGACATGAACTAACCAGCGACGAGACCCCCGAAACCGTGCTGGCCGCCCGTGAGATCGCGCAGGTCGTGAACGCGGCGATGGAAGCGTTGCCTGACGATTTGCGCCAGGCGGTGACGCTGCGCGAGATCGAGGGTCTGAGTTACGAAGAGATCGCGACCGCCATGGGGTGCCCCATCGGTACGGTGCGGTCGCGGATCTTTCGGGCGCGCGAAGCCATATCAGCCAAGGTGCGCCCCTTGCTTGAAAACCAGTCGGGCAAACGGTGGTGAGGTGATGAAATGAACAAGGCTGCAACAGGTATCAACGGATTGGCAGGTGACCCCATGGCGAATGATGTGAACCATCGAGAGCGATTGTCCGCCCTGGCCGACGGCCAGCTTGAGGGCGAGGAACTCGCGGCTGCGCTGGCTTTTGCCTGCGAGGATGAAGACGGGGGCAAGACCTGGCAGCTTTATCACCTGGTGGGTGATGTGCTGCGTTCCACGGACCTGGCCCAGCCTGCCCATCCTGCGTTCATGTCCCGCTTGCGTGAGCAACTGGCCCAGGAGGCGCCGCCGGAGCGCCCCACCGTTCCAGTGCAAGTGGCAGTGGTTGCTGCGCAGATGCCAGAGGCCGCCAATGCATCCGTCTTCCGCTGGAAGATGGTGGCCGGATTTGCATCGCTGGCTGCCGTGGCGGCCATCGGCTGGACATCTCTTGCCAGCCTGCAGGGCGCCGGGCCGTCGGGTGTTGGCGCTGGCGCACAACTGGCCGCAGCGCCCGAACGCGCCCCCGCCCAGCGGGCGCCCGTTGTTGCGGTGGCCGATGCCGATGGGCAGCAGGTCATGATCCGCGACCCCCGCCTGGATGAATTGCTGGCGGCCCACAAGCAGTTTGGCAGCACGTCGGCATTGCAGATGCCTGCGGGCTTCCTGCGCAATGCAACGTTTGAAGGCCCCAGCCGCTGAGTGGAAGATGGGGATGATGCCCGTTTCTGGCATTGAGATCGCGTGATGAACACATTGGGTTTGGGGGGCGTAGCCGGAATCCTTTGTCATCGACGGCTCATTGCCGTGCTGATGGCCGCCGTGTGTGGTTTGGGTGCTTCCCTGGCCATGGGAGCGCCGCCGGGTGGCGCCGCTTCTACGGCTTCATCGTCTGCCGAGGTGGTTTCCGCGCCCGCTGAGCGTGATGTGGCGCAGTGGGTCGAGCGCATGCACAGTGCGCCTTGCAGGCGGTCGTATGCAGGGGTGTTCGTGGTGATGTCCGCCAATGGGGCGATGTCCAGCTCGAAGATCTGGCACGCTTGCGATGGACAGCAGCAGGTGGAGCGGGTGGAGTCCCTCAGCGGCACGCCGCGCACCGTGTTCCGGCGCAATGACGAGGTGCGCACTTTCCTGCCGCAGGCACGCATTGTGCGCACGGACCGCCGCGATGCTGCGGGGCTTTTCCCCCGCGTCCCCTTGGTGAGCGGTACATCCATTGCCCAGTTCTACGGTGCCCATCTGGCGGGGCAGGAGCGGGTGGCGGGGTTCGTGGCCGATGTTGTGTTGTTCAAGCCGCTGGACACGCTGCGATTTGGCTACCGCCTGTGGGTCGAGCGTGAAACGGGACTGGTGGTGAAGCTGCAAACGCTGGCATCGGACGGCCGGGTGCTGGAGCAGGCGGCTTTTTCCGAACTCGATCTGAATGCGCCGGTGCGGGTGGAGCAACTCGCCCGCTTGATGGAGGCCACGGCTGGCTACAAGATGGTGGCCCCGGCGGTGGAGAAGACAAATGCTCAGGCCGAAGGCTGGACGCTGCGCCAGCCGGTGGCGGGGTTTGTTCCGGTCAGTTGCCACCGGCGGGCGGTGTCGGCGGCGGAGGATGCGCAAAGCGTTTTGCAGTGCCTCTATTCCGATGGCCTGGCGTCCGTGTCGCTGTTTCTGGAATCCTTTGATCCGCAGCGCCACCCGGCGCAGACCCAGGTCTCCGGCATGGGGGCCACACAGTTGCTGGCCCAGCGCGTACCGCCAGACGCCTGGCTCACGGCGGTGGGTGAGGTGCCGCTGCAGACGCTGCGCCTCTTTGCGGGGCAGTTGGAGCGCCCGCGCTGAGAAGGCGGGGGTGGCGCAGAAACTCGCGCGCTGCTGTGGGAACCAATTGACGGCACACTCTTCACAGTTACACACAGTTGATTGACAGCGTTCGACACAATTCACGAAAGGTCGATGATGCCGAAGTTTGATGGGAATAAGCTGCGCTCCATAGCGTTGGCGTGCATGTTTACCGGGGTTGCCAGCGTCATGGTCGTACCCCACGCGGTGTCGGCCCAGCCTGCGGCAGCCGTCCGTGGCTTGCCGGACTTCACGGACCTGGTGGACCAGGTGGGCCCCTCGGTGGTCAATATCCGCACGGTCGAAAAAGCCGCAGGCCGCTCCAATGCCAATGGCATGGACGAAGAGATGCTGGAGTTCTTTCGCCGGTTTGGCGTGCCCATCCCCAACCTGCCTCGCCAGCAGCGCCCCCAAAGGCCGCAGCAGGAAGAAGAACCACAACCACGCGGCGTCGGCTCCGGGTTCATCCTGACGGCAGACGGTTTTGTCATGACCAACGCCCATGTGGTGGACGGTGCTGACGAAGTCATCGTCACACTGCCGGACAAGCGCGAGTTCAAAGCCAAGATCGTTGGCGCGGACAAGCGCACCGATGTGGCAGTGGTCAAGATCGAAGCCACGGGCCTGCCTGCCGTGAAGGTGGGCGACGTGGGCCGCCTGCGCGTGGGTGAATGGGTGATGGCAATCGGCTCGCCCTTTGGGTTGGAGAACACGGTTACGGCAGGCATCGTGAGCGCCAAGCAGCGCGACACGGGCGACTACCTGCCTTTCATCCAGACGGACGTGGCTATCAACCCCGGCAATTCGGGTGGCCCGCTCATCAACATGCGCGGCGAGGTGGTGGGCATCAACAGCCAGATCTACTCCCGCTCGGGCGGCTTCATGGGCATCTCGTTTGCCATCCCCATGGACGAAGCGATGCGAGTGAGCGAGCAGTTGCGCGCATCGGGGCGCGTGACGCGCGGCCGCATCGGCGTACAAATCGGTGCGGTCACCAAGGATGTGGCGGAATCGATTGGCCTGGGCAAGGCGCTGGGCGCGTTGGTGACGGGCGTGGAGGGCGGGTCGCCTGCCGACAAGGCGGGCGTGGAGGCCGGCGACATCATCACGCGTTTTGACGGTAAACCCATCGAGAAAGTGGCAGACCTGCCGCGCCTGGTGGGCAACACCAAGCCGGGCAGCAAGAGCACGGTGACCGTGTTCCGCCGCGGCACCTCGCGCGACCTGGGCATCACCATCGCAGAGATCGAGCCGGACAAGCCAGCGACCAAAGTAGCCGAGCGGGAAGAAAAGCCCAAAGTCTCGGCTGCAGGGCAGCAGGTCGGTTTGTCTGTGACGGAGCTGACGGAAGCGCAGAAGAAGGAGTTCAAGGTCAAGGGCGGGGTGCTGGTGGCTGCCGCCACCGAGGCAGCGGCCCGTGCGGGGCTGCGTGAAGGGGACATCATCCTGTCCATTGCCAACACCGAGATCACAGGCGTGAAGGATTTCGAGTCTGTGCTGGCCAAGGCAGACAAGAGCAAGTCCATCAACGTGCTGTACCGGCGCGGAGAGTGGGCGCAGTACGCGCTGATCCGTTCAAGCCGCTGAAGACGCGGTTGTTCTGTGCCAAGGGGATGGGCCGCCAAGTGGCCGATGCCCCTGATTTGGCTGGGTCTTTTGGTGGGGACTTTTTTTTGTGGGGTTTTGCCAGCGTCCTGACGCAAAGTCTAGATGTTAGCTTTTGCTAACTTTTTGGACCTCTATCAATCAGATTCGATAGAATAGAGGCTTCCGTTCAACGCTTATCTGCATATTGACTGGCGTCGGGTTCACGATGCGGGATGTTGTTGTGCAATGCACAGCCGATCCACAGCTCACCCACAAGTTGTCCAGCGTTGTTGTTGTGTCAACTGTGAATAAACTGTGCATAAAATCCTCGTTGCAGACCAACAACTCTCTTTGGATGCAGTCGAGCGGGCTTTCCCCGGCAGCCTTTTTGCCTACAATGAAGTTCCAACTATCGCAGTTGCCAATGATTGTTGGTTCAGGGCGCGTCGCCACTCGACGCGCCCTTTTTTCTTGTGGGCGCCGTTTTAATTCAATCACTTGACGCTTTCCGTTGATGAACAACATCAGAAATTTTTCCATCATTGCGCACATCGACCATGGCAAGTCGACGTTGGCCGACCGCCTGATCCAGCGATGTGGCGGGCTTGCAGAGCGCGAGATGGAGGCCCAGGTTCTGGACTCGATGGACATCGAAAAAGAGCGTGGGATAACCATCAAGGCGCAGACCGCGGCGCTGCAGTACAAGGCCCAGGATGGGCAGATCTACAACCTCAATTTGATCGACACGCCAGGGCATGTGGACTTCTCGTATGAGGTGAGCCGTTCGCTGTCTGCATGCGAAGGCGCGCTGCTTGTCGTCGATGCCTCGCAGGGCGTGGAAGCACAGACCGTGGCCAACTGCTACACGGCGCTGGACCTCGGTGTGGAAGTGCTGCCCGTGCTCAACAAGATGGATCTACCCAATGCCGATCCGGACAACGCGAAGGCCGAAGTTGAGGATGTGATCGGTATCGACGCGACGGATGCCATTCCCTGCTCGGCCAAGACTGGCATGGGCATCGACGAGATTCTCGAAGCCATCGTGGCCAAGGTGCCTGCGCCGCGCGGCAATGCCAGTGGCCCGCTGCGCGCGATGATCATCGACAGCTGGTTCGACAGCTACGTGGGTGTGGTGATGCTGGTGCGTGTGGTCGACGGCCGGCTGCTCAAGGGCGAGCGCATCAAGATGATGGCCAGCGGGGCTGTGTACAACGCCGACAACCTCGGTGTGTTCACCCCGGCCAACGAGCCACGCAATTCGCTCGATGCGGGACAGGTGGGCTACATCATCGCTGGCATTAAAGAGCTGCAGGCCGCCAAGGTCGGCGACACCATCACGCTTGAAAAGAAGCTGCCCAACAACGCGGGTCCAGCGGCCGAGGCGCTGCCTGGCTTCAAGGAAATCCAGCCCCAGGTGTTCGCGGGCCTGTACCCGACAGAAGCCAGCGAGTACGACTCGCTGCGCGATGCGCTGGAAAAGCTCAAGCTCAACGATGCGTCGCTGCACTACGAACCCGAGGTCAGCCAGGCGCTGGGTTTTGGTTTCCGCTGCGGCTTCCTGGGCCTGTTGCACATGGAGATCGTGCAGGAGCGCCTGGAGCGCGAGTTCGACCAGGACCTGATCACCACCGCGCCCAGCGTGGTCTACCAGGTGGTCAAGGCCGATGGTGAAGTCATCATGGTCGAAAACCCCTCCAAGATGCCCGACCAGGGCCGCCTGGAGGAAATCCGCGAACCCATCGTCACGGTGCACCTGTACATGCCCCAGGACTATGTGGGCCCGGTGATGACGCTGGCCAACCAAAAGCGTGGTGTGCAGATGAACATGGCTTACCACGGCCGCCAGGTGATGCTGACGTATGAAATGCCGCTCGGCGAGATCGTGCTCGATTTCTTCGACAAGCTCAAATCCGTCTCGCGCGGCTATGCCTCCATGGACTACGAGTTCAAGGAGTACCGTGCCTCCGACGTGGTCAAGGTGGACATCCTGCTCAACGGCGAAAAGGTAGACGCGCTGTCGATCATCGTGCACCGCTCGCAGTCGCAGTACCGGGGCCGTGCGGTGGTGGCCAAGATGCGCGAGATCATCAGCCGCCAGATGTACGACGTGGCCATCCAGGCGGCCATTGGTGCCAACATCATCGCGCGCGAGACCATCAAGGCCCTGCGCAAGAACGTGCTGGCCAAGTGTTATGGCGGTGACATTACCCGCAAGCGCAAGCTGCTCGAAAAGCAGAAGGCGGGCAAGAAGCGGATGAAGCAGATCGGTTCGGTCGAGGTGCCCCAGGAGGCGTTCCTGGCCATTTTGCAGGTGGAAGATTGATGCAGTTCATGCAAATTCTCACGTCGTTGGTGCTGGCCGGGTTCGCTGGCTATGTGGGCGCCTGGTACTTTGGCGCCATCGAGGGCAACTTTGCGTTGCTGCTGTTCCTGGCCACGGTGATCACCGGCGCCTACTGGCTGGGAGAGCGGTTTTATTTCCTGCCGCGCCGCCGCCGTGCGGCGCAAGCGATTGAAGATGCCGCCGTGGCGCGCCGCGCAGAACTCGATCGCATGGGCATTCAGAAGGTTGATGTGGATGTGCAGGAGGCCAAGGGCCAGATCCTCATGCAGCCCTGGTGGCTGGACTGGACCGCCGGGCTGTTCCCGGTGATCGCGGCGGTGTTCTTCCTGCGCTCGTTCCTGTTCGAGCCCTTCAAGATTCCGTCGGGCTCCATGATTCCGACCTTGCTGGTGGGCGACTTGATTCTGGTGAACAAATTCACCTATGGCGTTCGGCTGCCGGTCATCAACACCAAGGTCATCGACGGCAACAAGCCCGAGCGCGGCGATGTTATGGTGTTCCGCTACCCGCCCCAGCCCAACCTGGACTACATCAAGCGTGTGGTGGGCGTGCCTGGCGACGAGGTGGCCTACATCAACAAGCGCCTCACCATCAATGGCAAGGCCATCGATACCAAGGCTGTGCCGGACTTTTTTGAAGAAGACGTGATGCGCTACTTCAAGCAGTTCGAGGAGCAACTGGGCGACAAGCCCCACCGTTTGCTGAACAACCCCGACGTGCCCGCTTTTGTGCAAGGTGCCAGCAATTTTGCCTATCGCGAAAACTGCCGCTACAGTGTGGAAGGGGTCGCTTGCAAGGTCCCTGAAGGTCACTACTTCATGATGGGCGACAACCGCGACAACTCGCTGGACTCCCGCTATTGGGGTTTTGTGCCAGAGGGCAATATCGTCGGCAAGGCCTTTTTTGTCTGGATGAATTTCGGTAATCTCAAGCGCATCGGCTCGTTCCATTGAGCCGTGGCCGCTGCACACAACACTGAGGGGTAATTTATGAAGATGTATCGCACCGCAAGCCGCTCGCGCCAGCGCGGGCTGTCTTTTATCGGCTTGATCTTTATCGGTCTGATTGCGGTGGCCGCATTCGCCATCGGCGGGCAGTCCGTCCCCATCTTCCTGGAGTACACCTCCGCGAAGAAGGCCATTGAAAAAGCCAAGGTGGAGACCACGGTGCCGGGCGTGCGTGCAGCGTTCGACCGCGCGGCGGCGATTGATGACATCCGGTCCATCCAGGGCAAGGATCTGGAAGTGACGAAACGTGGCGACAAGGTGGTGGTGTCGTTCAAGTATTCGCGCGAAATCCCTTTGGCGGGCCCGGCCTATCTGGTTTACCGCTTTGAAGCGCAGACCAACTAGGTGCAGCCCGGCCTTATTGCGTTGCAGGGCCGCCTGCAGCATGTTTTTTCCGATCCTTCGCTGCTCCAGCGTGCCACCACGCACCGCAGTTTTTCTGCGGACCACAACGAGCGGCTTGAATTTCTGGGCGACTCTGTCCTGAACCTGGCGGTGGCCAGCCTGCTGTACCAGCGGCTGTCCGCCTTGCCGGAAGGCGACCTTTCGCGGGTGCGCGCCAATCTCGTCAAGCAGGACACCTTGCACCAGCTCGCCCTGCGGATCAAAGTCTCCGAGGTGCTGCGCTTGGGTGAGGGAGAGGCCAAGTCCGGCGGGCAGCAGCGCCCGTCCATCCTGGCCGACGCGCTGGAGGCTCTGATTGGCGCCGTGTATCTGGACGCGGGCTATGCCAGCGCTGAAGCACTGGTGCACCGCCTGTTTGAAAGCGTAGAAATCAACCCCCAGATGCAGGCGGCGTCCAAGGACGCGAAAACCGCGTTGCAGGAGTGGCTCCAGGGCCGCAAAATGAAGCTGCCGCAGTACAAAGTGGTGGCGACCGTGGGCGCGGCCCACCGCCAGACCTTTGATGTCGAGTGCGATATTCCCGAACTGAGCCTGACCGAACGCGGTATCGGTGGCTCGCGCCGGGCGGGCGAGCAGGCGGCTGCGGCAGCCATGCTGGCCACATTGAAAGCAAAGAATTTATGAATGATGCTACTAAAAATGTAGCTGGTGACGGTGGCGCAGAAAGCACCTCCGTGCAAAATGACCTCGAAGCCATGCTGGCCGCAGCTGCGGTGCCCGCGGCGGTTCCGGGCCAGCGTTGTGGCGTGATCGCCATCGTGGGCAAGCCCAACGTGGGCAAATCCACGCTGCTCAACGCCCTGGTGGGCCAGAAGATCAGCATCACCTCGCGCAAAGCGCAGACCACGCGCCATCGCATCACCGGCATCCGCACGCTGGAACAGACGCAGTTCATTTTTGTCGATACGCCGGGCTTTCAGACCCGCCACGCCACGGCGCTCAACAAGTCGCTGAACAAAACCGTGATGGGCGCGATTGGCGATGTGGACCTGATCCTGTTCGTGGTCGAGGCGGGCAACTTCACGCTGGCCGATGCCAAGGTGCTCTCGTTGTTCAAGCCCGGCATCCCCACGCTGCTGGTGGCCAACAAGCTTGATATGGTGCACCGCCGCGCCGAGCTGGCGCCCTGGCTCAAGAGCATGCAAGAGCGCCACCCGTTCGCCGAGTTCGTGCCCATGTCGGCCAAGAACAAGGGCGACATCGAGCGCCTGTTTGGCATCTGCGCCAAATACCTGCCTGAGCAGGGCTGGTGGTATGCCGAAGACGAGCTCACCGACCGCAGCGAGAAGTTTTTGGCCAGCGAGACCGTGCGTGAAAAGCTGTTTCGCTTCACGGGCGATGAGCTGCCCTACACCTCCACCGTGGTCATCGACAAGTTCGATGAGGAAAAGAGCAAGCAGCACAAGCGCCTGGTGAAAATCGCTGCCACCATCGTGGTCGAGCGTGACAACCACAAAATGATGGTGATCGGCGACAAGGGCGAGCGCTTGAAGCGCATTGGCACCGAGGCCCGCCAGGAGCTGGAAAAGCTCATGGATGCCAAGGTGTTCCTTGAACTGTGGGTCAAGGTGCGCTCCGGCTGGGCCGACGACGAGGCACGCGTGCGCTCCTTCGGCTACGAATAAACCTGAGCTTCCGTGGCTGCCGCCAAGCGCATTTCCGATGAACCGGCCTTTGTGCTGCACAGCTACGACTGGAGCGAGTCCAGCCTGATCCTGGAGGTGTTCTGCCGCCGCCAGGGCAGGGTGGCGCTGGTGGCCAAGGGTGCCAAAAAGCCCACCTCCAACTTCCGCCCCGTGCTGCTGCCGCTGCAGCCCTTGCACCTCACCTACACCCTGGCAGGTGATGGCAATGCCGATATTCACACCCTCAAGGGGGCAGAGTGGGTGGGTGGCCATGTAATGCCCACGGGCGATGCCCTGTTGTCGGGCATGTACCTCAACGAGCTGCTGCTGCGCCTGCTGGCGCGGGCCGACGCCCACACCGCGCTGTTCGATGCCTATGCGGGCGTGGTGCGCGTGCTGGCCAGCGAGCATGGCGATGCGCTGGAGCCCGTGCTGCGCAGCTTCGAGCTGCTGCTGCTGCGCGAGATTGGCCTCTTGCCCAGCCTGGACGCACAGACCATGACGCTGGCCCCGCTGGAGCCCGGCACACGCTACGTGCTGGTGCCCGAGGGCGGCCTGCGTGTGGCTTCGTCCGCTGATCGGGCCGCGTTGCCGGGCAGCCAGTGGCAGGCCCTGCAGTGTGCGCTGGATGACGATGCCGAAAGCTACACCGCCACACTGCGCGCCTGCGCACCCGTGGCCGCCGAACTCAAGCCCCAACTGCGTGCTGTGCTGCAATACCATTGCGGCAGCCCTACGCTGCGCACCCGCCAGCTCATGATCGACCTGCAGGCCCTATGAACCCACATCCACGCACCGCTTTGTCCGTCAACGTCAACAAGGTCGCCCTGCTGCGCAACACGCGCCACCTGGGCATCCCCAGCGTCACCCGCGCGGCCGAGTTGTGCCTGCAGGCGGGCGCGCAGGGCATCACCGTGCACCCCCGGCCCGACGAGCGCCACATCCGCAGCCAGGACGTGTTCGATTTGGCTGCGCTGATGAAGGCCTGGCCCGACCGCGAATACAACATCGAGGGCAATCCGTCGCAGAACCTGATGGATTTCATCCGCCAGGTGCGCCCCCACCAGGCCACCTTTGTGCCCGACAGCGAAGACCAGTTCACCAGCGACCACGGCTGGAGTTTTCCGCAGGATGCCGAGCGCCTGGCGCCTCTGGTCGCCGAATGCCGCAGCCTGGGCGTGCGCGTGAGCCTGTTCATGGACCCGGTGCCCGAGCAGATGGCTGCCGCCAAGGCCGTGGGCGCCGACCGGGTTGAGCTGTACACCGAGCCCTACGCCGCCGCCTGGGGCACGCCCCAGCACGCCATCGAGCTCGCGCACTATGCGGCCGCAGCGCAGGCCGCGCTGGACGCGGGCCTGGGGGTGAACGCAGGCCATGACCTCAACCGCGACAACCTGGCGGCCTTTGTGCGCGGCGTGCCTGGTGTGCTGGAGGTCTCGATCGGCCATGCCCTGATCGCCGATGCGCTGGAGCTGGGCTATGCCGCCACAGTGCAGGCCTACCTGGGCTGCATCGAGGCGGGGTTTGCAGGCAAGGTCAGTAGCTCCTGATTTGATAGCTGCTAGCGCTTGATAGATAAGCGCTAGAGGCCAATTTCATTCAAAATTCACCATGATCTACGGCATTGGTACCGACATCTGCGACGTGCGCCGCATTGCCGCCAGCCTGGAGCGCCATGGCGAGCGTTTTGCCCATAAGGTGCTGGCCGATGGCGAGTTGGCCACCTGGCGCGAACGCAGTGCGCGCTGGCCTGACCGGGGCCTGCGTTACCTGGCCACCCGCTTTTCCGCCAAGGAGGCCTTCAGCAAGGCCATTGGCCTGGGTATGCGCATGCCCATGACCTGGCGCCACTGCGAAGTGGCCAAGCTGCCCACAGGCCAGCCAGTGATCGTGCTGCATGGCGATCTCAAAGATTGGTTCGAGGCCCGTGGCCTCACGGTGCACCTGAGCGTGACCGACGAGACCGATTACGCCGCCAGCTTCTGCGTGGTTGAGAAAATTGAAGCGAAATTGGCCTCTGGCGCTTGATGGATAAGCGCAAGGCGCTATTGTTTTTATAGTAATTTCATTGTTGAAACCCATGATCGAACACGCACCCCTGATCCTTGACGTGGCTGGCACCACGCTGACTGCCGCCGACCGCCGCCGCCTGGCGCACCCGCTGACTGGCGGCGTCATCCTGTTTGCCCGCAACTGGGAGAACCGCGCGCAGTTGCTGCAGCTCACCTGCAGCATCAAAGCCGTGCGCGACGATCTCTTGATCTGCGTGGATCACGAGGGCGGCCGCGTGCAGCGCTTTCGCACCGATGGCTTCACGCACCTGCCGCCCATGCGCGCGTTGGGCGAGATGTGGATGGATGACGGCAAGGGCGCCAAGGCTGTGCCGGGCAGCGGTGCGCTGCGCGCCACCAACGCGGCCACGGCCGCGGGCTATGTGCTGGGCGCCGAGCTGCGCGCCTGTGGTGTGGATTTCAGCTTCACGCCCGTGCTGGACCTTGATTGGGGCGAAAGCGGCGTGATCCGCGACCGCTCCTTTCACCGCGACCCGCGTGTGGTCGCGCTGCTGGCCAAGAGCCTTATGCATGGCCTGCTGCAAGCGGGCATGGCCAATTGTGGCAAGCACTTCCCCGGCCATGGTTTTGTCAAAGCCGATTCGCACACCGAGGTGCCGGTGGACAAACGCAGCCTCAAGGCCATCCTGGCCGACGATGCCGCGCCATACCCCTGGCTCAGCAGCACGCTCACCAGCGTGATGCCCGCCCATGTGATCTACCCCAAGGTGGACAGCCGCCCCGCGGGTTTCTCGCAGCGCTGGCTGCAAGATATCCTGCGCCGCCAGATGCGTTTTGACGGTGCCATTTTTAGCGACGACCTCAGCATGGAAGGCGCGCGCCGCCTCGAAGGCCAAGTGGTCAGCTACACCGACGCCGCCGTGGCCGCGCTGGACGCGGGCTGCGACCTGGTGCTGCTGTGCAACCAAAGCCTGGGCGATGGCCGGGCGGTGGACGAGTTGATCGAAGGCCTGGAAAAAGCCCGCCAGCAAGGCCGCTGGCAGCCCAGTGTGGACAGCGAATCCCGCCGCGTGGCGCTGCTGCCCGAGACGCTGCCCCAGGCCTGGGACGACCTGATGTACCAGCCCGCCTATCTGCAGGCGCTGGATTTGCTGCCGTGAGCGGAAAGCGCAGCCACCACGCCGCGCTCCTCCCCTATGGCTGAGGTGGTGTAGGGGTCGCCGCTATCCCCGAACCGGTGGTTGGCGGCAGGGCGGCCGGAGCACTTTGTGCGGCGTCCGCCGGGCTGGCAGGGGAGTTTGGTGCGGTGGGTGCTGCAGGAGGAGCCGGAGGGGTTGGCACCCCCTGGAACCTGCGCACCACCCGCTGGAACATCAGCGTATTCGGAATCTGCAGCCAGGCGTGGCCATGCTCGGACGTCCGGTCTTCCAGCGTGGTGTAGAGCAGGTTGATGTCCACCACGCGCCCCATGGCGCCCACTTTGTCGGCGGTGTCCAGCACCTCTATGTATTCCCCCAGGCGGAAAGGCCGCACGGTAAAGATCAGCAGCGCGCAAAACAGGTTGGAGAGCACGCTCCAGGCCGCAAAGAACGCCACCGCGCCCACCGTGGCAAAGCCGGTGAACGCCGTCCACAGCACCGTGGCTGACACCCCCATCCGTTCCAGCACCAGCAGCAAGGCACTGGCGACGATGATCCAGCGGATCAGGCCATTGATGGGCGCCAGCATCTCGTCGGGCAACTGGTAGTGCACGCTTGCGCGGCGCACGATGCGGCGCAGCAACTTTTGCAGCAGCCAGGCCACAAACAGGATCAGCAGGATCTGTGCGCCTGGGACGATGACTTCCAGCCAGTCCTGAACCCAGTCGGGCAGGCGGGCTTTGAGGGCTTGCATGCGGTACGCGGCGGTGCGGGCGCTGCGCTCCGTGGCGTCGAATGATAAAAATTGCAGAAAACTCAATTGCGCAATTGCTCCAAGGTGTCCATTTGCATTTCAAAGCTGAAAAAGCGATTGCGGCCCTGCGCCTTGGCGGCATACAGCGCCTGGTCGGCACGCATGATCATGCTTTCAGCATTGGTGTTGTCGTCGGGCACGCAGGTGGTGATCCCCCCCGACAGCGTCAGCAGCCTGCCCAGCGGCGAATTGGGGTGCTCAATGGAGCGCACCTTCAGCAGCTGCCCCAGGGCCCGGGCAAAGGTCATGGCGCCCGAGCGCGGCGTGTTGGGCAAAATCAGTGCGAATTCCTCGCCGCCGTAGCGCGTCGACACATCGCGGGGCCGCACGCACACATCACGCAACAGGCGGCCCACATCCCGAAGGCAGGCATCGCCCTTCAAGTGCCCGGCGGAATCGTTGAAAAGCTTGAAATGGTCCAGGTCGCACAGCATCAGCGTGAGCGGCATGCCCTCGCGGCGCGCGGCCAGGATCTCGTTGTGCAGAATGCGGTCAAAACCACGGCGGTTGATGAGCCCCGTGAGGGCGTCGATCTCCACCATCTCATTGAGTCGCTGGTTGGCCGTGTGCAACTCGGCAGACATCTGCACCAGTCTGCGGCGCATGTCCCGCAGGCGCTGCATGGCGCGCAGCTTGGCCATCATGACGATGGGCTTGACGGGCTTGACGAGATAGTCATCGCCACCCACTTCAATGCCGCGCCACACGTCCAGTTCGTTGTCCAGGCCCGACAGGAAGATGATGGGAGTCCAGTCCCCGGCCTCGCTCTCGCGCATCTGTTGGGCCACCCAGTAGCCGTCCTGGCCGGGCAGCCGGATGTCCAGCAGCACCAGGTCCGGGCGATGGGTCTTGAACAGCTCCAGTGCGGTGATGCCCTCGGATGCCTCAAAAACGTCGGACACCCCGGCCCGCCGCAACTCGGCCACCAGCGCAGCGCGCACGGAGCGCTGGTCCTCGACCACCAGTACCGAGAAAGCACTGCCCGGAGGCAGGGGCTCGGAGGGCGGGGTGGGCGTGTTGGTGGGTGTGAATGGCACGGTGTGTCTCCTTGGGGCCGTCAAAAGGCGGGGGCTGAGGCACCGGGGAGGGCATCGTCCCCGGCAACTGGCCCCATAGGCCTCAGGATTCGCGGCGCAGAGCCGGGAACAGGATCACGTCGCGAATGCTGGGGCTGTCGGTCAACAGCATCATGAGGCGATCGATGCCAATACCGCAACCCCCCGTGGGCGGCATGCCGTATTCGAGCGCGCGCACAAAGTCGTGGTCGTAGAACATGGCTTCGTCGTCCCCGCTGTCCTTGGCGGCCACCTGGGCGTGAAAGCGCGCGGCCTGGTCCTCGGCATCGTTCAGCTCGCTGAAACCGTTGCCGAACTCTCGGCCCGTGATGTAAAGCTCGAAACGCTCTGTGACCTCGGGGCGGGTGTCGTTGGCACGCGCCAGGGGCGAGATCTCGGTGGGGTGCTCCATGATGAAGGTGGGCATCCATAGCTTGTCCTCCACCGTTTCCTCAAAGTACAGCACTTGCAGGCTGGCCAGGGTGCGGGCCGAGAGCTTGTCCTTCTCTTCCGTCATCCCCAGCTTCTTGAGCGCGCTGATGAGCCAGGCGGCATCGTCCACATGGGCGCCGGCCTCGGTGTACTGGAAGATTGCTTCGCGGATGGTCAGCCGGGCAAAGGGCTGCGACAGGTCTACCGCGCGGCCTTGGTAGGTCAGCTGCAGCGATCCCGTGGCCTTCAAAGCCACCTCGCGGATCAGCGTCTCGGTGAAGTCCATCAGGTCCAGGTAGTTCCAGTATGCCGCGTAGAACTCCATCATGGTGAACTCGGGGTTATGGCGCACCGAGATACCTTCGTTGCGGTAGCTGCGGTTGATTTCGAACACCCGCTCGAATCCGCCCACGATCAGGCGCTTCAAATACAGCTCGGGCGCAATGCGCAGGTACATCTCCTGTTCCAGCGCGTTGTGGTGCGTCACGAACGGCTTGGCATTGGCCCCGCCAGGGATCGGGTGCAGCATGGGCGTCTCGACTTCGAGGAAGCCGTGGCTCACCATGAACTCGCGCAGGCCGCTCACCGCCTTGCTGCGCGCCATGAAGCGCTTGCGCGCCTGCTCGTCGGTGATCAGGTCCACATAGCGCTGGCGGTACTTCTGCTCCTGGTCGGCCATGCCGTGGAACTTGTCAGGCAGCGGGCGCAGGCTCTTGGTGAGCAGGCGCAGGGAGGTTACCTTGATCGACAGCTCACCCGTCTTGGTCTTCATCAGCGTGCCCTCAGCACCCACGATGTCGCCCAAGTCCCAGTGCTTGAAGGCGGCATACAGATCTTCGCCCACGGCATCGCGCGTCACATAGAGCTGAATGCGTCCGCCCACGTCACCCAGCGAACCATCCTGCACCGTGGCAAAGCTGGCCTTGCCCATCACACGCTTGAGCATCATGCGGCCGGCCACGCTGACGCTGACGGGTGTGGCTTCCAGCGTTTCATTGGCGGTTTCACCGTGATCCAGGTGCAGCTGCGCCGCCTTGTGCGCGGGTTTGAAGTTGTTAGGGAAGGCCACACCGCCGCCGCTGGCTTGCACTTCGCGCAAGGCACGGAGCTTTTCGCGACGCTCGGCGATGAGTTGGTTGTCGTCTTGGGAAGGGGCGGGTAGGGGTTGGGATGTGTCTGACATGGATGTCGCGGCCGGTTTTGGGGGGCAATATGGAAGGCCAAAACCCTCAATTCTAGTTTTTATGAACGGCCTTGTTGAGAGGGGGTGTCACCAGGGCTGCTTTGGCGCAGCAGCAGATCTTCGTTTTGCAATCCATCGAATCATTGAGTGTGTCTGTCATGGTTCGATACGATTTGAGAAAAACAGCCTGCTGTTTTGGCCGTGCGAGCCAATTTTTGGCTCAGTTGTAGGGACTGAATTCCAGAAGCAAGGTCGCAGCATTAGGGGCTGCGTTGCCTCCGCAGCCGCTTCACGCGGCGCACGTCAGAATAGGGGCATGAGCACCTTACCCGATTACTCCCAGGGCGTCGCCTATGTGCGGGGCCAGTATGTGCCCATTGGCGAGGCCGCGATACCGATCACCGATTGGGGTTTTCTGCGGTCCGACGCGACCTATGACGTGGTCACGGTGTGGGACGGCGCGTTCTTTCGGCTCGATGCGCACATGGAGCGTTTTTTGGCCAGTTGCGCGCGTTTTCGCCTTGATCCGGGGCGCACGGCTGCCGAGATCGCGGCGGTGTTGGAGCAGTGCGTACGCCTGTCGGGCCTGCGCAGTTCGTATGTGGAGATGATCGTCACGCGCGGCCAGCCGCCCTGGGGCTCGCGTGATCCGCGCCAGGCCGTCAACCAGTTCTACGCTTTTGCTGTGCCCTATGTGTGGATCGCCAACGAGGCGCAGCGCGCGCAGGGGCTGAACCTCATCGTCAGCGATGTGCAGCGCATCCCGGCCAGCAGCGTGGACCCGCGCGCCAAAAACTACCACTGGAACGACCTCACCATGGGGCTCCTGGGCGCGCTCGATGCCGGGGGCGACACGGTGGTATTGCGTGATGCGGCGGGCAACGTGGTGGAGGGGCCGGGCTTCAATGTGTTTTGCGTGAATGCGCAAGGCCGCATCGTCACGCCCGCGGAGGGCGTGCTGGAGGGCGTGACGCGGCGCACGGTGATCGAGATGGCCGCCGCGCTGGGCCTGCCACTGGATCTGCGCGCGCTGCCTGCGGACGAACTGCGGGGTGCGCGCGAGGTGTTCTTGTCCACCTCGGGCGGTGGTGTGCTGCCGGTGACGCGGGTGGACGGCCAGGCCGTGGGTAACGGCGCCGTGGGCCCGGTGGTGCGCCAACTGGTGCAGACCTATTGGGATTGGCACCGCGACCCGCGCTACAGCCAGCCGGTGCGGTACTGACCACGGGTGGGCGCCTGGTGGCGGCGCGGCGCAGTCGCGCGCGCAACCGTCGTTACGCGGCGGGTGGCTTACAGTGCCACGCGCAGGTTTTTTTCCCTCGTCCATTTCTCAAACACAACCAATTAACTCACCAATCAACAGGAGAAGCATCCATGGGTATCGACTTCCAAGGCCGCGTGGCCATCGTGACGGGCGCAGGCGGTGGCCTGGGCCGCCAGCATGCACTGGCGCTGGCGGCGCGGGGCGCCAAGGTGCTGGTCAATGACCTGGGCGGCGCGGTGGACGGCAGCGGCGGCACCGCGGTCGCGGCGCAGGCCGTGGTCGATGAGATCCGCGCGGCGGGCGGCGAGGCGTTGGCCAATGGCGCGTCCGTCACCGATTTCGCGGCCGTCGAGGCCATGGTGCAACAGGCGATCGACGCCTGGGGCCGTGTGGACATTCTGGTCAATAACGCGGGCATCCTGCGCGACAAGTCGTTTTCCAAGATGGACATGGCAGATTTCCGCCTGGTGGTGGATGTGCACCTGATGGGCGCTGCCAACTGCTGCAAGGCCGTGTGGCCGCACATGGTGGCCCAGCAATACGGCCGCATCGTGATGACGACCTCCTCCACCGGCCTGTACGGCAACTTTGGCCAAGCCAACTACGGTGCGGCAAAGCTGGCCCAGGTGGGGCTGATGCAGACGCTGGCCATCGAAGGCGCCAAGTACAACATCCATGTGAACGCCCTGGCACCCACGGCCGCCACCCGCATGACCGAAGGCCTGATGCCACAAGAGGTGCTGGACGCCTTGAGGCCCGAGGCCGTGGTGCCCGCCATGCTGGTATTGGCGCACGAAAGCGCCCCCAGCCGCACCATCCTGTGCGCGGGCGCGGGCACCTTCGAGGCCGCCCACATCACGCTCACCCAGGGCATCCACCTGGGTGTTGGCGCCGATGTGCCCGAGCAACTGGCGGCCCGCCTGGCCGAGGTGACCGAGCGTGCGGGCGAGCAAGTACCACAAAGTGGTGCAGCCCAGGGAACCAACGAGGTCGGAAAGGCCATGGCGGCCAGGGTTTAAGCCAGGTCCACACACGCCAGCCTGCTCCGTGCTAAGTTCCGGGCCGATAGAAGGACGTTGGATCGGTACAAAGACATGAGCACATTGCAAGAGAGACTGGCCGCCGCCTACCCGGTGGATGCCCTGGCAGGGATCCGCCGCGGCATCGAAAAAGAAGGCCTTCGGGTGCTGCCCAAGGGCGGCCTCGCCCTCACGCCGCACCCGCTGGCGCTGGGCTCGGCGCTCACGCACCCGCTGATCACCACCGACTACAGCGAATCGCAGCTTGAACTCATCACCGGCGCCCACAAGGGCGTGTTGGCCTGCCTCAATGAGCTGACCGAGGTGCACCAGTTCGTGCAGCGCACGCTCAAGGACAGCGGCGGCGAGCTGCTCTGGGCCTCCAGCATGCCCTGCGGCCTGCCCACGGACGAGACGATTCCGATTGGCCGGTATGGCAGCTCCAACGTGGGCCGCGCCAAAAGTGTGTACCGCATGGGCCTGGGCTACCGTTACGGGCGGCGCATGCAGACCATCTCGGGCATCCACTACAACTGGTCGCTCCCGGGCGTGACGAGCGAGCAGTATTTTTCGCTCATCCGCAACTTCCGCCGCCATGCGTTCGTGCTGCTGTACCTGTTTGGGGCCTCGCCCGCGCTGTGTTCGTGTTTTGTAGAGGGGCGCCAGCACGGCCTGCAATCGATGGAGGGCGGCGAGGCGCTGTACCTGCCACACGCCACCTCGCTGCGCATGGGGCGCCTGGGCTACCAGAGCGACGCGCAGGCCACGCTGGCCGTGAGCTACAACGGCCTCACGGGCTACGCCAACTCGCTGCACGAGGCACTGACCAAGCCCTATCCAGCCTATGAAGCCGTGGGCGTGCGCAACCCTGGCGGTGACTACAACCAGCTTGGCACCAGCCTGCTGCAGATCGAAAACGAGTTCTACGGCACCATCCGCCCCAAACGCACCGTGCGCACGGGCGAGCGCCCGCTGCACGCCTTGCGCGAGCGCGGGGTGGAATACGTCGAAGTGCGGCTGATGGACCTGGACCCGTTCGTGCCAGTGGGCATCACGGCGCCCACTATGCGTTTGCTTGACGTGTTTTTGCTGCACTGCCTGTTGTCTGACAGCCCGCCCGACACACCCGCGGAGATCGCCGAACTCAAGCACAACCAGCACCTCACGGCAGAGCGGGGCCGCGAGCCGGGCCTGCACCTGACGCGCAACGGCCAGAGCGTGCTGCTGACCGAATGGGGCGCCGAGGTGCTGGCCGAGTGCGCGCCCTTGGCGGCGGCGCTCGACGCCACCCACGGCACGGATGACTACAGCGCCGCGCTGCGCGACGCTCAAGCACTCCTGGCCGCCCCCGAGCGCACGCCATCGGCCCGTGTACTCGACCGCATGGCGCGCGAGCACCACCACAACTTTGAGGTCTTTGCCCGCCAGCAATCCATGGCCGCCCGCGATGCACTGCTGGGACTGCCCTGGATGGCTGAGCAGCAGGCGCGTTACCTGGCCATGGCTGACGAGTCGATTGCCGCGCAAAAAGCCATCGAAGCTGCCGATACGCTGCCTTTCGAGGAGTGGCGCGAGCAGTACATGGCGGTGAAAGAGCTGGGTTGATGCTATTGAATTGGTAGCTATTGGCGATTGTCTATCAAGCGCTAGAGGCTGTTTTTATCTGGAATCACTTCTGCGCCCACTGTTCGGGCTGAGCGTGTTGAAGCTTGGGTATTCCCCCACCCGTTCGGGCTGAGCTCGTCGAAGCCTGGGTTTGTTGGCTGATTTGGATGTATGCCTGGGTTCGGGGCGGTTGCGGGGTGCGCCGTGGAACTCGCTGTGCGCTGCGCGCGCCGCTCGGACAACCACGGCGAGTCAGATGACGAGGCATGCGCGCACTAGCGCGCATGCTCACCCCACAACCGCCCCGCCGCAGGCGCAGCCAGATGGGGTGGACAGCCGAACATCCAAACAACCACACGGGCCATCGCTGCGCTCGGCCCCCATCTCGCTGGCGCAAGCGCCACGCGCTGCGCCGCCGGGCGCACACCCCGGCTCCCGTCCTCAGCCCAGGCATGTGGCTTGATGAGCGCACGGTTTCGACAAGCTCAGCCCGAACGGTAGGTGTAGAAGTTTTGCTGCACAATTAATAGCGCTTGATAAATAAGCGCTACAGCCCAAATTGCTAGAAGATCAGCCCTGAAGCTGCAGCAGCGCTTCCTGCCGCCAGTATTCGGCGGCGTCCAGAAACCCCTCCCACACGCAGCCATTGCAGCCGCGTCCGCAGCAGGTGGTGGGTTCGGGCGGCGGCTTGCGCAGGGGGATGCCCGCATCGGCCGCGCGCTGCTGCAGGGCCTGGAACATGGACTGGGCCGAGGCGCCGTCCACGGCGCGGACCTCGGATGCCGTTGTCACGGCTGGCTGCGCCCGGCCTTGGCGCGGCGCACGCCGTATTGCACCCCGAACGCAATGCCCAGCACCAGCGCAAACCAGCCCACCAGCGCCGCCTGGGCCATCAGTTCGCGCACGCTGGCAGAGCGGGCCACATAGGGCGCCAGCAGGATGACCAGGCCGATCAGGGCGCAGGTCACGCCCTTGAACAGCAGCTCCTTGTCGGCCTTGCTGGCGGCTGTTTTGCGCGGGGTGTCGATGGGGGTGGGCATGAGGGCAAAAAACGCTGTGGTGCGGAGCAGGGAAGACCGCGATTATCCTTGCCACCCTCAGATCGTCTAGAAAACAGAAGAAAGTACCCCCGCATGGCCATCCAGTGGTTCCCCGGTCACATGCACCTGACCCGCAAAGCGATCACCGAACGCATCAAGGACATCGACGTGGTGATCGAGGTGCTGGACGCGCGCCTGCCCGGCTCCAGCGCCAACCCGCTGTTGGCCGAGATCACGGGCCACAAGCCCACGCTCAAGGTGCTCAACAAGCAGGACGTGGCCGATCCCGAGCGCACGGCGCTGTGGGTGGACTGGTACAACGCCCAGAGCGACACGCGCGCCGTGCCGCTCGATGCGTCCGACCCCGCGCCCGCGCGCAAGCTCATCGACGCCTGCCACCTGCTGTCGCCCAACCGGGGCGGCATGGCCAAGCCCATGCGGGTGCTGATCTGCGGCGTGCCCAACGTGGGCAAGTCCACGCTGATCAATACGCTCAGCAACAAGCGCCAGGCCAAGACCGGCGACGAGGCGGGCATCACCAAGCTGGAGCAGCGCATCACGCTGGCCGACGATTTTTACCTGTGGGACACGCCCGGCATGCTGTGGCCGCGCATCGTGGTGCCCGAAACCGGCTACAACCTGGCCGCCAGCGGCGCCGTGGGCCGCAACGCCTACGATGAAGAACTGGTGGCGCTGGAGCTGCTGCGCCGCCTTCAGCAGAACTACGCCCCGCTGCTGGAGGCGCGCTACAAGCTCGGCCTGCCCGCCGGTGCCATGGCCAGCATGCACGACGAAGAACTGCTCGAAGCCATTGGCAGAAAGCGTGGCGCCATGCTGGGCGGCGGCCGGGTGAACTTGCAAAAAACGGCCGAAATCGTGATGACGGACTTCCGCTCCGCCATCCTGGGCCGCATCACGCTGGAGACGCCCGCTGAGTTCGAGGCCTGGCGCGCCGCCGGCCTGGCCGAGGACGCCAAGCGCCAGGCCAAAAAGGACGCACGCGCCAAGGCCAAAGGCAAGGGCTCCGGCGTGCGCGAGCCCGCGCCGGGCAGCGACAACGCGGACTGATGGATTGACACCCATTCGTGCTCAGTTGGCAAAAGCTTCTCAGGCTGGTGCCGAAGGGTTGTGTCATTTTGTAAAAATATGTTTGCGCGTGGCGCTGCGCGGATAGGCGTTGCTGTTGTAGGCCTGCGGCAGTGCGCATTTTGTGAGTAGGTATTTGGCTGCGCTGCGGTTACGATAATTTTTCGTTTGCTAACCCATCCCATGGCCGAAACCTCTGTTGTATCGTTGCCTGACCACGAAGATGCCACCACGCGCCATCTGGTGTGGGTGGCGGGCTGGGCTGTGATGCTGATTGGCTGCACCATCGGTGTGCTGCTGATTTTTGAGGAGCCCCTGCTGCCCACGATGGTGGCCCTCAATCTTGCAGGGGGCCTGGCTGGCGGCGCGGCGCTGCTGCTGGCGCGCCTGAAGTGCTGGACCGCGGCTGCCTACGTGCTGGTGTTGGGTGCGTGGGTGGTGGTATCGGTGGTGGCGGCGCTCAACGGCGGTGTCAACGGGCCCAATATGCTCAGCTACCCCGTGATCATCGTGCTCGCTGGCTGGCTGCTTGGGGTGCGGGCCACGCTGGTCCTGCTGGGGTTCACGGCACTGTTGTTCCTGGGGTTCATCGGGGCAGATGCGCTGGGTCTGATCGCGCCGCCGCGGGCTGTCAGCCGCATGACAGAGGGGGTGTTCCTGGGAGGAATTCTGATACTCACGGGGATAGCCACGCTGCTCTCTCGCCACAACTACATGGGCAGGGTGCAAGAGGCGCTGCAGACCGCCGCCCACCTGGCCACCAGCGAGGTGGCGCTGCACAAGCTGCTGCGGGCCGTGGAGCAAAGCCCCGAGAGCATTGTCATCACCGACCTGGAGGAAAACATCGAGTATGTGAACGAGGCCTTCGTACACCGCACGGGCTTCGCGCGCGAGGAGGTGATCGGCGGGACATCGGCCAGCTATTCGAGCAATGGCCTGCTGGTGACGCAGCGCGAAGGCCTGCGCGCGACCCTGGCGCGGGGCGAGAGCTGGGCGGGCGAACAGGTCAACTACCGCAAGGACGGACAGGCGCTGACGGAATCGGTGGTGGTGGCGCCCATCCGTCAGCCCGATGGCCGCGTGAGCCACTATGTGGAGCTCAAGCAGGACATCACCGAACGCAAGCGCGCGGCCGATGAAATCCATCGCCTTGCACATTTCGACAGCCTCACCAGCCTGCCCAACCGCTCCACGCTGGTGGAGCGCCTGCATGCGCTGCGCGAGCGCGCGGGCCACGCGCCTTCCATGCAGCATGCCCTGTTGCTGCTGGACCTGGACCGGTTCACCACCTTCAACGACGCGCGGGGCAGCGAGATGGGCGACCGCCTGCTGTGCGCGGTGGCGCTGCGCCTGTCCGAGATGCTGCCCGCCCAGGGCCTGCTGGTGCGTGTGGCGGGCGACGAATTTGGCGTGGTGCTGCATGGGCTGGGTGTGGATGTTTCGCTGGCCGGCCGCCATGCGCTGGCCTTTGCCGAGGAGCTGCAGACCGTCTTGCTGCGCCCCCTGCGACTGGAGGGCGATGTGCAGGATGCCCAACTGGGTGCCAGTGTGGGGATCACCCTCTACCCGCAAAGTGCTGGCGACGGCGCGCATGACGCACTGCGGCGCGCGGGCATGGCCCTGCACAGGGTCAAGCAGGCGGGCGGCGGGCGTGCCGCGTTCTTCGAGCAGGGCATGGGCGAAGCGGCGGAGCAGCGTTTTCGTGTGGAGCGCGAGTTGCGCCATGCGATTGGCGCGGGGGAGCTGCGGCTGCACCTGCAGTCGCAGGTGGACGCACAAGGCGAGATCACGGGGGCCGAGGTGCTGGTGCGCTGGCAGCACCCGCTCGACGGCCTGGTGCCTCCCAGCGTTTTTATTCCGATTGCAGAAGAGTCAGACCTTATCGTGAGCCTGGGTGAGTGGGTGCTGGCGCATGCCTGCACCCTGCTTGCCCAGCCTGTGTTCGGCGAGCGGCAATTGCGGCTGTCGGTCAACATCAGCGCGCGGCAGTTCAGGCAGCCGGGTTTTGTGCCGCAACTGCGGGCGCTGCTCGCGTCCACGGGCGCAGACCCCCGGCTGCTCACGCTGGAGGTGACCGAGGGATTGGTGATCGATGATTTCGACGACGCCGTGGCCAAGATGCGAGAGCTGGCGATGTTGGGCGTGGACATCTCGCTCGACGACTTTGGCACCGGGTACTCGTCGCTGGCCTACCTTAAGCGCCTGCCCATTCAGGAGCTCAAGATCGACCGCTCCTTTGTGCACGATGCGCCCACCAATGCCGACGATGGTGTGCTGGTGGAGGGCATCCTGTCGGTGGCCCGCCACTTTGGCCTGCGCGTGGTGGCCGAAGGGGTCGAAACCCAGGCCCAGGCCGATTTTCTGAGCCAGCGTGCCCCGGACATCGTCTACCAGGGCTATCTGTTCGGCAGGCCCGAACCCGATGTGCAGTGGCTGGACCGCCTGGCGTCCACGGTGCGTCCACAGCAACACGCAGCTGGCGGCTAATTTTTTGAAAGAAATTGGCTGCTGGCGCTTTATTTGTAAGCGCTAGCAGCTATGTATTTGATAGCGAATGCGCTATGCCGTGCGACCGGGGCACGTGCCACGCAGGCTACTTACTTGTTCTTGTCTTTGCCCCTGGGGATCACGGCGGTGATTGGCGCCATGGGGCGGTCGGAGCCACTGTGTTCCTTGGGGGGCGAAGTGTCCTTCTTGGGTTTCTTTGCCATCTTGTTGCTGCGTTGTTCGCCTTTGGCCATAGGGCCTCCTTAAAAGGTCTCGGGATGGGACCGCGTGCCGGATGGTACGTCACAAATCGGGTGTTTTTCAGCGGGGCGGTGTCTGCCTTTTGCGGCCATTTCGTGATTTTCTTGGCGCCGTAACTTTTGACCCCCCGCCTATGATGGCCTGCGCCCAAAAGCCAGTGCACGCATTTGTGCCGCAGCGATTCTTCATTTTCTGATTCAAGGGACAAACACCATGGCAATGCTGAGCTTTCGTCGGTGGGGGAGCGTTTTCTGTGCGGGCTTCGTGGCCCTGGCGTTCGGGGGGGCTGCATGGGCGCAGGACATGGCGGGCAGCAAGGACCATCCGGCCGTCAAGCGCTTCGGGGGCAGTTCCATCGTGGGCTACGAAGTCCGCAACTTCGATGAGATCGAATTCCAGACCTCCACGTTCAAGGAATACGACCTTGCGGCCAGCGCTCGCCGTTATGTACAGCCACCGCTGAAGCTGGAAGGCAAGCTCACGCGCCTGTGGTACGAGGCGCCCGGCGAGACCCGTTCGCTGGAGATCTACCGCAACTACGTGAATGAGCTGGTAGCGGCCGGTTTTCAGCCGCTGTACGACTCCACGGGCGACACGGCCGTGCGCCGCTGGAACAACTTCATGGCCACCTTCAGCAAGGGCAAGAAGGACTACATCAAGAACAGCCGCACCGAGTTCGTGATGTACGCGGCCAGCGTCGGCAGCATTCGCACCGGCACGTTCCAGAAAGACAACACCACGGTGCGCCTGCTGGCGATCGACTGGCCCAAGAGCGACAAATCCTACAAGTCCCGCGAAGGCGCCTACATGGCCGTGGACGTGATGGAGACAAAAGCCATGGAGCAGAACATGGTGGTGGTCAGTGCCTCGGACATCAGCAAGTCCATCACAACCAATGGCAAAGTCGCCATCTACGGCATCCTGTTTGACACCGGCAAGGCCGACGTCAAGCCCGAATCCAAACCCTCGCTCGACCAGATCGCCGCCTTTCTGAAAGCCGAGCCAGGAGTGAAGCTGCATGTGGTTGGGCACACCGACGGCGTGGGCGGCTTTGACAGCAACATGGCGCTGTCCAAGCGCCGGGCCGATGCGGTGGTGGCCGTGTTGGCCAAGGACTACGGCATTGCCGCCAACCGCCTGGTGGGCAACGGTGTGGCGTCGCTTGCGCCCGTGGCGAGCAACATCAGCGATGAGGGCCGGGCGAAAAACCGGCGGGTGGAGTTGGTGCCGCAGTAGGCCAAAGGATGACGGATTGCCGGATGGCCGTGCCGTAGGTGGGTGCGCGGGCGGCAGGTACTACCTGTGTTCGAAGGGGTTTGTGGCGGCAGGGACAAACGGAGCCTCAGCGCCTACGTTAAGCGGTGACAACGAGCGAAGCACGTTGGTGTCCGGTTGAATGAACGGGGGGTTAGGCCTCACCTTGCGGCAAGCGCTGACTCTACTTTTTTACGGTCAATGTGTCGCTCAAAAGATGACATTGCGCGGGCGACGTTTGGATCCGCCATCAGCTCCTGCATCGCGCCCCGACCAAGGATATCGAAAGCGGCTTGCATCGACTGGGCTCCTTCAGTTTGTATTGCTCTCCGCGCTTCCGAGGGGCAACTCTCGCTAAGTAGTTTTGTGACAAGAACACCAACAACTTTCGAGGACTGATCAAGATCTTCCGGTGTCGCGGAAGACAGATTCTTAATCTCGGCATGTGTCGAGATTCCCACGAACATCCAGCGTGCCAGCGCTTTCCGATCCTTGCCTGACGTATTGTCTGTAAGGCAGTGTCCCAGCGAGTCGGCGTCTGGGCCAGCGGATGCGGTCAATGTGGTCATGGCAGTCAGAGCCATGACGAGAAAACTTCTGATTTTGATCATGGTGTCAAAGCATATGAATGAGCGCAGCCATGGTACCTCGGTTGCTCGATGGCGGGCGACTATGCGTGGTCCCGGAGTCCTGATGCCTGGCGCAATGTATCCCGCAGATACCTGCGGGATCAACTGGCTGATGCGAGATATTTTGGGCACAGATTTCTCCTGAAAGCGGCTTGCAGATTGGGCGTGCAGTCGCTGCACGGCTCAAACAGCCAAGTATAAAAATTCCGCAAAACCCAAAAAATCTGTATCGCGCAGACTATCGCGGGAGAGCGGGTGGACTGGCGTACCCCACAGCCCCCTTCGCGCCAAGCCGATACGGCGGCCCCCGGCCTAGTGGGCCACGTCCCGCTCGGCCTGGGCGCGAATGCGAGCCTCGACCACGGCGTAGAACTGCAAAAGGCGCACGATGTGGTCGGCCGCGTAGCGGGGCAGGGGCTCGCGGCTGCTGCTTTGGCGCTGTGTGTAGGTGAACTCGACCACGGCGGGGCCTTCACGGGCTTCGTCCACATGGATCAGGTAGGCGCTGTGGGCGTTGTCTTCGTCGTCGCCCGGCGCGTCTTCGCCGTTCTTCCAACTGAACTTGAGCGCGCGGCCCCAGGGCTCGCCCTTGTGCATGCAGGGTTGGCGTGCGCCTACCCAGATGTCGCCTTCCCAATAACCGTTGCGGTCGCTGTTCCACCAGTCGTTGTACCGCTCGGTGAACACCGGCAGGCTGGTGAAGGCTTCGATGTGTTCGGCCGTCAGCGTGGCCAGCAGGTGCTGGTAGAGCGGGTAGCGGGCGCGGTGCTGGCCTACGGCCTTGCGCGCGTAGTCGAGCACGCCGCGCCAAGCCTGCTGGCATGCCTGCCAGGCCTCGGGATCGGCATTGGGCACCAGCGCCTGCCATTCACCCGCTTTGCCTTGGCTGTAGCGGCGATACAGCAGCGCGAGCTGCGGGGTGGTGGGTACGGCGCTGCGCAGCACGGTGGCGGCCAGCCGCTGCCACCAGTTGCTGGGGGCGGGCACCTGTTCGACCCCCAGGTAGAAGTCCCAGGCTTTCCAGACGGTGATGAATATGCTGTCGTCGCGCAGGTCGCCTTCATCGTCCACATGCCGTCGGCACAGCGAGAAATCGGTCTGATCGAACCAGCCGTCGGCGGTGTATTCCTTGTGCGCAATCACCGGCGTGCGCAGCACGGCCAGGATGTTCTCGATGCTGATGGCGCCGTCGGGGCACAGGTCGTCGGCCAGCGGGCAAAGGTGGGCGGTGGGCATGGGCGGCAGCGGGGTGGTAGAGCAAAACCCGCGGGCATCGTACACCCCGGCCAGCACGCGGCGGGTTTTGAGCGGACAATGATGTGTTCTCTTATTAATGACGGCATGCCCTCGCCACCATGACCCAGAACCCTCCCGTTTTTGAAGTCCTCCCCCGCGACCTTTCGGCCTACCGCCAGGGCAACGTCGGGATCGACTATGTGCACCGCTTCGAGTCTGGCAAACCCGGCCCGCATGTGCTCATCAATGCTCTCACCCACGGCAACGAGATTTGTGGCATGGTGGCTGCCACGCACCTGCTCGACACGGGGGTACGTCCCCTGGTGGGCACGCTGACCGTGAGCTTTGCCAACGTGGCCGCCTACGAGTCGTTTGACCAAAGCCGTCCGTTCGAGAGCCGCCAACTGGTGCACAACCTCAACCGCGTATGGTCTGCCGCTGAGCTTGACGGCAGCGAAGACAGCCCCGAGCTGCGGCGCGCCCGCGCCCTGCGCCCGGTGGTGGCGGCCGCCGATCACATCCTGGACATCCACTCCACCAGCCAGGACGTGCAGCCGTTCTGGGTGTACCCCGGCTACCCGCGCAACGCCGAGGCCGCGCTGGCCCTGGGCCGCCCGCCCGTGCACCTGGTGATGCCCAGCGGGCTGGGTTCGGGCACGCCGCTCATCCAGCATGGCCGCCATGGGCAGGCCGATGGCACGGGAGTGGCGCTGGTGGTGGAATGCGGCCAGCATTTCCGCCAGGCGGCGGCCGACGTGGCCACGGTGGCGACGCTGGACTTTTTGGCGCATTTTGGGCTGATTGCTCCCGCCGCTGATCGGCCCGCACCGGGTGTGCAGCACCGCTACGAGTTGCTGGAGACCTGCATGGTGCGCACGCCGGAGTTCCGCTTTGCGCAGCCCGTGCGGGGCTTTGAGGTGTTTGCCAAGGGCGATCTCATCGCCACCGATGGCCCGCATGAGATCCGCGCGCTGTGCGACGACTGCACCGTGCTCATGCCCACGCGCGACCCCATCGTGGGGCGCGAGGCGGTGTATCTGACACGCCCCCTTTGAGCCGCACGGGCGGGCGGCCCCTAGAGGCTGTTGATACGGTCTTCAAATGGGCATTGTTCAGGGCGGGACCACGGCCTGCATGCGCTCCTGGCGCACCAGGTACAGGCCGCTGCCGATGATGATGGCCCCGCCCAGCAAGGTGCTGTAGCCCGGAACGGTCTGCCACAGCACCCAGTCCAGGCCCATGCCCCAGGCGAGGGCGGTGTATTCGAACGGGGCCACCACCGAAGCCTGCCCGTGGCGGAAAGCCTCGGTGATCGCGAGCTGGCCGCCAAACCCGGTAACAGCCAGCCCTGCCACCAGCAACCAGTGCGCCTGGTCCACACCCACCCACTGCGGCCAGGCCAGAGTGCCCGCGCCCAGCGCCAGCAGGGTGGTCGTCCAGAAGACCAGGCTGGCGCTGGAGTCGGTGCGTGTGAGCAGCCGGCCCGTGACGGCTGACACGGCATAACAACCGGCCGCCGCCAGCACCGCCAGCGCTCCGAGGGTGAAGAACGCCTCCTGGTTGGGGCGCAGCGCCACCAGCACGCCCACCATGCCCAGCGCAATCGCCACCCAGTGGGCGGCGCGCACCCGCTCGCGCAGCACCACGGTAGAGAGTGCCGTGATGAGCAAGGGCGCAATGAAGAACAGCGTGTAGGCCTCGGCCAGAGCCAGCTCGCGGATGGCAAAAGCAAACAGCGACAACATGGCCACGTTGAGCCCGCCGCGCAGCAGGTGCAGCGGCCAGCGCACCTTGAGCAGCCGGGTCGCCTCGCCGCGCCACAGCACATACAGTGCCACCAGCGGCAGCGCGGCCCAGCCGCGCAAGGCCGCCACCTGCATGGCCGGGTAATGCGCTGTGAGGGTTTTGAGCAGGGCGTCCATCAGCGAGAAAAACCCCACGGCCGCCACCATGGCCACGATGCCGCGCAGGTTGCCGGACGATGGCGAGCCCAGAGAAGAAGATGGCTGCTGCATGAGGGGGAAAAAAGAGACTGCGCAAAGGGAGGCGCAGCACGTGCGCGGGGTCAAAAAGTGTAGCGCAAGGGGCTTGATTGTTGGGCGCCGTTGCTGCATTCGGCGGCCTCCCACGGCAGCCGTGCCAGCAGCCGCTGCCAGTCCGCTGCGGGGCTGGCATCCATTGCATCTTCCATGGGCCCGTTCGGTTCGCTGCCCAGCACCTGTGGCCAGGCCAGTCCGCTGTCGAACACCATGGCAGCGCCCGTCACCGGGTGTGGCACCGTGAGCTGCCAGGCGTGCAGCCACAGCCTTTGTTGCCCCAGGCGCTCGGCCCACCAGCGGTTGAGGGGGCCCTTGCCGTGTGTGGCGTCGCCAATGATGGGGTGGGCCAGGTGCTTCAGGTGGCGGCGGATCTGGTGGCGCCGCCCGGTGGTGGGCACGGCCTCAACCAGCGAGGCGCGGGTGGTGGCAAAACGCGCATCGCTGGCCTCGGGCAGCGTGAGCTGCGCCAGGCGCCGAAAGCGGGTGTGGGCGTCTTGCACGGCGGCGTCGGCCGGGGCGTCGTCAGGCTTGAGCGCATGGTCCACCTCGATGGCGCCGGGCGCCCAGCCACGCACCATGGCCAGGTAGCGTTTGTGTGCGGCGCCGTGCTCAAAGGCTTGCGACAGCGCACGTGCTGCGTCGCTGTGCAGCGCCATCACCAGCACGCCGCAGGTGCCCTTGTCGAGCCGGTGCACGGGGTACACATGCTGGCCCAACTGGTCGCGCAGGGTCTGCATCACGAAGCGTGTCTCGCCTGCGTCCAGGCCCGTGCGGTGCACCAGCCAGCCTGCGGGCTTGTAGACGGCCACCAGGTGCTCGTCGCGCCAGAGGATGTGCAGTGGGTGCATGGAGGGGCGAGCAGGTCTGGGTAGGGAAGGCGCGCATTGTGCCGCAGGCTGTGCGGTCTACACTGCCCAGGCCAGCGGCCGCCGTGCAAGGGCCGCCCCGCCGCAGGGGCGGCGTCCCCCCTCGGGGGGAAGGCGCCGAAGGCGACTCAGGGGGGGCTTATTTCCTTCGCGCGCATCTTGGCGGCGATGTACTCGCCATGCGTCACGTGCAGCAGCCCGGCCACCTTGCTGATGGTGTGGTTCTCGTTCGCGTCGACGCGGGCATCGGCATAGGCCACCTGCCACATGGCTTCCACCAGCAGCACCTTCTGCTCTTGCGTGAAGTGCTCGTTGAGGCTGCTGGTAAAGCGCTGGTAGTCGTAGGCGGTTTTCGACGTGGTGACGGCCAGCTCCAGCAGGCGGTCCAGCTCGTCGTCGCTCAGCGCGAACTTGCTGCGCAGCGCAGTGACCATGGTGGTGCGCTCGGCGGGGTCCATGGAGACATCGAACCGCACCACTTCCACCAGCAGCACGGCGGCGGCCAACTGCACGGCGTGGGTGCGCTCCTGGGCGGATGGGGCCGCTGCGGGCTGCATCAGGCTGTCGAGCAGGTCTTTGAGGGTCTGGAACATGGTGGGTGGGTGCTTTCGTGTTGTCAGGTTCTCGGCAGGGGTGGATGCAGAACGGGCGGCCTTGGTTCCCGCTGGCGGGCTCAGGCCGGGCTTGGCCATATTCCGCTCGCTGCCCGCAATGGGGCGCGCGACAATCGGGGGTGATGATGACGAAAAAAACCATTCTCCCCCTGCAACTGCTGGTTGCCCCCGACGAAAACGACCCAGCACCGCTGATTCTGTACCACGGGCGCAATTGCCCCGACGGCTTTGGCGCCGCGTTGGCCGCCTGGCTGTACTACGGCGACAGCGCCGAGTACGTGGGGCTGGACCACGGCGATGTCACCACCGTGGACGACCTGCCGCCCCTGCAAGGCCGTGCGGTCTATATCCTGGACTTCTCGTTTTCCACCGAGGTGATGGCCGCCATCGACGAGCGCGCGGCCAAGCTCGTGATGCTGGACCACCACAAGAGCGCCGCCGAAAAGCTCACCGGCTTTGCCTGCCGCTGCGGCGTGGTGCACTTTGACATGAGCAAGTCGGGCGCGCGCCTGGCATGGGAGTTTTTTCACCCGGACACGCCTGTCCCGGCGCTGCTCCAATATGTGGAGGACCGCGACATCTGGAAATGGGAGTTTGCCGACAGCGGCGCGTTTCTTTCTGCACTCGACATGGAGACACAGGATTTCGCGCGCTGGAGCGAGATCGCGGCCTTCGCGCCCGAGCAGCTTGCGCAGTTCATGGCACGCGGCGCGGCCATGGACGAGAAGTACAAAAAACTCTGCGCCGACATCGCCGAAGGCGCGCAGCCCCTGGTGTTCAACGGCATCGAGGGGCTGATGGTGAACGCGCCCGGCATGTTCCACAGCCTGGTGGGCGACATCCTCTCTGCAAAGACCGGCACCTTCGCATTGATGTGGAGCGCGGGCGCCAAGGGCGTGAAGGTGGGTTTGCGCGCGCAGCGCAACTTTGACTGCATCGCGCTGGCCGAAAGCATGGGCGGCGGCGGCCATGCACAGGCCTGCGGCTTCAAGATGAAGGTGGAGCGCCTGCCCGAATTGCTGAGCGGCACCTTCAACGCGGCGCAGCAACAGCCGGGCTGAAGCGGGGGGCTCGCAAGGCTCAATGGGCGTTGGCGGCCTCTTCAAAGCGGTCCACCTTGCGCAGCGACTGAAAAGCCAGCATCCAGCCGCCCACCACACCCAGCGTGCACAGGCCGCCCACCACGGCGGCGGGCACCACGCCCAGCCACGATGCGCTGGTGCCTGCGCGGAACTCACCCAACTCGTTGGACGAGCCGATGAACAACATGTTCACCGCGTTCACCCGCCCGCGCATGGTGTCGGGCGTGGAGAACTGCACCAGCGCCCCCCGGATGTACACGCTCACCATGTCGGCCGCGCCCGCCACCATCAGCGCTGCGAACGACAGCCAGAACCACGTGGAAAGCGCGAACACCAGATTGGCTGCGCCAAACACCGCCACCGCGATGAACATGGTGCGCCCCACGCGGCGGTTGAAGGGCCGCATGCTGAGGTACAGCCCCGCGCCCACCTCACCCACCGCCATGGCGCTGCGCAGGGCGCCCAGGCCCGCCGGGCCCACGTGCAGCACCTCTTGCGCATAGATGGGCAGCAAGGCCACCACGCCGCCGAGCAGCACGGCGAACAGGTCCAGCGAAATGGTGCCCAAAATGATGGGCCGCGAGCGGATGAACGCAATGCCCGCGCCAAAACGCTGGAACATGGTTCCCTGCGTTGGCCCCGGCGCGCTGGCATAAGCCACCACCACGCGCAAAAGCAGCACCACGCCCAGCACAAAACACGCGCAGCACACGGCATAGGTCAGCTCGCCGCCGCCTAGCGCATACAGCAGCCCGCCCAGTAAAGGCCCGCCAATGCTCGCTGCCCGCATGAGCATGCTGTTGGCGGCAATGGCCTGCGCCAACTGGCTGCGCGGCACGATCTGGGGCAACAGGCTTTGCATGGCCGGGCCTGAAAACGCGCGTGCGCAGCCATACAGCACCAGCACCGCGTAGATGCCCGCCACGCCGCTGGCCCCATGGCCCGCCAGCCACCACAGCAGCGCGCTGCACACGGCGCCCACCGACCAGGCGAGCGCCAGGATGCGCCTGCGGTCAAACCGGTCGATCAAATCACCCGCCGGGAGCAGCAGGCACAGCATGGGCAAAAACTGCGCCAGGCCCACATAGGCCAGCGCCATCGGCTCGCGCGTGAGGTCATACACCTGCCAGGCCACCACCACGGCCTGCACTTGGGTGGCGACCACGGCCACCACGCGGGCGATCAGAAAGGAGAGAAAGCCGGCATGGCGATAGACGCTGGCCGATTCGGCGCCAGGCGCCGCAGGAGAGGAATGGGGGGTGGTCATGACAACGAGGCGCAGGGCTGGGGAGCCGGGAAAAGCCCCCAGGATGCTAGCGGTTACCCCGCTTTTGCGCTGGACGCCTGGGCAAAAACCCGCAGAAATGGAGCATCAGGTTTTGCGGTGACCTGCCGATATGAAGACAAGAAGCGGGTTTTCCTGGTCTCTATGCCATGGCGTGGGGGCTCCGGAAGCTGTTTGTTCATTCATCTCTCGCCAGGAGTGCACGGGGCTGTTATGGGGTTGACGATCAACACCAACGTGATGTCGCTGAATGCGCAACGCCGGCTTGGCGGGGCGCAGAACGACATGCTCACGACCGTGCAGCGCCTGTCGTCGGGCCTGCGCATCAACAGCGCCAAGGACGACGCGGCGGGTCTGGCCATTTCCGAACGCTTCACCGCCCAGATACGCGGGCTGAACCAGGCGGTACGCAATGCCAACGACGGCCTGTCGCTCATGCAGACGGCCGAGGGTGCGTTGCAGAGCGTCACCGCCAGCCTGCAGCGCATCCGCGAGCTGGCCGTGCAGGCCGCCAACGACACCAACAGCGCGACCGACCGGCAGGCGATTCAGGCTGAAGTTTCGCGCCTGGCGCAAGAGATCGACCGCACCGGGATGGCCACGCAGTTCAACGGCATGGACGTGTTCGACCGCTCCAATGCCAGCGTGGTGGGCGACGAAAACCTGCTGGGCGTGTTTGACGGCCTGACCAGCGCAGGCAGTTGGCTGGAGAGCAGCGAAAACCTCATCCGCACCTACTATGGCCTGCAGGCCGACGGGGCGGCGTTGAACATTCGCTACACCGGCTACACCGATGGCGCGGGCGGCGTGGCCGCCTATGTGCAGGCCACGGGTTTTGATGGGCAGGGGCGGGGCACCAACCTCACGCTGCAGGTGGACATGGCCGACTTTGTGCCGCCCAACATGCCCAACGGCGGCACCGCGCCGTACTACAACGACCGCATCATCGGCCACGAGATGGTGCACGCGGTGATGGCGCGATCCACGAACTGGCAGGACATCACCAGCAACCACCTGTGGTTTGCCGAGGGCACGGCCGAATTTATCCAGGGCGCAGACGAGCGGGTGCGCGCCGACGTGGCCAACCTGGGCGCGGCAGGTGTGGTGGCGGCCATCGGCGGGCCCAGCAATACCAGCGAGTTCTACTCGGCCAGCTATTCGGCGGTGCGCTACATGCACGACCGCATCAAGGCCGCGGGCGGCACGGGCATCAAGGACGTGCTCACGTACATGAGCAACAACCCCGGCGCCACGCTCGATGCCGCCATCGGCGCAGCATCGGCAGGGGCCTTTACCAGCGCAGCCGACGTGCAGACACAGTTCGCGGCCAACGGCGCGGCCTTTATCGGCACGTTCGACTTCAACAATGCCGACACCGGCGCCATTGGCGGCGCCGACGTGGACAGCGGCATGGTGCGCGATGCCAAGGCCGCCATCCCCAACCAGGGCAGCCGCTCGGGCAAGGACGTGCTGCAGGGCTTCACCGAGACGTACGAGACCATTGCGTCCTCGGGCGGCGCGCTCAGCACCAAGGTGTTCCAGGTGGGCGCCAACGCCAACCAGACGCTGGAGACCCGCGTAGGTGCCATCGGCATCGGCGCCATGGGGCTGCGCAACACGCTGGATGTGACGGTGTCAGCCGCGCAGGCCATCGTGTCGGTGGACCGTGCGCTCGACTACGTGAACAGCCAGCGCGCCGTCATCGGCGCCCAGTCCTCGCGCCTGGAATCCGCCATCGCCAACCTGCAGGTCGGCAGCGAGAACCTCTCGGCCAGCCGCTCGCGCATCACCGATGCCGACTTTGCGGTGGAAACCGCATCCCTTGCCCGCCAGCAGATCCTGCAACAGGCGGGCAATGCGATGGTGGTGCAGGCCAACCAGATGCCCCAGGGCGTGCTGGCCTTGTTGCGCACCTGATCGATACCCTCCCCACACGAACAACCAGCGTTGCGCGCCTATTGCTTGCTGCGCCGGTGCCGGTAATCCCACGGCGCCAGCGGGCGCCGCTGCGACCACAGGCCTGTGCCGTTGTTGCGCGCCTGCTGCTGTAGCGGCGCCAAGTGCGGGTGTGCGCTGGCGTAGGGTGTGTACACCCAGGCGAGCCCGGCGCGCACCTGGGCCGTGGCCACATCGGTGCCGCCGCAGCGCACATTGGCCACGGTGCGGCCATAGCTGTCCTTGTCCACCGGCTGCAAGGTGGTCTGCTGCCTGAAGCACAGCCGCGCCAGGTTCTGCCGCGACTTCTGGCCGAAGGCCTGGCGAGACTCGGGCGCATCGATGGCGGCCACGCGCACCTTGACCTGCTGGTAGGCGCCGGGCGTGCCGCAGCGCACGGTGAGGGTGTCGCCGTCGCTGATGGCGACGACCAGGCAGAGCAGGGAGGCAAGGGGCACGGGCGGGCAGGCAAAGAGGCGGTGAGGGGGCGTTTAATCAGCGTTTTTTGCCCCTAGCGCTTGATGGATAAGCGCTAAAAGCTATCAATAGTGTAGCATTCGCGGTGCGCATGTATGGCGCCGCTGGGCATCGTCAGCGGCCGTGGGCGAGGGCTTTGCGTGGTGTTGCCATGGCATAGATTCATAGAATCCACGGAACCGCGCGCAGCCTGCGCCGTCAGAGCACCCAGGCCCGCAGCGTTGAGAAAAAAACATGACCCCGACCGAGAAAAAAATGGAGAACCCATTGCCAAACCCTGCGCAGACCGCGCCAGCGCCGTCCCTGGCCGCCCTGTTGTGCGCATCGGCACTGCTGCTGGCGGGGTGTGTGGGCACCACGGTCAAGACCTTCGGGGTGCAGGAGAACTTTGGGTCCGTCACCACCTACTCGCGCCTGTTCGACGCCACGCCCGCACAGACCTGCGAGGCGTCGCGCCGCGCGTTGCTGAGCCAGGGCTATGTCATCTCGTCCAACGCCGCCGACATGGTGGAGGGCAACAAGAGTTTTCAGCCTGAACCCGAATCGCACCTGCAGATGGTGGTGCGCGTGGTGTGTGTGCCCGAGGCCAATGGCGGCAAAGTGAGCCTGGGCTTCGTGACCGCCACGCAGGACACCTACGCCCTGCGCAAGACCAACAACTCGGCCAGTGTGGGCGTGGGTGCCATCGGTTCGGTGTCGCTGCCGTTTTCGTCCAGCAGCGAGTCGCTGGTCAAGGTGGGCAGCGAAACCATCTCTACGGACGCGTTCTACGAAAGCTATTTCGACCTGGTCAAACGCTATCTGATGATGGACCAGGCGGTGGATTGATTCGGGTTCGCTCGGCGCCTCATCCCAACCGTTCGCGCTCAGCGTGAACGGTTTGGTGTCTGTTTTTTTGAATGCCTATCGATCTGGTGGGCCGAGAGCGGGCGCCAACCCTGGCATCACCCCTGCCAGGTGCCTGGCGCCAGTCCTTCCAGCGTGTGCGGCCCGATCGCTGCGCGGATCAGCCGCAGCGTGGGGTGGCCCACGGCCGCCGTCATGCGGCGCACCTGCCGGTTGCGGCCCTCGCGGATGATGAGTTCAACCCAGGCCGTGGGGATGGCCTTGCGCTCGCGGATGGGCGGGTTGCGCGGCCACACCTCGGGGGCGGGTTCCATCAGGCGTGCGCGGGCGGGCAGGGTGGGGCCGTCGTTCAGCACCACGCCCTGGCGCAGCGCGGCCAGCGCGGCGTCATTCGGGATGCCCTCCACCTGCACCCAGTAGGTTTTTTCCATCTTGAAGCGCGGGTCGGCGATGCGGGCCTGCAGCTTGCCGTCGTTGGTGAGCAGCAGCAGCCCCTCGCTGTCGGCGTCCAGCCGCCCGGCCACGTACACGCCGGGCAGATCGATGTAGTCCGCAAGGCCCTGCCACTTGCCCTCGGCGGTGAACTGGCTGAGCACACCATAGGGTTTGTTGAAGCGGATCAGGCGCGAGGTCATGGGCGGGGCGGCGGCATCTTGGGGGCGGGCTGCAGAGCATAGCCGCAGCCAGAGGCTGGCGGCCGGGAAGGGGTTGCACGGGTTTTTGCAGAGTTGGGGTTTTCCCTGTAGAGGTAAAATCAGCACCTACCGCTACTCGCCATTGAGTAAGCAGCTATTTATTCGATAGCACTTGAAACTGGGCCGTGTTGCCTGCCCCCCTTTAGGAGACACCGCCATGCTCACCGTCGAACTCGATATCGCCCAAACCGTTGGTATTGCCGCCGTGTTGCTGGTGCTGGGCGAATTCATCAAAAAGCGCGTCAGCCTGCTTTCGCGCTATTTCATCCCTGGACCGATCATCGGCGGCGTGCTGTTCTCGCTGGTGGCGCTGGTTGGCCACCAGACCGGCAGCTTCAGCTTTGTGTTCTACGACAACATGCGTGCCTTTCTGCTGCTGGTGTTCTTCACCACCATCGGGTTTTCGGCCAGCTTCGAGCTGCTCAAAAAAGGCGGCTTGGGCGTGGCGCTGTTCCTGGCGGCGGCTGTGGGCCTGGTGCTGATCCAGAACACGATGGGCGCGGCGCTGGCCAGCGTTTTGGGCGTGCACCCGCTGATCGGCGTGGCGGCGGGCTCGGTCTCGCTCACCGGCGGGCATGGCACCTCGGCCGCGTTCGGCCCGCTGCTGGAGCAGGCCGGTGCCGTGGGCGCGCTGCCTGCCGCCATTGCCGCCGCCACCTATGGGCTGGTGGCGGGCTGCCTGATCGGCGGGCCGGTGGGCACGCTGCTGATGCGGCGCAATGGCCTGCACGGCCCGACCGGCGAGGCTGTCGGCGCGGCGCCGCTGCCCCAAAGTGCACCCGACGCTGGCGACACGACGAGCGACACCGTGATGTACGCCACCATTCTGATCACCGTGGCCATTGGCGCTGGCACCTTGCTGGTGAATTGGCTCAAGGGCATGGGCCTGACCCTGCCGGCCTACCTGGGGCCCATGCTGGTGGCGGCGCTGGTGCGCAACGTGATCGACTGGCGCAACTGGCATCTGCCGATGCGCCAGTTCGAGGTGGTGGGCAATGTCTCGCTGGCTTTTTTCCTGACCATGGCGCTGATGTCGATGAAGCTGTGGGAGCTGGCCCAGGTGGCCGGTCCGCTGCTGGTTATCTTGCTGGCGCAGACGGCGGTGATGTTCGCCTATGCCTACTGGGTCACCTTCCGCGTCATGGGCGGCGACTACGACGCGGCTGTCATTGCCGCCGGCCATTGCGGCTTTGGCATGGGGGCTACGCCTAACGCCATGGCCAATATGCAGGCCTTCACGGCCACCAACGGCCCGTCGGTGAAGGCGTTTTTCGTGATCCCGCTGGTGGGCTCGCTGTTCATCGACTTCTTCAACGCGGTGATCATCACCGCGTTCATGAATTACCTGAAGTAAGCGGGTTTTAGGCCGCCACGTTGCCGGGCAGAAACAGCGCCGGGTCCACCATGGCGCGGTTGAGCATCACACCCCAGTGCAGGTGCGGCCCCGTCACGCGGCCCGTGGCACCCACCTTGCAGAAGGCCTCGCCTGCCTGCACCACGTCGCCCACACGCACATCCATGCTGCTCAGGTGGCAGTACATCGTGAGCAGGCCCTGTCCGTGGTCCAGCCACACCGTGCCGCCGTTGAAGAAGTAGTCGCCCACATCGATCACCTTGCCCGCCAGCGGCGCCACGACGGGCGTGCCCGTGGGCGCGGCGATGTCCATGCCGCTGTGCGGGTTGCGCGGCTGGCCGTTGAACACGCGCCGCAGCCCGAACGAGCTGGACCGCCGCCCCGGCACCGGCACTTGCATGCGCAGCGAGGGCAGCGCGTGGCCTGCGGGTTGGTCGCTGAAGGTCGCCATCACCAGCGCCTGGTGGTCGCGCTCGCGCTCGTAGCGGGCCTGGTCCTCGGGCGACAAGTCCACCGTGCGCGGCGACACCTTGAGGTGCTGCTCCTTGTACTGCTTGGGCGCCACCGCGTATTTCACCTGTCGCAGGCCGCCGCCATCGGCATGCTGCGCCACGCTGATGTGCGCATCGCCCGGCGTTGCCGCCAGCGTTATGCCCACCACCGCCGTCCATTCAATCGCGTCGCCCACCACCAGCACAGGCACATCCGCATCGCCCTGGCGCAACTTGGCCCGTGGCCGCGCGGCTGCCGGGCCCAGCGACAAACGCGCCACGCCGCCAGGCACTTGCAGGGCTTGCGGCCATACGGCAGGCGCCGGGGGCAAAGGCTTTGCGTGCAACAACCCCAGGGGCGGCAGCGCCAACCAACTGCCCGCGCCCATCACCATCATCAAGGCGCGGCGGCGGGAAAGAGGGAGCGCAGAAGGGGCGGGAACGAGGGGGAGAGAGGATTCAGGCACGGCAGAACGGTAACAGCAACAACAACGGCGAAACGTGGCGGGTGATGAGGCCAACGAATGTACCCCTCGATTTTGCGCCCCCGCAGCGTCAGCGGTTTCATCGCTATGCTTGCCTTCTTGTTGATGGAGGAGTTCTCTTCTTCCATCCTTCGGCCGATTCGATTGTTGTTGTCTTGGAGATTCTGTTCATGCCCCGTCTGTCGCCACTGCCCCCTGAAACCACACCTGCGCTGAAGGAACACTTCGACTTCTTCCTCGGCACGCTGGGTTTTACCCCCAACAGCGTGCTGACGATGCAGCGCAAGCCCAAACTGGTGCAGGCGTTTGCCCAACTGAACGGTGCGGTGATGGACCCTGATGGCGAGGTGGATCTCGGCTTTCGAAGGCTCATCGGCCACGTGGTCAGCAAGGTATCAGGCTGCCTGTATTGCCAGGCGCATACCCTGCTGGGGGCCAAGAACTTTGGCATCAGCGAGGCCAAGCTGGCCGATGTGTGGACGTATGCGAGCAGCCCGCACTACAGCGAGCGCGAACGCATTGCGCTCGACTTTGCCCTGGCTGCGGCCAGCCAGCCCAATGCTGTGGATGACGAACAATTCGCCCAACTGCGCAAACATTGGAGCGAAGGCGAGATCGTGGAATTGCTGGGCGTGGTGGCCATGTTCGCGTTTCTCAACCGCTGGAACGACACCATGGCCACGCCCTTGGAGGCCGCGCCCACCGAGGTTGCCGTCCAGACACTGGGCGCGCAGGGGTGGACGGCGGGCAAGCACTCCAGCTAGCGCAGGGGCGGCGCGGCGCCGTCCTCAGTGCGTCACAAACTCATAGGTCACGGCTTCGCTCTCGACCATGTCCAGCACCTCGTGCAACTCGTCCTCGCTCTCGGTGCTGCTCCACATGTCTTCGGGGTCGGTGGCGAACAGGGGCTCGATGGCGATGTCCAGAAACTTGCCGTCGGCCATCTGAATCACTGGCGTGCCCTCCGAGGTCTCGACCAGCGCCCAGTCGTCGGGCACCGACATTTCGAGCTGGATGGTGACGTTGAGCTTTTTCATGGTGAATTCCTGGGTTGCGAAGAAAGAAAGGCGGGCAGGGTAACCGAGTTTCGCTGGCCGGGGGCGCATCAACCCGGAATCTCGGGCTCCACCAGCAGCGCCAGCAACTGCAGCGACTCTTGCCAGCCCAGGTAGCACATCTCGGTAGGGATCACGGCCGGAATACCCGCCTGCACGATGGACACCTCCGTGCCCACCATCACCTTTTTGAGCGCAATGGTGGTGCGCATCTCTCCGGGCAGGTTGGGGTCGTCGAACCGGTCGGTGTGCACGATGCGCTCGCCGGGCACCAGCTCCACATACTCGCCGCCAAACGCATGCGTGCCGCCGCTGCTCAGGTTGGTGAACTGCATGCGGTAGCTGCCGCCCACGCGTGCATCCAGGCTCAGCACCCGACCGGTAAAGCCGTGGGGCGGCAGCCATTTGCACATCGCGTCGGGGTCCAGAAAGGCGCGGTAGATGCGTTCGGCGGGCGCGCGCAGCACGCGGTGCAGGGTCACGGTACCGGTGGTGTTTGTAGTCATGGCGGTCTCCTTGGGGGGAATCATGGGTGGCTCACAGAGCGAGCCATGAAACCATATCCGCAAATCCCCCTGCGTGCGAGGTGACGGCAGCCTGTTGTGGCCGCAGGCTCAGGCAGTCTTCAGGCCGAAACCGTGCGCACCACAAAGCTCTCGCCACCCTGCGCCCAGGCCAGCAGCCGGTCGATATTGGGGTGCTTGCCAGGGAAGGCCCGCGCATCCGCCACATGCTCTGCATACCACTCCAGCCCCAGCCCGGCCGCCGCAGGCGTGATGTGCCCGCCATACAGCGCCGCCAGCGCGGCATACACCACCAGCGAGCCCGTCTGGCCAGGCTTGTTCTCAATGGTGGCCAGCACCTGGCCGTCGGCGCCCAGCAGGTGCAGGGCCGCGAGGTGGCTGGCGGAAGGGAGTTGCTGAAGGCGGTCTGCGAAATTCATGGTGGCTAGGGTATAAATTTGAATGAAATTGGCCTCTAGCGCTTGATGAGTAAGCGCTAGCAGCTATGAAAAAATGAGTAACCTCTGATGTTACGGGATCGACGGGAGGCGCGTATCACGCCTGCCACACCCCAAACCCCGCCGAGCGCAGGTCGATGCCGATCTCGATCTCCCGGTCCACCGCCTCTTCGTAGCCCATGGGGTTGAAGCCCTCGTACAAATCGGGCAGCAGCCGCAGGCCGTACTGCGTCACAAACCGGTTGGCCTGGATGCCCGCCTTGTGCTTGTCAAACCGCACATCCGGGTCCAGGCCGGTCATGCCGACATACACGCAGGGTTTGCCGTCGATGTAGCCGGGGTTGTTCTTGCGAAAGCGCGGCTCGTTCAGCACGTCTTTGGAGAGTTCGATGACATAAACGTGGTGATGGGGCTTTCGGCGGCGCATGGAGTGTTCTTTAGAAAAATGGCGCTACCGCAAGTGGAACAAGCGCAAGCAGCTACGAAAGATATAGCGAGGCGCACGCATCGATCAGCGCGAGGAGCCAGGCGCACTCATAAACGCCATCCCATCGGCTTGGGACCGTGGTTTTTCGATTCCATTTCCAAATCATTTGTCGTCTCTAGGCGCGAAGCCACGGGCAGTGCTGCAGTACGACAAGGCGAAACAACAACGACATGGATGATTTAGAAATGGAATTACAGCGCGCTTCCCAGCGCCCCCAGAAGCCGCGCACTCACCTCGGCGGCATCGGGCGTGGCGAACTGCATGTTGTGCTGCTCCGTCAGCGGGCCGTGGCCGGGTTCCATGCCACCGGCAGTGCTGTAGCCCATGGCCTTGAACTTCCAGGCCCCGCCCACCTTTTTGAGCGAGCCAACATGCGCCCCATTGGCCGTGTGCACCGCCACCACCGCGGCGTTGATGGGCAACAACTGTAAGGGGCCGACCACCGGGCCGGGTGGCACATGGGCGAAGGTGGGTGTGAAGGGAGGCGTCAAGGGCTGAGGCAGAGGCATGGCGTTGTTTGTATCTCAAAAGCGGGGCGCCCACCGCCCAATGCCACGCTGCCTCCGGGCCTTGCCATGAACGATGACGCACCGTAGGCCACAGTTGCGGTACGTGGTGTGCGGATTCATGGGGCCGCATGGGCTGGCGGGCTTCAAGTAGGCAGGCAGCGATTGAGCATTAAATCAGGCGCTTGCGCATGATTAGAAAGTGCTACTAGCTATTAAAAACGTAGCGAAAACAGTTCAAAATGTTAGAACGACGACCCAGGCTCGTTCAAAAACATCCGCTCCTGCGGCGTGGATGTGCGGCCCAAAACGGCGTTGCGGTGCGGGTAGCGGCCAAAGCGGTCGATGATGGCCTTGTGGCGCAGCTCAAAGTCCAGATTGCCCTCCATGCCCGGCTGCGAGAACAGTGCGACGGCTTGTTCGTGGACCAGCGCCGATTCACTGTGCATATAGGGCATGTAGGCAAAGATGCGCTGCGCCGTGGGCAGGCTGCGGTCTTGCCCGCTGGCCACCAGCTCTTGCGCCAGCGCCAGGGCCAAGGCGTCTTGCGCAAAGGCGCGGGGCGTGTCGCGCCACACATTGCGCGAGAACTGGTCCAGCACAAGGATTTCTGCCAACCGACCTTCTGCAGTCGTGCGCCACGCATACAACTCGCACCGTGCCGCTGCATCCAGCGTGTCGCCAAAGCGGGTGCGGATGGTTTCGTCCAGTGCGGTGTCTTTGGCGAAGTGCTGCTTGGGGGTGAGTTCTTCGAACCAGAATTGAAGGATGGGTTGGGGTTGCATGGGGAGAGCTTCAATGCTGTTCTGGCTCCGAACTAAACCTTGCTGTCCAGTATCCCGGCTTGCGGTGCAAATGCGCCACGGCGATGACGATGACTTCCTGCCCCTCCTCCACTGCGTAGACCACGCCGTACGGGAAGCGTTTCAATCTGCAACGGCGGGTGTTTGTACTCAGCGGATGCCACGCTGTGGGGTACTGCTGTATCAGACCAAAGGAATGGACAACCTCGGCCAAAAAACGCTCTCCCAAACCATCCGCCTGCAGCGCGTACCACTCGTAGGCTTCGTCAAGCTCGATTTGTGCTTCACGCAGAAGCTTGAAATTCATGGCAACTTGTACTTGGCCATAACTTCCGACAAGGGGACGGCCTTGACTTGTCCAGTGCGGTACGCGGCAAGGCGCTTTTCGGCTTCGGCGGCCCAAAGCGCATCCATGGCGGTGTCGGGTGCATCAAGACCCTGAAGAATTTCTTCTACCAGCGCGATGCGTTCCAGGGCAGGCAGTTGTGCAATTTGCTGTTGCAGGGCTTGGGTGTTGTGCATGACTGCTCCTTACGGAAGGGTTACTTTACTGCGCAAGCGCGTCCTGCGCAAAGGCGCGCGGCGTGTCGCCAAACCGCGCACGGATGGTTTTGTCCAGCGCGGCGTCTTTGACGAAGTGCTGCTTGGAGGTTAGCTAAGGATTGTGAGCGAGTCGATTGTGAGTCGACCACCGCTTTGAGGAATGGCGCTCGTCGGCAGCTCAGGACTCAAAGCCGCCAGCGGCCTAAAAGTAAAGGCCAGCAAACCTCAAAATCTGCTGGCCCTTTTTTCTTATTCAAGGGAAATTACTTGCCCCAAGAATCCTTCAACCCCACCGCCAAGTTAAACACCGGCTTGCCCGCCTTGTGGTCAATGCGGTCCGCCACAAAGTACCCGTGCCGCTCAAACTGAAACTTGTCGTCCGGCTTTGCATTCGCCAATGACGGCTCCACGATGGCCGTCACCACCTTCAGGCTGTTCGGGTTCAGGCTTTCAATAAAGTCCTTGCCACCCGCGTCGGGGTGGGCATCGAGGAACAGGCGGTCGTACATGCGCACTTCGGCGTTCACGCCGTCGGCGACGCCCACCCAGGTGATGGCGGCTTTGACCTTCACGCTGTCGGCGCCGGGGGTGCCGCTTTTGGTGTCGGGCACCACGGTGGCCAGCACTTCGGTGATGTTGCCTGCCGCGTCTTTGGTGCAGCCGGTGCATTCGATGACGTAGCCGCCCTTCAGGCGCACCTTGTTGCCGGGGAACAAACGCTTGTAGCCCTTGGGCGGCACTTCTTCAAAGTCTTCGCGCTCGATCCACACCTCTTTGCCGATGGTGAAGTGGCGCACTGGGCTCTCCACACCTTCGGGCGGGTGGGGCAGGGCGGGCAGGCTGCAGGGCTCCAGGTGACCTGCACCCATCACCTCGTCCCAGTTGGTCAGCACCAGTTTGACGGGGTTGAGCACAGCCATGCCGCGGTGGGCCTTGAGTTCCAGGTCTTCGCGCAGGCAGCCTTCCAGGGTGCCGTAGTCGATCCAGCTGTCGCTCTTGGTCACGCCGATGCGCTCGGCGAACATCTGCAGTGCGGCGGGGGTGTAGCCACGGCGGCGCAGGCCGACTATTGTTGGCATGCGGGGGTCGTCCCAGCCGCTGACCTTGTGGTCGTACACCAGTTGGGCCAGTTTGCGCTTGCTGGTGATGACGTAGGTGAGGTTCAGGCGCGCGAATTCGTATTGGTGCGGGGCGGGGTTGGCCAGCAGGCCGCCTTCGCACAGCCGCTCCAGCAGCCAGTCGTAGAAGGGGCGCTGGTCTTCGAACTCCAGCGTGCACAGGCTGTGGGTGATCTGCTCCAGCGCATCCTCGATGGGGTGCGCGTAGGTGTACATGGGGTAGATGCACCAGGCGTCGCCCGTGTTGTGGTGGGTGGCGCGGCGGATGCGGTAGATGGCCGGGTCGCGCATGTTGATGTTGGGGCTGGCCATGTCGATCTTGGCGCGCAGCACCATCGATCCATCCTCGTGCTGGCCATCGCGCATTTCGCGGAACCGGGCCAGGTTTTCGGCCGGGGTGCGGCTGCGAAAGGGGCTGTCCACACCGGGCTTGCTGAAGTCGCCCCGGTTGATGCGCATCTGCTCCACCGTCTGCTCGTCCACATAGGCGTGGCCCGCTTGCACCAGGTATTCGGCGGCGCGGTACATGAAGTCGAAATAGTCGCTGGCCTGGTAGGGCTGGGCGCTGCCCGGTTGCGCCCAGTCGAAGCCCAGCCATTGCACCGCGTCGATGATGCTGTTGACGTATTCGGTGTCTTCTTTTTCGGGGTTGGTGTCGTCAAAGCGCAGGTGGCACACGCCGCCGTAGTCGCGCGCCAGGCCGAAGTTCAGGCAGATGCTTTTGGCATGGCCGATGTGCAGGTAGCCGTTGGGCTCGGGGGGGAAGCGGGTGCGGATCTTGGCGGGGTCAGGCTGGCCGGCCGCATGGTGGGCGGCGTCGCCGGGGGAGCCGGCCCAGCGGCGGGTGGCGTAGGTGCCTTTGTCCAGGTCATGTTCGATGATCTGGCGCAGGAAGTTGCTGGTCTTGGCGGTTTCTGGGGCTGCAGCGGCGGCGCTGGCGGCGGTGTTGGCGGGGGAGGGGGTGCTCATCCAGCCATTTTAGGCGGCGGTTTCGTGATGCATTACGCATTGAAACGAGCGCGTATACGTTCAGACACAACGTAAAGACACTTTTGTGCCATCCTTTTGGCTACTTGGTGCGTTATGTACCGGTGAGGCGGGTCCGTTTGGCTGGCTGCCTTCACTCACAAGGAGATTTCCATGACGATAACCCGTTCTATCCGTGCCATGGCCGCCTCGGCTGGCGTGGCGCTGGCCCTGTTGGCCGGTGCTGGCGCTGCCCAGGCCCGTGACGTCCATTGGTCGGTGGGTGTTGGCGTGCCCGGCGTGGTGATCGGCGCCAGCAATGGCTACTATGCGCCCGCCCCGGTGTACGTGGCGCCGCCCCCTCCGGTGTATTACGCGCCCCCCCGGCCCGTGTACTACAACGCCCCTCCGGTGTACTACTCGCCACCACCGCCCGTGTACTACGGCGGCTATGGCTACCGGCATCGCCACCATGGTTACAGGCACGGCCGTGGTTATGGTGGTCGCCACTGGGACCGCGACGACTAGCCCGCCTGGCTGATCGGCCACCAACCTCTTGGGCGCGAGTCGCTCACAGGCAGCGTTGCACAGGCTGCCTTTTACAGCGGTCCCTCGGGGCCGCTTTTTTATGGGGCACGCATAATCGCGCACTCGGGTCCGCCGGTGTGGCGGGCGCTCAGCCCGGAGAAGCATGTTGTCTGCAAAAAAAACCGTTTTTGTCCTCAATGGCCCCAACCTGAACCTGCTGGGCACGCGCGAGCCCGCCGTGTATGGCGCCGCCACGCTGGCCGATGTGGAAAAGCTCTGCGCTGACGCCTGCCAGCGCCACGGTTTTGCGCTGCGGTTTCACCAAAGCAACCACGAGGGCGCGCTGGTGGACTGGATCCATGAGGCGGGGCGCCTGCACGCAGCGGGCGAGTTGGCGGGCGTGGTGATCAACGCCGGGGCCTACACCCACACCAGCATTGCCCTGCACGATGCCACCAAGGGCACGGGCATCACGCTGATCGAGCTGCACATCAGCAACGTGCATGCGCGTGAGGCGTTCCGCCACCACTCCTACATGGCGGCGGCGGCCAAGGCGGTGATGTGTGGCTTTGGCGTGCTGGGCTACGGCCTGGCCATCGACGGCCTGGCGCAGTTGCTGGCGGCGCAGCAGCAGCAGCCAGCAGCCTGATCGAGCACCCAGCATGGCCCTTGTGCCCCTTTTGGTGCCCGAGGCCGAGGTGGAGATCACCGCCATGCGCGCCCAGGGCGCGGGCGGGCAAAACGTCAACAAGGTGTCGAGCGCCGTGCACCTGCGCTTTGACGTGGCGGCATCGTCGTTGCCCGAGGGTGTGAAGGAGCGCCTGCTGGCCCTGCGCGACACCCGCATCACACAAGAGGGCGTGGTGGTCATCAAGGCCCAGCAATACCGCAGCCAGGAGCAAAACCGCGCCGATGCGCTGGAGCGCCTGACCGCGCTGGTCAACACCGTGGCCGTGCCGCCCCGCGTGCGCCGTGCCACCAAGCCCACCTATGGCTCGCAGCAGCGGCGGCTGCAAGGCAAAACCCAGCGCAGCGAGACCAAGGCGTTGCGAGGCCGGGTGCGCGACGGCTCCTGAAACCGGTATCTTTTGGCGCCATATTGGCATTACTGGCGGAACAATCAGTCCGATTAGATGGGCTTTGTCTCGTCGATCGACAGTTCTACAGTCAAGGCATTCACCGAAGGAGTCGCCATGTCTGCCACTGTTTCCACCTCTGCCCCCGTCACCACGGCGCCTGTTGTGCCAGAAGCCCTGGTGCCCGCGCTGTTCGTATCGCACGGCGCGCCGCTGTTTGCGCTGGATGCGGGCACCACCGGCCCAGCGCTCACGCAGTGGGGCACCAGCCTTCGGGCGCAATACCCCGGTCTGCGCGGCGTGGTCGTCATGTCGCCGCACTGGATGGCGCGCTCGGCGCAGGTGATGACCGGGCCGCAGCCTGCCACCTGGCACGACTTTGGCGGGTTTCCGCCTGCGCTGTACCAATTGCAGTACCCCGCCCCCGGCTCGCCCGCGCTGGCGCAAGAGGTGCTGGGCCTGCTGCAGGCGGCGGGCGTGGCCGCCCAGGGCGATGCCGCGCGCCCCTTTGACCATGGCGCCTGGGTGCCGCTGATGCATTTGTTCCCTGAGGCCGATGTGCCCGTGGTGCAAGTGGCCTTGCCTGTGGGTGCGGGTCCGGCCGAGGTGTATGCGTTGGGCGCCGCCTTGCGCGGCCTGCGCAGCCAGGGCGTGCTGGTGTTGGGCTCGGGCAGCATGACGCACAACCTGGCCGAGTTTTTTGGTGGCGAGCGCGCACCCGCGCCCTATGTGCTGGAGTTCAGCCGCTGGATCGAGGATGCGCTGGCGCGCGGCGACATGAAGGCGCTGCTCAACTACCGCAGCCAGGCCCCGCACGCCCTCCGCGCGCACCCCACCGAAGACCACTTTCTGCCCATCTTCTTTGCGCTGGGCGCGGCGGGCGACGACCTGCATGCCGACTACTTGAGCCGCGAGGTGATGTACAGCATGCTGTCGATGGATGCATTTGCGCTGCATCCCGTGCATTGAGCCTTTTTATCAATAAAAACTGCCTCTGGCGCTTATATATGCTTCATCTACCGCTCACTTTTTTGCAGCGACCTGCGGCCGCAAACACTCCCCGCCCCTGGCTGCTGGTGCTGATGCACGGCGTGGGCAGCAACGAGCAGGACCTGTTCAGCCTGGCGCCGCAGATCCCTGGGCGTTTTCATGTGCTCAGCCTGCGCGCGCCGTATCGCATGGGGCCGGGCGCGCATGCCTGGTTTGACTTTTCTATCGAGCCCAATGGCGAGCGCACCATCAACGAGCCGCAAGAGGCCCAAAGCCGCGCCCTGGTGGCACAGGCCGTTGAGTCTGCCGCCGAGCAACTGGGCATTCCGCCCGAGCGCGTGGTGGTGGGCGGCTTCAGCCAGGGCGGCATCATGGCGCTGTCGCTGCTGCTGACCCGGCCCGCGCTGCTGCAGGCGGGCCTGGTGTGGCACAGCCGCCTGTTGCCGCAGGTGGTGCCGCTCACGGCGCCTGCCGATGCGCTGCGCGGCAAACAACTGTGGCTCAGCCACGGCACACAGGACAACGTGATCCCGCTGGCCAGCGCGCAGGCCATTGCGCGCCACATGGCGCCCCTGCCGGTGACGGTGGCGTACCACGAGTTCCCCGGCGCGCACGAGATCCGGCCGGCGGAGCTGGCGGCCACGGTGGCCTGGCTGGAGGCGCTGTCGGCCACGCCCACGGCGTTTTGACGGCGCTCCCGTTAGACTTTTAACCTAGAAACCGCAGTTGGATGCGCTCGCCAGTGCCACGATCGGCGTGCCAGGCAAGGCGCGAGGACGCAGTGGGCTCATGCCCGCAAGGACGAGCAACGCCGCATGGTGCGCTGAGCGTGGTGCTGGCGGGCGCATAGCGGTGTAACCAAACAGGTGAACGTGCTCGAAGCCAAAAAGTGCTGTGCCCAGAGGAACTTACGAAGATCAACAAGCGGCCAACTGCGGTTTCTAGGTTCAAGACCTTATAAGGACGAAAGGACGCCCATGCCAGACAGCCGCGACATAGAAAAGACGTACCCCATCAGTGAGTTCGTATCGAAGCTTCGCCGCCTCGCTGACTGCCTGGAGGCGGGCGAGCAATTCGAGATACAGATTGCCGGTGAGAGGATCTATGTGCCCGTTCGGGCGACCTACAACATCGAGCATGAACGCGGGGACGGCGCCCAAGAGATCGAGTTTCAGATCAAGTGGAAGAAGACGGAATAGGCTTTGCCGCCATCCGCTTGCGCTGAGTGCACGCCGGCCTTTGTGGCGCAACGGGGGAACGCTTGGCGCTCTGGCCTGTCGGACAAGGGTTGTTCCGCGCTTTAAGGAGACCTGATGCCCGATCAAGACACCGCCGAGTTCCGCCCCGCGCCAGAGCGCAGCAGGGCGTTCCCCTGGATCATCACCATCTTGCTGGCCTGCGCCGTGGCGGCCGGTGTCGCCTGGTGGTTCTGGCTGCGCGCGGCGGCGCCCCCCGCCGTGGCGCCGCCCGTGGCTGCAGCGCCTGAGGCGCCCGTGGCGCCACCGCCCCTGCCCGAAGCATCTGGCCCGCAGAACCCTGTGGACGCACTCGCCCCGCCCGAAGCGGCCTTGCCTGCGCTGGCGCAGTCTGATGCGCGGGTGGCCGAGCTGCTGGCAGAACTGGTCGGGCGCGAGAAGATGCTGTCGTTTTTGCTGACTGATGGTTTCATCCGCCGCGTGGTGGCCACGGTGGACAACCTGGGCCGCGCCCAGGCCCCGTCGCGCATGTGGCCGGTGCACCCCATGCCCCAGCGGTTCGTGGTGGATGGCGGGGGCAACGGGCCCACACCCATCGCCGCCGCCAACGCGGCCCGCTACAACGCCTTTCTGGCTTTTGCCGAGGCCGTGCCGCTGGAGCCTGCCGTGGCCTTGTATGCGCGGCTGTACCCGCTGTTCCAGCAAGCGTATGAAGAACTGGGCTACCCCAAGCGCTACTTCAACGACCGACTGGTGGCGGTGCTGGACGACCTGCTACGCACCCCCGAGCCCACCGGCCCGCTGATGGTGAAGCTCACGCCCGTGAACACCGAGGTGGCCAACCTGCGCCCCTGGGTGCGTTATGAGTTTGCCGACCCGGCGCTCGAAGCACTGCCCAGCGGGCAAAAGATCCTGCTGCGCATGGGCCCCGCCAACGAGGCCCGCGCCAAGGCCTTGGTCCGCGAACTGCGCCGCCGCATCGCCACCAGCGAGCTGCCGCCCAAGCAGTGATGCAGGGCGCGCCGGGGCTTACACCGGCAGCGCCATGGTGCGCTTGACCTCCTTGAGCGAGAAGCTCGTCGAGATCTCGCGCACGCCCGGCAGGCTGCGCACATGGGTGCGCACGTAGTCGGCAAACGATTCCAGGTCGGCCGCCACCACCTCCAGCTGATAGTCGTACCGGCCCGAGAGGTTGTGGCACGACAACACCTGCGGCATGGCCATCACCTCGCGCTCCAGGGCCGAGGTGGTGTCGGCGGTGTGGTCGTGCAGCGCCAGTTGCACAAAACCCAGCACGCCCCAGCCCACGCGCTGGCGGTGCAGATGGGCGTGGTAGCCCGCGATGACGCCCGCTTCTTCCAGCGCCCGCACGCGCCGCCAGCAGGGTGAGGTGGACAGCGACACCGCCTCGGCCAGATCGCCCACGGTGGCGCGGCCATCGCGCTGCAGGGCGTTGAGCAGGGTGCGGTCCACGGGGTCGAGCGGGTAGGTGTCCATGATGTTGGTGGAGGGTTTGGGGCAAATTTTGCCCTTTGAATGCGATTATTGGGTAAATATGGCGAAATATTGCCCCGCCATGGGTTCAAGAATCTCTCCATCCAGCCCCCTTGGCTGGCACCACAGGAGACAAGAAGACATGACCCGCAAAACCGCCAACGGCTTCAGCACCCGCGCCATCCACCACGGCTACAACCCGGCCGACCACCAGGGCGCGCTGGTGCCGCCCATCCACACCTCGGCCACCTATGCCTTCCCCGATGTGGCCTACGGCGCGCGCTGTTTCGCGGGCGAGGAGCCCGGCTACTTCTACACCCGCATCGCCAACCCCACGCTGGCGCTGCTCGAAGGGCGGCTGGCCGCGCTGGAAGAGGGCGCGGGCGCCGTGGTGTTCGGCTCGGGCATGGGGGCGATCACGGCCACGCTGTGGTCCATGCTGGAGCCGGGCGATGAGGTGCTGGCCGACCTCACGCTCTATGGCTGCACGTTTTCGTTTCTGAACCATGGCCTGACCCGCTTTGGCGTGAAGGTGCGGCACGTGGACATGACCAATCTTGCCAACGTGGCCGAGGCGCTGAGCCCCCAGACCCGCGTGGTGTACCTCGAAACCCCGGCCAACCCCAACATGCGCCTGGTGGATATCGCGGCCGTGTCGGCCCTGGCGCACGCCCACGGCGCAAGGGCGGTGGTGGACAACACCTACTGCACGCCCTACCTGCAGCAGCCCCTGCTGCTGGGTGCCGATGTGAGCGTGCACTCCATGACCAAATACCTCGGCGGCCATGGCGACCTGACGGCGGGCGCCGCTGTGTTTGCCGACGCCGAACTGGCCCAGCGCGTGCGGCTGTACGGTTTGAAAGACATGACCGGCGCGGTGATGTCGGCCCAGGACGCACACCTGGTGATGCGCGGCCTCAAGACCCTGACGCTGCGCATGGACCGCCACTGCCAGAGCGCGCAGAAGGTGGCGGAGTTCATCGCTGCCCACCCGGCAGCGGCTGCCGTGCACTACCCCGGCCTGCCCGGTTTTGCGCAACATGCACTGGCCAAGCAGCAGATGCGCCAGATGGGCGGCATGATCGCTTTTGAACTGCGCGGCGGCCTGCAGGCGGGCGTGCGCTTCATGGATGCGCTGCAACTCGTTACCCGCGCCGTGAGCCTGGGCGACGCCGAAACCCTGGCCCAGCACCCGGCCAGCATGACACATTCCACCTACACGCCCGAGCAGCGCGCCGCGCACGGCATTGCCGAAGGGCTGGTGCGCCTGTCGGTGGGGCTGGAAGATCTGGACGACCTGCTGGCCGACATCGGCCAGGCGCTCGACCTGGCGCAGGCGCTGGGCTTCAAGGCCGAGCCGGTGCCTGCGGCGGCAGCGGCAAAGCCGTTTTGTAGCGTACCTGCTTGAGCGCGAAGCTGGAGCGGATCTTCTCGATGCCCGGCAGCGGTGTAAGCCGCTCCAGGATGAAGCGCTCCAGCGCCGCGATGTCGGCCAGCGCCACGCGGATGAGGTAGTCGGAGTCGCCGCTCATCAGGTAGCACTCCATCACCTCGTCCTGCTCGGCAATGCGCAGCTCGAAGTCGGCCAGCGCCTCTTTGCTCTGCGTTTTCAGGCTGATGCTGATGAACACATTGAGCCCCAGGCCCAGCGCGGTCGCGTTGGCCAGGGCCACGTAGCGGGCGATTACACCCCCGGCCTCCAGCGCCTTCACACGCGCCAGGCAGGGCGAGGGCGACAGGTGCACGCGCCGCGCCAGCTCCACGTTGGAGAGCGCGCCGTCGGCCTGCAACTCGGCCAGAATGCGCAGATCGGTGGCGTCAAGCTTCATATGCTGCAATATTTTGTTGATGCGGCATATTGTGCTTTTAAAGACGGTGAATCTTCGTGTTACGGCATCACATTTTTGCTCAACCCTTCTACAGTGTGCTCCCATGAACGCCCCACTGCCCACCCATCTGCTCGCCACCCTGGCTGACATCGATCCGCAAGAAACCGCCGAATGGCGCGAGGCCTTCCTGGCCCTGGTTGCCACCGAAGGCCCCGAGCGCGCGCGCTTCGTGCTGGAAGAACTGGTGCGCCTGGCCCGCGCCCAGCGCGTGGGCTGGCAGCCGCAGCTCAACACGCCCTATGTGAACACCGTGGCGGCACAGGCGCAGCCTGCCTTCCCGGGCGATCTGGCCATCGAAGAGCGGCTGGCCTCGCTGATGCGCTGGAACGCGCTGGCCATGGTGGTGCGCGCCAACCAAGCCTATGGCGAGCTGGGCGGCCACATCGCCAGCTACACCAGCGCGGCGGATTTGTTCGAGACCGGCTTTAACCACTTCTTCCGAGCCCGCGAGGGCACGGCGCAGGGGCAGCACCGGGGCGACCTGGTGTTTTTCCAGCCGCACAGCGCACCGGGCGTGTATGCACGCGCCTTCCTCGAAGGGCGTTTGAGCGAGAACGACCTGCAGCACTACCGGCAGGAAATCACGGCGCCTGGCGTGGGCGCGCAGGGGCTCTCCAGCTACCCGCACCCGTGGCTCATGCCCGACTTTTGGCAGTTCCCCACCGGCTCCATGGGCATCGGGCCCATCAGCAGCATCTACCACGCGCGTTTCATGCGCTACCTCACGCACCGCAACCTGCTCGACTGCGGCCAGCGCAAGGTGTGGGGCGTGTTTGGCGACGGCGAGATGGACGAGCCCGAAAGCATGAGCGCGCTGACCCTGGCCGCGCGCGAGGGGCTCGACAACCTCGTCTGGGTGGTCAACTGCAACCTGCAGCGGCTTGACGGCCCGGTGCGCGGCAACGGCCGCATCATCGACGAGCTGGAGCGCCTGTTTGCGGGCGCGGGCTGGAACGTGGTCAAGCTCGTGTGGGGCAGCGACTGGGACGGCCTGTTCGCCCGCGACCTGACTGGCGCGCTGGTGCGCACGCTCGAAGGCACGGTCGATGGGCAAATGCAAACCTTCGCCGCCAAGGACGGCCGCTTCAACCGCGACAACTTCTTTGGCCAGAACCCTGAGCTGGCCGCGCTGGCCCAGGGCATGACCGACGAGCAGATCGACCGCTTGAAGCGCGGCGGCCACGACCTGGTGAAGATCCACGCCGCCTACGCCGCAGCCAGCGCCCACCAGGGCCAGCCCACCGTCATCCTGGCCCACACCAAAAAGGGCTACGGCATGGGCCAGGCCGGGCAGGGCAAGATGACCACGCACAGCCAGAAGAAGCTCGACGAGACCGACCTCATCGAATACCGCAACCGCTTCAACCTGCCGCTGTCTGATGAGCAGGCCAAGAACCTGGCCTTCTACAAACCCGCCGACGACAGCCCCGAAATGCAGTACCTGCGCGACCGCCGCGCCGCCCTGGGCGGTGCGCTGCCGCGCCGCGAAACCGCCTGCGACGTGGTGCCCGTGCCCGCCATCGCCCAGTACGCGCAGTTCGCCCTGGCGGCAGACGGCAAGGAGATGAGCACCACCATGGCCTTTGTGCGCATGCTGGGCACCTTGCTGAAAGACGCGCAACTGGGCCCGCGCATCGTGCCCATCGTGGCCGACGAGGCGCGCACCTTCGGCATGGCCAACCTGTTCAAGCAGGTCGGTATCTACAGCAGCGTGGGTCAGCGCTACGCGCCCGAGGACATCGGCTCGGTGCTCTCCTACCGCGAGGCGCTCGACGGCCAGATCCTCGAAGAAGGCATCAGCGAGGCGGGTGCGATTGCAAGCTGGACGGCGGCCGCCACCAGCTACAGCGTGCACGGCCTGGCCATGCTGCCGTTTTACATCTACTACTCGATGTTCGGCTTCCAGCGCGTGGGCGACGCCATCTGGGCTGCCGCCGACCAGCGCGCACGCGGCTTTCTGCTGGGCGCCACCTCGGGCCGCACCACGCTGGGCGGCGAGGGCCTGCAGCACCAAGACGGCAGCAGCCACCTCGTGGCCGCCACCATCCCCAACTGCAAGGCCTACGACCCCGCCTACGCGGGCGAGCTGGCCGTCATCATCGACGCGGGCATGCGCGAGATGCTGGTCGAGCAGCGTGACGTTTTCTACTACGTCACGCTGATGAACGAAAACTACGCCCAGCCCGACCTGCCCGAAGGCGCCGCCGAGGGTGTGCTGCGTGGTTGCTATGTTTTCAGGAGCTATCCGCGCTTGATGGACAAGCGCGAGGCCGCTGTTTCATCAAAATCCGTCACCCTGCTAGGCTCCGGCGCCATCCTGACCGAGGTGGTCAAGGCTGCCGAGCTGCTTGCGAGCGAAGGCGTGGATGTGACCGTGCTCAGCGTCACCAGCTGGAGCGAGTTGGCCCGCGACGGCGTGGCCTGCGAGCAGCGCTGGCTGGCGGGCGACGCAGAGCCCGGCACCCCATGGCTGGCCCAACAACTGGTCGCCACGGCAGGCCCCGTGATCGCCGCCACCGACTACGTGCGCGCTGTGCCCGAGACGGTGCGCGCCTTCATGCCCGAGGGGCGCCGCTACCTCACCCTGGGCACGGATGGTTTTGGCCGCAGCGATACGCGGGCCGCGCTGCGCGGGTTCTTTGGGGTGGATGCCCAGGCGGTGGCGCGGGCTGCGCGCGCTGCCTTGGGTTTGTAGTGTTTTATGGCTCTAGCGCTTATTCATCAAGTGCTAATAGCTATTAAAAACATAGCATTCTGAGCAAGGCGACGCCGGGGCTGCTCATGGGCTGCCCGGCCCACGCCGGAAAAACGCATCCAGCACCGGCATCAGCACGGCAAACTCCTGCGCGAACCGCTCGCGGTTCACGAAATACGCCTCGCAGGCCACGGCGAAGAACTCGGATTGTGACGTGGCGCCGTAGGCGTCCAGCCAGGGGCGTTCGGCGCCAAAACGCTCGGCCAGGATCACGCGCTCGCGAAAATCCTGGTAGGCGGGCTCCCAGGCGTTCCACCAGGCTTCGTAGGCGGCGCGGCCGGTGCGTGCGCCCATGAAGCCTGCGGGCAGGGGCGGGCAGCCGTTGGGCTGGCCGCTTTTCATGTCGAGCTTGTGCACAAACTCATGCACCACCACGTTGTGGCCGCGCGCCGTGTTCTCGGTGGCGTTGGCCACATGTTGCCAACTGAGCATGATGGGGCCGCGCTCCATCGCCTCGCCCAGCAGCACCTGGGTGTGTTCGTGCACCACGCCGGCTTCGTCCACCGTCTGGCGGCGCGCCACGGCTTCGCCGGGGTGCAGCACGATGGTGACGAAGTCGTCGTACCAGGCGAGCGCCTTGGCGGGGTCGCCCCAATGCAGCAGGGGCAGGCAGGCCTGGGCCGCGATGTCGATGGCCATGGCGTCGGTCACCACCAGGCCGTGGGCGCCGTGGAATTCCTTGTGGTGCAGAAAAAGGGCGCTGAGCGCACGCAGCTTGGACTGGTCGTGCAGTGAGAGCGCAGCCAAAAACGGGTAGCGCTGCAGGGTTTGCAGCCACAGCGTGGCCGAGATGTCGGGCACAGGGGCCACGGTGGAGCGCACGCGGCGCCAGAGCCGGTTGAGAAAAGGGGGCATGGCGATCAGGTCGCAGGGAGTGCACCTGCGCAGTTCATGATCGCATCTACTTGGGGGCCAGTGTGACCCGTTCCAAGCCCGCGCTGGACAAACGCAGTATTTCCGCACGGGGTGGTAATGCGGCAGCGTCCCAGTCGCTGAGCACCACGCGCTGCAAGCCAGGGGCCAGCAGGTGGCTGGCGGGCTTGTGGGTGTGGCCGTGGATCAGCGTGTGGGCGCCAGCGGCTTGCAGCCAGGCAATGGCGGCGGGGTGGTCCACGTCGGCATAGCTGGCGCCTGAATGTTTGCGCGCTTCGCTCTCTTGCCGTATGCCGCGCGCTTGCGCACGGCGCGTGGCCAGGGGCTGGGCCAGAAAACGATCCTGCCACTCGCTGCTGCGCGCCTGCACCCGAAAACGCTGGTAGTCCACATCGTCCAGGCACAGCAAATCGCCATGGCTGAGCACGACGCGCTGGCCGCCAAACACCAGTACGGTGGGGTCTGCCAGGCCGGTGATGCCGCAGTGGGCAAGAAACGCCGATCCGGCCAGAAAGTCGCGGTTGCCGTGCATGAAGTACACGGGCAGGCGCTGCGCCGCTGCTTGCAGGGCAGCGCAGCCTTCGGCCTCGAAGCTGCCGGGCTCCAGGATGGCGTCGTCGCCCACCCAGACCTCGAACAGGTCGCCCAGGATGACGAGGGCGTCGGCCTCGGTGGTCTGCAGGTAGTGCCGCCATGCGGCCACGGTGGCGGGCTCGCTGGCCTGCAGGTGCAGGTCCGAAATGAACTCGACTGTGCGCCAGTGCGAAGGAGCGGCAAGCTCCTCGAACCGGGGCACGGTCGGGGTCACGGGGCTGACGTCAGGTCAGAGGGCGACCGCTTTTTCGATCACCACGTCTTCCTTGGGCACGTCGTCGTGGAAGCCCTTGCGGCCCGTGGCCACGGCCTTGATCTTGTCCACCACGTCGGCGCCGTCCACCACCTTGCCGAACACGGCATAGCCCCAGCCCTGGGCCGAGGGAGCCGTGTGGTTCAAAAAGCCGTTGTCGGCCACGTTGATGAAGAACTGGGCAGTGGCCGAGTGTGGGTCGCTCGTGCGGGCCATGGCCACGGTGTAGTTGGCGTTCTTGAGGCCGTTCTTGGCTTCGTTTTCGATAGGAGCGTCGGTGCCCTTTTGGGTCATGCCGGGCTCGAAGCCGCCGCCTTGCACCATGAATCCGGGGATCACGCGGTGGAAGATGGTGTTGTTGTAGTGGCCCTTGTTCACGTAGGCCAGAAAGTTCTCGGTGGACTTGGGCGCGTTGGCGGCGTCGAGTTCGAGGGTGATGACACCGTGGCCGGTGATGTGCAGTTCAACTTTGGGGTTGCTCATGGCAGTGTTTCTTTCTGAAAAAGGGGAATCAACCGGTCACTTCACCACGGAGGCGGAGTTGATGGTGACGGGGGTGGAGGGTACGTTCTGGTGGCCGCCCTTGTTGCCGGTGGCCACGGCCTTGATCTTGTCCACTACGGCGGTGCCTTCCACCACCTTGCCGAACACGGTGTAGCCGTGGCCGTCAGGGCTGGGGGCGTTGAGCATGGCGTTGTCCTTCACGTTGATGAAGAACTGCGAGGTGGCCGAGTTGGGGTCGCTCGTGCGGGCCATGGCAATGGTGTAGGTGTCGTTCTTGAGGCCGTTCTTGGCTTCGAGCGCGATGGGGGCCTTGGTGGGCTTTTGTTGCATGTCGGCCGTGAAGCCGCCGCCCTGGATCATGAAGCCGTCGATCACGCGGTGAAAGACGGTGCCGTCGTAGTGCTTGCTGTTCACATAGGCCAGGAAGTTCTCGACCGTCTTGGGCGCCTTGGCAGCATCGAGCTGCACCACGATGTCACCCATCGAGGTGGCGAGCTTGACCTTGGGCGCGTCCTGTGCGTGGGCAGGCGCTATTGAAAAAATAGCTGCAAGCGCAATACCAGCAAGCGCCAGGGTCGAGTTTCTTCTGGAAATCATCCTATTACTCCTTCGAAAAATATCTGCCAATTTTGGCCCCGCCGCGTCCAGTACTGGCGCTTGGTGGGGCCTGTGCGGGCGCCTTTGGCGACTTCGCCAAACGTTACCACCATGGTGTCGGCGGAATCGGTCCAGCGCAGGTAAGACTTGTCCTTGAGCTGGAGTTCCCGGCCTTTCAGCGCTTGGGCCTCGGCCTGCAGCACCTGGCTCCACTCGTCCAGGGGCTTGTTGCGGTAGGTTTGAAAGTCCGGAGCATAAAAGCCCAGCAGGCGCTTCATGTCGCCCTCGGATTTGGCGGTGCGCCAGGCGTTGAGCACGGCTTCGAACGATTTTCGTTCGGCCGACACGCTTTGTGGCTGCACCCACTGCAACTGGCGCGCAATGACCACGGGGGTGCTGCGCGGCTCCACTGTGCGCAGGATGCGCTCTAGGTCGGGGTTGGAGAGCACCAGGCAGCCATCGGTGGCCAGAGGGGCACGCGCGAACTGGTCGGGCGGCGTGCCATGCAGCCAGATGCCGCTGCCGGTTTTGCCCCGGCTCTGGTCGAGCGGGTTGGGGTAGTTGATGGGCAGGGCGCCCGCGCCGTAGAAGTCCTTGAGCGTGGCGGGATCCAGGCGGCTGGTGATGAAGTACACGCCGAGCGGCGTGCGCTGGTCGCCTTCCACCACTTTTTCGATACCGAGCTTGCCCACCGAAGCGTAGTAGTCGGCCACCAGCTTGAGGCCCTTGGCGGTGTTTTCAAACAGGTACAGGCGCGAGCGCGAGGCGTCTACCGCGATCGCGTGGCGCGAGCGGGGCGACAGCTCCAGGAACTGGGCCGGAACGCTGTTGTCGGGCGGGCGGATGCGTTGTGCGTCCACCCGTTGGCGCGATTCGGTGCGCAGCTCGGTGAGGGTGGCGGACGTCTGGCTGCTGCGGGCCGCGTCGGAGTCGGCGGGCACGTCGCCCAGTTGGCGGATGGGCCCCGTGCGCGACATCAGCAGATCGCCCACGGCAAGCTGCGCCAACTGAAAGTTGGGGTAGTCGCGCGCCAGGCTTTCGGCTTTCACCAGGGCCTCGCGGCCCCGGCCTTCGGCCACGAGCTTGTACACGGCCATCAGGCGCGCCTCGGCCTGGCCGTCGCGTAGGACGGCGGTGGAGACAGGCGGCGGCGAGGATGATGCGCGTCGCTTCTTCTTCTCCTTGTCGCCCTGGGACATCGCGGGGGCGGCCAGCAAGAGGCCTGCCAGGCACAGGGCGGCGGTTACCGCCAGGCGGCCTGGTGCGGACGAATGCACGGACATGCGCGGAATCGGGTTTCGGGTCAAAGCAAAAAAAAAGCCCGCGCGAGAGGCGCAGGCGCCGCGTTGGGGCTCACGATCAACCGCCCGTGGATTCGCGGACGATGGCCCAGCGGCCGTTGTTGTTGACCAATTCCAGCGTCTTGCGGCTGGTCACATTGAGCGTGTCGGCACTGTAGGCCTGCCGAAAGCGGGCCGTGGCCTTGTCGCCCTGGACCGACACCGTCAGGTTGGACAGCTTCACGCTGATCTTGGATTTGCCCACGATGCGTGCTTCGCGTTCTTTTTCCCAGGCGGCACGGGCTTGGCGGCCAGGCGGGTCGAAGGTCTTGTCGTAGGCGGCCAGATAGGCCTTCATGTCCTGGGCAGCCCAGGCGGCGGCCCAGGCCTGCACGGCGGTTGTTACGGCCTGGGTGGATGCCTCGTTGGCCGCAGCGGGGGCGGGCGCTGGTGTGGCCGCTGGGGCCGGGGCGGGTGCTGGCGCTGCCGCTGCTGGCGGCGTTGTTGCTGTTGCGGGGGCCGGGGTTGGTGCGGGTGCTGGGCGCTGGGTTACTACTACGGCGGGCGCAGGTGCTGGCGCCGCTGCGGTCGGGCGGGCAGACTTGCTGGCGGCGTCGGTGGAGAACAGCTCCCGGATCAGTGCCAGCTTGGGTTTGACCGTGCCGGCATTGGCGGCATCAAGCTGCAGGGCCTTGTTGTAGGCCTGGCTGGCCAGCTTGGCGTAGATGTCGCCCAGGTTTTCGTGCGCGGTGGCGTAGCTGGGATTGGTGCGGATCGCCATCTCCAGCGCCGTGCGCGCCTTGTCCAACTGGTTTTGGTTGGCATAGAGCACGGCCAGGTTGTTATAGGGCTCGGGCAGCTCGGGGTACTCTTCCGTCAGCTTGGTGAAGGTGGCGATGGCGTCGCTTTGTTTGCCGCTGTCAGCCTGCGCCACGCCGCGCAGAAAACGCAATTGCGGGTCGCGCGGGGTGGCTGCCAGGCGCTGGTCGGCCTTGGCAAGCGCTTCGGCGGCCTTGCCCGTCTTGATCAGCTGGGTAATCTCCGTGTAGTCGTCGGCATGGGCCACGCCCGTGCCCAGCAGCGCGGTCAGCGCCACGAGGCGAAGGAGTTGTGGAAGGGTGCGCAGGACAGGCTTCATGGGGATTCCGGGGGGGTTGAGCAGCGGCCCGCTGGGGCGGGGGCTTATACTGCGGCGGATTGTAGCTGAGGGGGTTGTCATGACGGTACGCTGTTGCCACGGGTGATTTCGCTGAAGGCCCCTTGCCGGGCCAACCCCCGCCGAGGGCTCTCGCCCTTTGCTGCCGGGTGATTTTTTCACCCAACCACCCCATCCCCCGTGACTGAAACCCCATGAGTTTGCGCATCTACAACACGCTGTCGCGTGCATTGGAGGAATTTTCCCCGCTCGAACCCGGCCATGTGCGCATGTATGTATGCGGCATGACCATCTATGACCTGTGCCACATCGGCCACGCCCGCATGATGATGGCGTTCGATGTGATGCAGCGCTGGCTGAAAAACAGTGGTTACCGCGTCACTTACGTGCGCAACATCACCGACATCGACGACAAGATCATCAAGCGCGCGCTGGAGCGGGGCATCACCATTCGCCAGCTCACCGACGAGATGATCGCGGCCATGCACGAGGACATCGGGCGCCTGCACATCGAGCCGCCGTCCATCGAGCCCCGCGCCACTGAATACGTGCCGCAGATGCTCTCGCTCATTGGCCGACTCGAAGACAAGGGCTTGGCCTATCGTGCCAGCAGTGGCGATGTGAACTACTCCGTTCGCAAGTTTGCGGGCTACGGCAAGCTCTCGGGCAAGTCGCTTGACGAGCTGCGCGCTGGCGAGCGCGTGGCTGTGGAGGGTGGCAAGGAAGACCCGCTCGACTTCGTGCTGTGGAAGTCCTCCAAGGAGGGTGAGCCGCCCGAAGCCCAGTGGGCCAGCCCTTTTGGCACCGGCCGCCCCGGCTGGCACATCGAGTGCTCGGCCATGAGTTGCGCCACGCTGGGCGATACCTTTGACATCCACGGCGGCGGGGCGGACCTGCAGTTCCCCCACCACGAGAACGAAATCGCCCAGAGCGAAGGCGCCACGGGCAAGCCCCTGGCCAAATTCTGGGTGCACAACGGCTTTGTGCGCGTGGACAACGAGAAGATGTCCAAGAGCCTGGGCAACTTCTTCACCATCCGCGACGTGCTCAAAAGCTACGACGCGGAGACGGTGCGCTTTTTCATCGTGCGCGCCCACTACCGCAGTGCGCTGAACTACAGCGACGCACACCTGGACGACGCACGCCAGGCTTTGAAGCGCCTGTACACGGCGTTGAGCCTGGTGACTCCGGCAGACGTGACGGCCATCGATTGGGCCAACCCCTACGCAGCGCGCTTCAAGGCCGCGATGGACGAGGACTTTGGCACGCCCGAGGCTGTGGCGGTGCTGTTCGACTTGGCAGGCGAGGTCAACAAGACCCGCTCGGCCGAGCTGGCCGGGCTGCTCAAGGCGCTGGGCGGCTGCCTGGGGCTGCTGCAAGGCGACCCCAAGGCCTTCCTGCAGGCAGGTGCTGGCGTGAACGAAGCCGACATCGCGGCGCAGATTGCCGCACGCGCCGCCGCCAAGGCCGCCAAGAACTTTGCCGAGGCCGACCGCATTCGCCAGGCGCTGCTGGCCCAGGGCATCGTGCTCAAGGATTCGGCAGCGGGCACGACCTGGGAAGCTGCGCAGTGAGCCTTTGTTTTAAGCGAAATATGTCACTAGGGCAGGTGGGTTAAGCGGTGGCAGCTTCTAAAAAGATAGCAAGCGAGGTCGTGGAGCCTCCGCAGGAGCACGCCACGCCCGCTTACTGGGCCGAGGCGTGCAAACACCTGATGAAGAAGGACCGGGTGATGAAGCGCCTGATCCCGCAGTTTGGCGACGCGGCGCTGCAAACGCGTGGCGACGCTTTCACCACGCTGGCGCGCTCCATCGTGGGGCAGCAGGTGTCGGTGAAAGCCGCGCAAACGGTGTGGGAGCGTTTTGCCCAGTTGCCGCGCAGCATGAAGCCCGCCAGCGTGCTCAAGCTCAAGGTCGACGACATGCGCGGCGCAGGCTTGTCGGCCCGCAAGGTGGACTACCTGGTGGACCTGGCCCTGCACTTTGACGGCGGCAAGCTGCACGTCAAGGACTGGGCGGCCATGGACGACGAGGCCATCATTGCCGAGCTGGTGGCCATCCGTGGCATTGGCCGCTGGACGGCCGAGATGTTTTTGATCTTCTATTTGACGCGGCCCAATGTTTTGCCCCTGGACGATGTGGGGCTGATCAACGGAATCAGCCAAAATTACTTCTCGGGCGACCCCGTGAGCCGCAGCGACGCCCGCGAGGTGGCCGAGGCCTGGAAGCCCTGGTGCAGCGTGGCGACTTGGTATATTTGGCGATCGATTGCCCCCCTGCCCGTGGCGTATTGAACGACCGGCGCTGCCCGACGCGTTTTACAAAACCCGTTACATGTCGGTTACAGTGCGTGCCATTCGTGGCAGCCCTGCGGGGTGCGACCCTAGGAGAAAAACGTTGGCGAAAAAGACCTTTCTGGATTTTGAACAGCCCATTGCGGAACTCGAATCCAAAATTGAAGAACTGCGCTACGTGCAGACCGAGAGCGCCGTCGATATCTCGGAAGAGATCGACCAGCTCAGCAAGAAGAGCCAGCAGCTCACCAAAGACATCTACGCCGAGCTGTCGCCCTGGCAGATCACCAAGATCGCCCGCCATGCCGAGCGCCCCTACACGCTCGACTACGTGCGCGACATCTTCACCGACTTCGTGGAGCTGCACGGCGACCGCCACTACGCGGACGACCTGTCCATCGTGGGCGGCCTGGCGCGTTTCAACGGCCACGCCTGCATGGTGCTGGGCCACCAGAAAGGGCGCGACACCAAGGAGCGCGCCATGCGCAACTTTGGCATGAGCAAGCCCGAGGGCTACCGCAAGGCCCTGCGCCTGATGAAGACGGCCGAGAAGTTCAAGCTGCCCGTGTTCACCTTTGTCGATACACCGGGCGCCTACCCCGGCATCGACGCCGAGGAGCGCGGCCAGTCCGAGGCCATCGGCCGCAACATCTTCGAGATGGCGCAGCTTGAAGTGCCCATCATCACCACCATCATCGGCGAAGGCGGCTCGGGCGGCGCACTGGCCATCAGCGTGGCCGACCAGGTCGTGATGCTGCAATACGCCATCTATTCCGTGATCAGCCCCGAGGGCTGCGCCTCCATCCTCTGGAAGACCAGCGACAAGGCGCAAGAAGCCGCCGACGCCCTGGGCATCACCGCCCACCGCCTGAAGGCCCTGGGCCTGGTGGACAAGATCGTGAGCGAGCCGGTGGGCGGTGCCCACCGCGACCACAAGCAGATGGCCGCGTTCCTCAAGCGCGCTTTGGGTGATGCCTTCCGCCAGGTGGCCGACCTCAAGACCAAGGACCTGCTCGACCGCCGCTACGAGCGTCTGCAAAGCTACGGCCGCTTCAGCGATACCAAGGCGGACAGCCGCTGAGACACCACAGGGCGCAGCTTTGCTGCACCACGAGCACCGCAAAAACGGCCCTGAGGGGCCGTTTTTACTTTCTGGCCCGGGCGACCGGCCGCATCGTCTCTCCGCAATTACCCCCACTGGAGTAGGGTGATACAGGAAGTAACATCGTCGGCAACCGCCCGTGCGGGCGAATGAGGAGGTGCTCGATGTCGCTTCTGAAAACTCTCAAGGGACAGATTCTGCTGGTGTCGGTGGCTTGCCTGGTGGCGGGGCTTGTGGCCCTGACCGTGGCCAACTACCTCAACGCGCGTTCTCAGGCCTACGCTTCGCTCACGGCGCAGTCGCAGGCGCTGGCACATAGCCACATCGACGCCCTGCGCGACTGGGCACGCAGCAAGGCAGCCGTGGTCGAGTCAGCCGCTGCGGCGCTGGACGATGCGGACGCCGCCAAGCCGCTCTTCATGCTGGCCAAGGCAGGCAGCTTTCACACCACCTATTTCGGCTATGCCGACAAGCGCACGGTGTTTTCGGAAAAGCAGAACCTGCCGCCCGACTACGACCCCACCGCACGCCCTTGGTACAAGCAGGCTGCCGGGGCTGATGCAACGGTGCTCACGGCGCCGTATGCCGATGCCGGGGGCGCGGGGCTTGTCGTGACCTTTGCCAAGGCCGTGCGCGAGGGTGGCGCCGTCAAGGCCGTGATGGCGGGCGATGTGTCGCTGGCGGACGTGGTGACCAATGTGGCGTCCATCAAGCCCACGCCGTCAAGCTACGCCTTCCTGGTGGGCCGCGACGGCAGCATCATCGCCCACCCCGAGGTGAAACTGGCCCTTAAGCCCGCCACGGACGTGGCCCCAGCGCTCACAGCCTCGGCGCTGGTCGACATGGCCCAGCGCACCGACCTCACCGCGCTTGATCTGCAGGGCCGCGCCATACTGCTCACGGTGGCACCAGTCACCGGCACGCCCTGGCTGCTGGCCATCGCGCTCGACCGGGGCGAGGCGCTGCGGGCCATCAGCACCATGCTGCAGGTGTCGCTGGGCGCGGGCATCGTGGTGTTGCTGGTGGCGCTGGTGGTGCTCGCGGGCATTCTGTCGCGTCGGTTGCGCAGGCTTACCCAGGTGCGCGACGCGATGCATGAGATCGGCGCGGGCGATGGCGACCTGTCGCGCCGCATTGATGCGCAGGGCGAGGACGAGCTGGCGCAGATCGCGGCCAGCTTCAACAGCTTTGCGGGCAAACTTTCGGGCGTGTTGGCGCAGATTCGCGACGCCAGCAACTCGGTGCGCGTGGCGTCCGAAGAGATCGCCACCGGCAACCAGGACCTCAGCGGGCGCACGGAGCTTGCGGCGTCCAGCCTGCAGCAGACATCGGCGTCGATGCAGCAGCTCACCGAAACCGTGCGGCACAACGCAGATTCCGCCCGCCAGGCCAACCAGCTGGTGGCCCAGGCATCCAGCGTGGCGAAGCACGGCGGCCAGGTGGTCGGCAATGTGGTGACGACCATGGACCAGATCAACGCCGCTTCCCGCAAGATCAACGACATCATCGGCGTCATCGACGGCATTGCCTTCCAGACCAATATCCTCGCGCTGAATGCAGCGGTGGAGGCTGCCCGGGCGGGCGAGCAGGGCCGGGGTTTTGCCGTGGTGGCGGGCGAGGTGCGCAGCCTGGCGCAGCGCAGTGCTGAGGCCGCACGCGAGATCAAGACGCTGATCAACACCTCGGTGGAGCAGGTGGAAAACGGCTCGCGCCTGGTGCACGACGCGGGCACTACCATGACCGACATCGTCACCTCGGTGCAGCGCGTGACGGACATCATGGCCGAAATCACCGCGTCTACCAACGAGCAGAGCACCAGCATCAGCGAGGTGGGCCAGGCCGTGACGCAGCTTGACCAGATGACCCAGCAGAACGCCGCGCTGGTGGAAGAGAGCGCTGCCGCAGCGCAGAGCCTCAAGGACCAGTCGGTGCGCCTGTCTGAGGTGGTGGGCAGTTTCCGCCTGTCCACCGATACATCGCACGCCGCGCCGCGTTTGTCCGCGCCCGGCGGTTGAAGGTTGAAGGTAGCGAGCGAGGGGGCCGCGATAATCGGCGCCCATGCACCGCTGCCGCCTTGTTGATACCGCCCCCGGCCCCTGGCTTGGCCTTTGCTGCGGGCGAGGGTCGCAGGCATGACCCAGTCCTTCGACGCCGCCATTGAGGCCTTCGCGCCCGCTCTGCCGTTGGCGGTGGGGCTGAGCGGCGGGGCGGATTCCACCGCGCTGCTGTTGGCCTGCGCCCGGCGCTGGCCCGGCCAGGTGCAGGCCATCCACGTGCACCACGGCCTGCAGGCCGCAGCCGATGGCTTCGAGCAGCATTGCGCGGCGCTGTGCCAAGGCCTCGACGTGCCGCTGTGGGTGGAGCGGCCGGACGCCCGCCATGCACCGGGCCAGAGCCCCGAAGATGCAGCCCGGCAGGCAAGATACAAGGCTTTTGATGCGGTAGCGCTTGCCAGTAAAGCGCAAGCAGCTATCAAATCAATAGCAATTGCACAACATGCGGATGACCAGGTCGAAACGCTGCTACTGGCCTTGTCGCGCGGTGCAGGGGTGGCCGGGCTGGCAGCCATGCCTGCCCGCTGGGGGCGCGCGGGCATGGCCTGGCACCGGCCCTTGCTGCAGGTGGCGGGCGCGGATGTACGCCGCTGGCTGCAAGCGCAAGGCCAAGCCTGGATGGAAGACCCCACCAACACCGACCAGCGTTTCACGCGCAACCGCATCCGCGCGCAGCTGCTGCCTGCATTAGATGCGGCCTTTCCATCGTTTCGCGATACCTTTGCGCGTTCGGCCACCAACGCCGCCCAGGCCGCCGAGCTGCTGGGTGAACTGGCGCAGCAGGACCTGGCCTTGGTGGGAGACCCGCCAGAGATCCCATTGCTGCAGCAGATCAGCCGCGCGCGGCAGGCCAATGTGCTGCGCCACTGGCTGCGCCAGGCTCACCACACCACCCCCGCCGCCGCGCAGCTTGGCGAACTGCTCGACCAGATCGAAGCGTGCACCACGCGCGGCCACGGCATACGCATCAAGGTGGGGCGCGGCTTTGTAGTGCGATCTGGCCCAAAACTCGATTGGTACAATCCATAGGTTTTGGTCCCCTATCTGCACGAAAAACGGCGGCGCGCCAAAACCTCCCCCTGTTCTTCAACCACTGCGCCGTGGCTTCGGATTCGTCACCCCAAAAACTCCAATGGCATTGATCGTTCACAAATACGGCGGCACCTCGATGGGCTCTCCGGAGCGCATCCGCAACGTCGCCAAGCGCGTGGCCAAGTGGGCCCGCGCAGGCCACCAGATGGTGGTGGTGCCCAGCGCCATGAGCGGCGAGACCAACCGCCTGCTCGCGCTGGCCAAGGAACTCGCTCCCCCCCGCGCTACCGAGGCCTATAACCGCGAACTCGACATGCTGGCCGCCACGGGCGAGCAGGCATCGTCGGCCCTGCTGGCCATTGCGCTGCAGGCCGAAGGCATGGGCTCGGTCAGCTACGCTGGCTGGCAAGTGCCCATCCGCACCGACAGCAGCTACACCAAGGCCCGCATCGAATCCATCGACGACCAGCGCGTGCGTGCCGATCTGGCCAACGGCAAGGTCGTGATCGTGACGGGTTTCCAGGGCATTGACGACGACGGCAACATCACCACGCTGGGCCGCGGCGGCTCCGACACCTCGGCCGTGGCCGTGGCGGCCGCGATGAAGGCCCACGAATGCCTGATCTACACCGACGTGGACGGCGTGTACACCACCGACCCCCGCGTGGTGCCCGAAGCCCGCCGCCTGCAGACGGTGAGCTTCGAGGAAATGCTCGAAATGGCCAGCCTGGGCAGCAAGGTGCTGCAAATCCGCTCGGTCGAATTCGCCGGCAAATACAAGGTCCCCATGCGCGTGCTCTCCAGCTTCACGCCCTGGGACATCGACATCAACGAAGAAGCCCAATCCGGCACGCTGATCACTTTTGAGGAAGACGAAAAAATGGAACAAGCCGTCGTATCCGGCATCGCTTTCAACCGCGACGAAGCCAAGATCTCTGTGCTGGGCGTGCCCGACAAGCCCGGCATCGCCTACCAGATCCTGGGCGCCGTGGCCGATGCCAACATCGAAGTGGACGTGATCATCCAGAACGTGAGCAAGGACGGCAAGACCGACTTCAGCTTCACAGTGCACCGCAGCGACTATGCGCGCACTGTGGACCTGCTCAAGGAAAAAGTGGTACCTGCCCTGGGCGCGCAGGAAGTCGTGGGCGACACCAAGATCTGCAAGGTCAGCATCGTCGGCATCGGCATGCGCAGCCATGTGGGCGTGGCCAGCAAGATGTTCCGCGTGCTGAGCGAAGAGGGCATCAACATCCAGATGATCTCCACCTCCGAAATCAAGACCTCGGTCGTGATCGACGAAAAGTACGTCGAACTGGCCGTGCGCAGCCTGCACAAGGCGTTCGAGCTGGACCAGCCAGCCGCCTAACCCGCCAGAATCGCCTCTGAAATGAGGCATAATAGCGGGATTGGAAACGTGACCGAGTGGCCGAAGGTGCTCCCCTGCTAAGGGAGTATGGGGTGTAGAGCCTCATCGAGGGTTCGAATCCCTCCGTTTCCGCCAAGATAAGCCCCAAGTGCTTCAAGCATGTGGGGCTTTTTATTTGCCCCACCCCGGTGCTGAATCTACCCATCCAACGCGGGCCATGCATGGCGCGGGTCGCCTGCGCAGGCAAGTGGCCGGTCACTCGTCGATCGACGCACTCCACCTCTGGCCCCATTCTTTGCCGCGCTGGTTCACCTTGTCGATCTCGCGGCGATCGCGTTTGGTGGGGCGGCCTTCTTGCAATGTGGCGGCGGGTTCGGGGGCCAGGCGGCGCAGTTCTGCGGCGTTCTCTCGTGCGGCGATGCTGTCGGCGGTTTCTTCATACAACTGCTGGGCCACGGGCGCCGGGCCGCGTGCGCCGCTCAGTCCTTTCACCAGCACGGTGCGCTCCACAGGGCCTTGCCGCAGGGCCACGGTGTCGCCGCAGCGCAGGTCGCGTGCGGGCTTGGCCAGTTGGCCGTTGAGGGTGACGCGGCCTTTGCTGATTTCTTCGGTGGCCAGGCTGCGGGTTTTGTAGAAGCGGGCGCACCAGAGCCATTTGTCCAGCCGCATTGTCGCCAGGGTATTCATGGGCGAGATTGTGCCGCTTAAGTTGCGGGCGCGTCGTTCGCCATCGCGCTGGGCAGGGGCAGGCGCACGACGGCGTCAAGCCCCACGATCTGGTGGCCCGACATGCGATTGACGAGCGTGATGCTGCCCTCCAGCGCCTGCACGATTTCGTGGCAGATGGCCAGGCCCAGGCCGCTGCCGGTACGCACGTCGCCGGCCGAGAAGGGCTGGAACAGCCGGGCGGCCAGTTCGTCGTCGATGCCGGGGCCGTGGTCGCTGATGGTCAGCGCCACGTGGCGGCCGTCGCTGCGCAGGTCCACAGTCAGCTCGCTGCCTTCTGGTGCGTGGCGCACGGCGTTGTGCAGCAGGTTGCGGCTGAGTTCGCGCAGCATCCATTCGTGGGACTGCACCAGCGCGGGCTCAGTGTGGATGCCGAAATCGAGGTCGCGTTGCGCGATCAGGGGTGAGATCTCCAGTGCCACGGCACGCAGTATCTCGTCGAGCCGCGTGGTGGGTGGGGCGCTTTGCTGGCGCAGTTGTTCCACCTTGGCCAGGGCCAGCATCTGGTTGGCGAGTTGGGTGGCCCGGTCCACCGTGTCGCTGATTTCGTGCAGGGCTTGGCGGGGCTCCAGGTCGCCATGCAGCGCCGATTGCACCTGGGTTTTGAGCACGGCCAGTGGGGTGCGCAACTGGTGCGATGCGTCGCGCACGAAGCGCTTTTGGTGCCTGAGCAGGTGGCGCAGGCGTTGCATGACCTCGTTGGTGGCGTCCACCAGTGGCTGCAGTTCGCGCGGGGCCAGGGGCGCGGCGATGGGGCTCAGGTCGCCCTCGCGCCGAGCCTGCAATTGCTGGCTGAGCTGGCGCACGGGGCGGGTGGCGCGTTGCACCACCAGCACTACGGTAAAGGCCACCACGGCGATCAGCAGGGCCTGGCGCAGCAGGGTGTTCCACAGGATTTGCAGGGCCAGGGTTTCGCGCACTTCCAGCGTTTCAGCCACCTGGATCACGGCCATGGTGCGCCCTTCGGAGCTGGCCACCGGCTGCAGCAGCACGGCCACGCGCACGTCCCGGTCGCGGAACTGGTCATCGTAGAAGTCCACCAGGGCGGCGTAGGGCGGGCGATCGGGGATGCTGCCCTGCCAGAACGGCAGTTCCTCAAAACCTGACACCATCTCGCCCTTCAATGTCGAGACGCGGTAAAACATCTGGCTCTGGTTGTCGGCCTCAAAAGCCTCCAGCGCCGAATAGGGCACGATGGCGCGCAGTTGCGCCGCGTCGTCGAAGCCTTTCACGTCGAGCTGCTCGCTGATGCTCTTGGCGGATGCCAGCAAGGTGCGGTCATATGCCGTGTTGAGCGATGTCAGCGTCTGGCGGTACAGGCTGAAGGTGTTGAAGGCGATGAACAGCGCCACTGGCAGCAGGATGCCCAATAGCAGGCGCCTGCGCAGCGAGTGGTAGCGCGGTGCTGCGCTTGGGGCGACGCTCATGTATCGGCCCGCAGCAGGTAGCCCAGGCCGCGCAGCGTCATCAGGGTGAGGCCCGTGCCGGTCAGTTTTTTGCGCAGCCGGTACACCACCACCTCGATGGCTTCGTATTGCACGTCAAGCTGGCCGGGGAACACCAGTTCATACAGCCGCTCCTTGGTCACGGCGTGGCCGGGCTGCGCCAGCAGTGCGTGCATCAGCGCCAGTTCGCGGGGGGTGAGCTCCATCACCTCGCCGTTCAGGTAGAGCGCGCCGCTGTCCTTGTCGTAGCGGATGGCGCCGATCTGTATGGTGCTGGGCGCCAGGGGGGCCACGGCAGGGTCGGCGCTGCGGCGCACCAGGGCACGCAGGCGGGCCTCCAGTTCGTCCAGGTCAAAGGGCTTGGGCAGGTAGTCGTCGGCACCGGCGTTCAGGCCCACCACACGGTCGCCCACGGTGCCCCGCGCGGTGAGTATCAGCACGGGGGTGCGCAGGCCCCGGTTGCGCGCCTGTTGCAGCACCTGCAGGCCGTCCAGGCCGGGCAGGGTGAGGTCGAGGATGACCGCGTCGGGCTGCAGGGCGGCCCACTGGTTCAGCGCCGCACGCCCGTCGCCCACGGCGGTTACTTCCATGCCGCGGCGTGTCAGTGCGCGGTGCAAGGTGGCCTGCATGGTGGGGTCGTCTTCTACAAGGAGCAGTTGCATGCGCGGCACCATAGCACCGTCTCGTCGGGCGGGGTGCATGGGTGTTTTCCCTGAGTCCGAGGACAGCCGTTTGACAGGCTGCGCGCGCATCATCGAGCCGTTCGTAACCCTATCAGGAGACTCCATGCGTCGCGATACCTTTCTGAAATCTCTGGCAGCCATGGCTGCTGCGGGTGTGTTGCCCGTCTCGGCCCAGACGGCATCGGCCCTCAAGATGATGATTCCCGCCAATCCTGGTGGTGGCTGGGATTCCACCGGTCGCGCGTTGGGCAAGGCGATGCAGGACGCGGGCGCCGCATCGTCGGTGTCCTATGACAACAAGGGCGGAGCCGCCGGTGCGATCGGGCTGGCGCAGTTCGTCAACGCCAGCAAGGGCGACCCGAACGCCTTGATGGTGATGGGCGCCGTGATGCTGGGCGGCATCATCACCGGCAAGCCGCCCGTGGGCCTGGACAAGGTCACGCCCCTGGCGCGCCTGACCAGCGAATACAACGTGTTCGTGCTGCCCGCCAACTCGCCTTTCAAGACCATGAAGGACGTGATCGACCAGCTCAAAAAGGACCCCGGCAGCGTGAAGTGGGGCGGTGGCTCGCGGGGCTCTACCGAGCACATCGCTGCCGCCATGATCGCCCGCGAAGTGGGCGTGGACCCTGCCAAGATCAACTACGTGGCTTTCCGTGGGGGCGGTGAGGCCACCGCCGCCATTCTGGGTGGCAATGTCACCGTGGGCGGCAGCGGTTACAGCGAGTTTTCTGAATACATCTCGGCCGGCAAGATGCGCGCTGTGGGTGTGACCTCGGGCACCCGCCTCAAGGGCGTGAACGTGCCTACGCTCAAGGAGCAGGGCATCAACGTGGAAATCGGCAACTGGCGCGGCGTGTACGGCGCCCCCGGCATCACGCCCGAGCAGCGCAAGGCCCTGATCGACTCGTTGGCCAAGACCTTCAAGAGCAAGGCCTGGCAGGACGCGATGGAGAAGAACAACTGGACCCCCGCATGGATGGCCGGTGACGAGTTCTCCAACTTCGTGGACAACGAGTTCGCCAGCATGCGCGCCACGATGGCCAAGTCCGGGATGATCTGATCGCAAGCCGTGCGCTGTAGCCGCTCTGCCTGTCTTGCCAGGTGGGTTGGGCGGCAGTAGCGCACACGCTGGTGTACGTGCTGGTTGGTGCGAAGGAGAAAAAACATGACACAACAACACTCGTCGCGCTCCAAGCCCTTGCAAACCCTGGTGGGGGCGGGGCTGGTGGTGCTCTCGCTGGGCCTGGCCTGGGGGGCCAGCTCGGTCAGTTCCGAGGCGGGCTACGGCGGCGTGGGCCCCAATTTCTTTCCCTGGGTGGTCAGCATCGTCTTGCTGGTCTGCGGCGTGCTTTGCATCGTGCATGCACTGACAGGGGGGTTCCGGGATCTGGAAGACGGCTCAGGCGACGTGCGCGCGCACTGGAAGGGTTTCATCTGGGTGTCGGCCGGGTTGCTGCTCAATGCCCTGCTCATCACCACCTTGGGCTTCATCCTGAGTTGTGCGCTGTGCTTCGTGCTGTCGGTGCGGGGCTTCAAAAGCGCCGAAGGCGAGCTGGACCTGCGCCTGCAGGCCTGGATCAAGGATTCTTTCATCGGTATCGCAGTGTCTGCCCCGGTGTACTGGATGTTTACGCAATTGCTGGCCATCAATCTGCCCGGCCTGACCAACACGGGGTGGCTGTAAAGCCCGCGCGCCATGGAAACGTTCAACCTTTTGATGCAGGGGTTCGTCACCGCTGCAACCCCCATCAACCTGCTGTGGGCCTTTGTGGGCTGCATCATCGGCACTGCCGTGGGCGTGTTGCCTGGCATCGGCCCGGCCGTGGCGGTGGCCATGCTGCTGCCCATCACCGTGAAGGTCGAGGCCACGGCGTCGATGATCTTCTTTGGGGGGATTTACTACGGCGCGATGTATGGCGGCTCCACCACCTCCATCTTGCTGAACACGCCCGGTGAGGCGGGCTCCATGGTCACGGCCATGGAGGGCAACAAGATGGCCAAGAACGGCCGCGCGGGTGCGGCGCTGGCCACGGCGGCCATTGGCTCATTCGTGGCGGGCACCATCGCCACGGTGCTGGTCACGTTCTTTGCCCCCCTGGTGGCCGAATACGCGGTGCGCCTGGGCCCACCTGAATATTTCATGCTGATGGTGCTGGCCTTCACCACCGTGAGTGCGGTGCTGGGCAAAAGCACGCTGCGCGGCATGGTGGCGCTGTTCGTTGGCTTGGCGATGGGCCTGATCGGCATCGACCAGATCACGGGTCAGGCGCGCTACACCGGTGGTGTGCCCGAGCTGATGGATGGCATTGAGGTGGTGCTGATCGCTGTGGGCCTGTTTGCCGTGGGCGAGGCGCTGTACAACGTGATGTACGAAGGCCGTACCGACGAAACCCAGAACCGCCTGACCAGCACCCACATGACCAAGGAGGAGTGGAAGCGCTCCTGGCCCGCGTGGCTGCGCGCCACGGCCATCGGCTTCCCGTTTGGCACCGTGCCTGCGGGTGGCAGCGAGATCCCCACCTTCCTGAGCTACGCGGCGGAAAAGAAGCTGAGCAAGCACAAGGAAGAGTTCGGCACCACGGGCGCCATCGAAGGCGTGGCCGGCCCCGAGGCAGCCAACAACGCGGCCATCACGGCCACTTTGATCCCGCTGCTCACGCTGGGTATTCCCACATCGAACACCACGGCGATTTTGCTGGGTGCGTTCCAGAACTACGGCATCCAGCCTGGCCCGCAGCTGTTTGACACCAACGGTGCGCTGGTGTGGGCGCTGATCGCGTCGATGTACATCGGCAACGTGATGCTGCTGATTTTGAACCTGCCGCTGGTGGGCCTGTGGGTGAAGCTGCTGAACATCCCCAAGTCGTACCTGTACGCGGGCATTTTGGTGTTCTCCACGCTGGGCGTATATGGCATGCGCCAAAGTGCGTTCGACCTGGTGCTTCTGTATGCGATTGGCCTTTTGGGCGTGGTGATGCGTCGCTTTGACTTCCCGGCTGCGCCGGTGGTGGTGGGCATGATCCTAGGCCCGCTGGCTGAGGCGCAGATGCGCAATGCGGTGTCGATTGGCGAAGGCAAGTGGACGATCTTCTTGGAGCGCCCCGGTTCGGTGACGCTGATCATCATCGTGCTGGCGGTGCTGATCGTGCCGCGCCTGCTGCGCCGCTGGGCTGCACGCAAAGCGGCGCAGGCGTAGGCCTGGGGAACTGCCAAGGCTTTTAAAGCTTTTGAAACCGCTCCCATGTGAGCGGGGCACCAAAAAAACCGCGCCACAGGGCGCGGTTTTTTTATGTCCAGACAGCGCAAGCAGTCCCTTGCGCCGACGATTTCCGTTGCAAGCCAGGCACCGGGGCCTTGCGCCCCCGGCGCCTTTCCCACCAGGCGACTTGCTGCGAACAATGACTGAATGGTACCATAAAATGCGAATAGTTCTTATTTGCAGGATTGACCCATGCATTCACTTCCGCGGGAGTTTCTAGTGCTTTGCCGCCAGTTGGGCGAGGCCCAACAGCGCTGCAGCACCGCACTGTCCGCCCAGGCGGCCGAGATCCAGGCGCTGCAGGGCGAGATCGTGCGGCTGCGCGGTGCCCTGGTGGTGCGCGATACGCGGTTGGCCATGGCGCGTGAGGAGCTTGCGCAGTTGGAGGCGGTCTCGCCCGGCCTGCCACGGCGCCGGGCCATGGGGCGCCACATCGGGGCGCTGGCTGAGCGCATTGCCGCCCTGTCCCGCGAATGCCTGCGCTGGCGCCTCGCAGCCGAGGCCAAGGTGCAGACCCGTGTGATGGAGCAGGGCGCTGCAGCGCTCCAGTTTGCCGACTCGTCGGGCCTGCAGGCCGATGCTGCCTTGGACGCCAGCCTGGCCGCTGCGGATCTGGTGATCTGTCAGACGGGCTGTATCAGCCACGATGAATACTGGCGCGTGCAGGACCACTGCCGCCGCACGGGCAAGCCCTGCATCCTGGTGGACCAGCCCCTGGCCGTTCGCCAGGCGCAGGCGCTGGCCGCCATTCAACCCATGGTCGTGTTGCGCATGGCTTCGCTAGCGGCGCAACAGCAGCAACAGCAGCCTGCGAAAGAGATGCTGGCGCAAGCCATTTTATCGACTGAAGGTTTGAATGAAAATGGCACCTAGCGCTTGATGAATAAGCGCTAATAGCTATATATTTGATAGCATTTTGAGTGCGCAAGGCCGCGCTTCCAGCGCGCCATGGCGAGGACGTGCACCCTGTCGCGCTACCATCAGCGCATGCCTTTGCTTGCTGACGACGCCCCCGCACTGCCGATGGATGCCCAGGGCATCCTTGAACTGGCGGCGCGCTCCATGTTCCAGCTGTTCTCCAGCGTCAGCCAGGGCATGTTCCTGGTGGACCGCAACGGACGCATCGTCTGGGTCAATGAGGGCTACCAGCGCTTCCTGCCCGACCTGGGGTTTTCGTCGGTCGACGAGTTCGTGGGGCGCACGGTCGAGGAGGTGATCCCCAACACCCAGATGCGCCGCGTGCTGGAGACCGGCCAGCCCGTGCTGATCGACCTGCTCACCAACAAGGCGGGCACCTTCGTGGTCAGCCGCATCCCGCTGCGCGATGAGCTCGACCGCGTGATCGGCGCCATCGGCATCGTGCTGGTCGATCATCCCGAGACCACGCTGCAGCCGCTCATCAGCAAGTTTGCGCTGCTGCAGCGCGACCTGGACGATGCCCGGCGCGAGCTGGCCAGCCAGCGCAGCCGTTCGCTGGCCGTGGCGGGCGACGGCGAGCGGCGCGCCAAATACACCTTTGCCAGCTTCATTGGCTCCAGCCCCGCTGCGGCTGAGGTCAAGCGCCAGGCGCGGCGCGCGGCACAGTCCACCAGCCCCGTGCTGCTGCTGGGCGAGACCGGCACCGGCAAAGAGCTGCTGGCCCACGCGATCCATGCGGCGTCGAGCCGTGCGAGCGGTCCGTTCGTCAGTGTGAACATCGCCGCCGTGCCCGACACGCTGCTGGAGGCCGAGTTTTTTGGCGTGGCCCCCGGCGCCTACACCGGCGCGGACCGCAGGGGGCGCGACGGCAAGTTCAAGCTGGCCGATGGCGGCACGCTGTTCCTCGATGAAATCGGCGACATGCCACAAAGCCTGCAGGCCAAACTGCTGCGCGCGCTGCAAGAGGGCGAGATCGAGCCGCTGGGCAGCAACAAGCTTGTGCCCTTCAATGTACGCATCCTGGCCGCCACCTCGCGCGACCTCGCGGCGCTGGTGCGCGAAAACCGGTTCCGCGAGGATTTGTTCTACCGGCTGCATGTGCTGCCCGTGCGCGTGCCCCCGCTGCGGGCGCGGCGGGGCGACATCCCGGCACTGGTCGAAGCCTTGGGCGAAGACCTGGCGATGCGCAACGGCACCCCGCCGCCCGAGTTGCTGCCCGACGCGCTGGCCCTGCTGGCGGGCCAGCCCTGGCGCGGCAACATCCGCGAGCTGCGCAATGTGCTCGAGCAAGCCGTGATGCGCGGCGACTCCCAGCCCATCGACGCGGCGCAATTGGAGCGTGTTTTGCGCGAGGCCGGTGTGGAACCCGCAGCCCCAGCCCCGGTGTTGGATGCAGTCCCCACGGGCGAAACCGACGACGAAGCCCGCTACCTGCGCCCACTGGCCGAGCAAGTGGCCGAGCTGGAGCAGCGCGCCATCGCCGCCACCTTGAAGGCCCACGGCGGCAACAAGCTGGCCACTGCCCGGCAGCTGGGAATCTCGCGCGCGACGCTTTATGGACGCCTGGAAAACCCTGATTAATTACTGAACATATGCCTGAATATTGGACAGACAAGTTGTATTGAATTTGACCAATACTTATGGCGTGTAAATAAAAGTTTCTTGAAAATCAATCACTTGCAGCCTGGCACGGACTGTGCAATGTTCAGGCATCACAACAGGAGACTTCTCTATGCACCGTCGCACCCTGGTCGCCCTCGCCACCGCAGCTGTTACCGCCGCCACGTTGTCTGCCCCCGCCTTCGCGCAGACCGGCGAAATCCGCATTGCCCACGTCTATAGCAAGACCGGCCCGCTGGAGGCCTATGGCAAGCAGACCCAGACGGGCCTGATGATGGGCCTGGACTACGCCACTGGCGGCACCATGACCGTGGGCGGCAAGAAGATCGTCGTGATCGAGAAAGACGACCAAGGCAAGCCCGACCTGGGCAAGAGCCTGCTGGCCTCGGCCTACTCGGATGACAAGGCCGACATCGCCGTGGGCCCCACCTCCAGCGGCGTGGCCCTGGCGCTGCTGCCCGTGGCCGAGGAATACAAAAAGATCCTGCTGGTAGAGCCCGCCGTGGCCGACGCCATCACGGGTGACAAGTGGAACAAGTACATCTTTCGCACCGGCCGCAACAGCAGCCAGGACGCCATCAGCAACGCCGTGGCCATCGACAAGGCGGGCGTGACGGTTGCTACGCTGGCCCAGGACTACGCTTTCGGCCGTGACGGCGTGAAGGCCTTCAAGGACTCCCTCAAGACCGCCAAGCTGGTGCACGAGGAATACCTGCCCACCACCACCACCGACTTCACCGCCGGTGCCCAGCGCCTGATCGACAAGCTCAAGGACGTGCCCGGCCGCAAGGTGATCTTCATCATCTGGGCCGGTGCGGGCAACCCGTTCAAGATCGCCGATCTGGACCTCAAGCGCTACGGCATCGAGATTGCCACGGGCGGCAACATTTTGCCCGCCATGGCCGCCTACAAGAACTTCCCCGGCATGGAAGGCGCCACGTACTACTACTTCGGCATCCCCAAGAACCCGGTGAACGAAGCCCTGGTGGCCGCGCACTACAAGGAGTTCAAGACGCCGCCAGACTTCTTCACCGCTGGCGGCTTCAGCTCGGCCATGGCCCTGGTCACGGCCCTGAAGGCCACGAACGGCGACACCAACACCAACAAGCTCATCAAAACCATGGAAGGCATGAGTTTTGACACCCCCAAGGGCAAGATGACCTTCCGCAAGGAAGACCACCAGGCCATGCAGAGCATGTACCACTTCAAGATCAAGGTGGACCCGGCCTTCGCCTGGGGCGTGCCCGAGCTGGTGCGCGAGATCAAGCCTGAAGAAATGAACGTGCCGATTCGCAACAAGCGATAAGCCGGTCCTTTCAATGTGTTAGCGAGGCCCGTTGGACAGGACACATGTTCTGCTCCTTCGGGGCACATCCCGCAGGGGCGGCCGCCCCTCTTTTTCCAGTGAATTGATACATGAACCCCCGGGTCTACACGGGGGCTGGGTCGGTTTTTTTCAAAATTATTTGGAGACAAGACAACATGGCTTTCAATTTCATCCGGGCGGCCGCAGCAGGAGCTGCCATCGCAATGTGCGGAACAGGTGGCGTAATGGCCGCCGTCAACCTTCCCGCGCTCAACATCGACAAGACGCAGACCACGGTGTCGGGGCTGTCGTCGGGCGGCTTCATGGCCGTGCAGTTGCACGTGGCGTATTCGGCCACGTTTGCCAAGGGCGCGGGCGTGGTGGCGGGCGGGCCGTTCTACTGCGCCGAGGGCTCGATCACCAACGCCACCGGGCGCTGCATGGCCAGCCCGGCGGGCATTCCTACCAGCACGCTGGTGAGCACCACCAACACCTGGGCCAGCCAGGGCGCCATCGACCCCGTGGCCAACCTGCAAAGCTCCAAGGTCTATCTGTTCTCGGGCACGCTCGACAGCACGGTCAAGCCCGGCGTGATGGATGCGCTGCGCACCTACTACAACAGCTTCGTGCCCGCTGCCAACGTGGTCTATAAAAAAGACATCGCGGCCCAGCACGCCATGATCACCGATGACTACGGCAGCAGCTGCTCCACCAATGGCGCGCCCTACATCAACGACTGCAATTTCGACCTGGCCGGGGCCATGCTGCAGCACCTGTACGGCACGCTGAACGCGCGCAACAACGCCACGCTTCCCGCGGGCAACTACGTAGAGTTCAACCAAAGCCAGTTCATCACCAACCACGGCATGGCCACCACCGGCTGGGCCTACATTCCGCAGGCTTGCCAGGCAGGCGGCAGTGCCACCTGCAAGCTGCACGTGGTGCTGCATGGCTGCAAACAGAACGTCAGCAACGTGCAGCAGCAGTACGTGCGCAACACGGGCTACAACCGCTGGGCCGACACCAACAACATCGTGATGCTGTACCCGCAGACCAGCACGGCAGCCACCAACAGCTGCTGGGACTGGTGGGGCTATGACAACGCCAACTATTCCAAGAAGTCCGGCCCACAGATGGCTGCGATCAAGGCCATGGTGGACGCGGTCTCCAGCGGCTCGGGCACCACAACGCCGCCCCCGGCCGCGCTGCCCGCACCCACGGGTGTGAGCACTTCGGGTGCTACATCGAACAGCATGGCCATTGGCTGGGCTGCCGTCTCCGGTGCCGCCAGCTACAACGTCTATCGCAACGCCAACAAGGTCAACGCGCTGCCGGTGACGGCCACGAGCTACACCGACACCGGCCTGGCCGCATCCATCACCTACAGCTGGACGGTGCGCGCTGCCGATGCCAACGGTGCTGAGGGCGCTACCTCGGCAGCCGCATCCGGCACCACGCTGGCTGGCTCCGGTGGCACAGCCACCTGCACCACATCCAGCAACTATGCACACACCATGGCGGGCCGCGCGTATGCCGCAGGTGGCTACACCTTTGCCTTGGGCTCCAACCAGAACATGGGCCTGTGGAATGTGTTCGTGACCAAGACCCTGAAGCAGACCGGGCCGAACTACTACGTGATCGGCACCTGCCCCTAAAGTGAAGCGGGCGCTCGGCCGGGCGCCCCTTCTATCGACTGACGACAGTGAAAGTGAAAAAACACCCATGAGCACCTTGGCCACCAAGGACTTGACCATCCGCTTCGGCGGCCATGTGGCGGTCAATGGCGTGACCTGCTCCTTCGAGCCAGGCACGCTGACCGCCATCGTGGGCCCCAATGGCGCGGGCAAGACCACCTACTTCAACCTGATCTCCGGGCAACTCAAGGCATCCAGTGGCACTGTCACGCTGGGTGGACAAGATCTCACGGGGCAATCGGTCTCGGCGCGCACGCATGCGGGCCTGGGCCGGGCGTTTCAGCTCACCAACCTTTTCCCCAACCTCAGTGTGCTGGAAAACGTGCGTCTGGCCGTGCAGGCCACGCACGAGGGCAAGCACCGCCGGGGCATGAACCTCTGGAGCATCTGGAGCGACCACAACGCGTTGACCCAGCGTGCCCGAGTGATCCTGCAGGCCGTGGCGATGAGCGACCGCGCCGACACCCCCGTGGCCAGCCTGCCGCACGGCGACCAGCGCAAGCTGGAGGTAGCGCTGCTCATGGCGCTGGAGCCGCAGGTGTATATGTTCGACGAGCCCACGGCCGGCATGAGCCACGACGAAGCCCCCGTGATCCTGAACCTGATCCGCGAGCTTAAAAAAGACAAGACCAAGATCATCCTTCTGGTGGAGCACAAGATGGACGTGGTGCGCGAGCTGGCCGACCGCATCATCGTGCTGACCAACGGCACGCTGGTGGCCGACGGCCCACCGGCCGAGGTGATTGCATCGCCCGTGGTGCAAGAGGCTTACCTGGGCGTCAGCAAGGAAGCAGAAAAGGAGGCGGCATGAGCACGGCGACCCCCCCCAATCTGCTTGAACTCAAGGGCGTACACACCCACATTGGCGCGTACCACATCCTGCACGGTGTGGACTTGGCTGTACCCAAGGGGCAGCTCACCATGCTGCTGGGGCGCAACGGCGCGGGCAAGACGACCACGCTGCGCACCATCATGGGCCTGTGGCATGCGTCGCAGGGCTCCATCCATTTCGGTGGCAAAGACATCACCGCCATGAACACCCCGCAGATCGCGGGCATGAACATCGCCTACGTGCCCGAAAACATGGGCATCTTCTCTGACCTCACGGTGAAAGAAAACATGCTGCTGGCCGCCCGCAAGGCCAGCAACGCCGTGCAGATGGATCAGGCGCGGCTCGAATGGATCTTCAAGCTTTTCCCCGCTGTGGAGAAGTTCTGGAACCACCCGGCGGGCAAGCTCAGCGGCGGCCAAAAGCAGATGGTGGCGGTGAGCCGCGCCATCGTGGAACCGCGTGATCTGCTCATCGTGGACGAGCCCAGCAAGGGCCTCGCGCCCGCCATCATCAACAACATGATCGAGGCGTTCGACCAGCTCAAGAAGAGTGGCGTGACCATTTTGCTCGTCGAGCAGAACATCAATTTCGCGAAGCGGCTCGGTGACACCGTGGCCGTGATGGACAACGGCCAAGTGGTGCATGCAGGCAGCATGGCCGCGCTGGCCGAGGACGAAGAACTGCAGCGCTCGCTGCTGGGGTTGGCACTATGAGTTTTACATCCAATTTCAAGCCTTTTGATGCTCTGGCGCTTATTTATCAAGCGCTACCAGCTATCAAAAACATAGTGACCGTGCTCCCGACCACCCCCTGGCAAGGAGGTTTGGCATGAGCAACATGGCCCGCGACTTCGACTGGAAGCCCCTGGCGCTGGTGCCAGCGCTTGCGCTTTTGGTGTTGCCCTTCATCGGCTCGCCCAGCACCTGGCTCACGCTCACGGTGGCGGGGTTGGCCATGGGCATGATCGTGTTCATCATCGCCTCGGGCCTCACGCTGGTGTTCGGCCTGATGGACGTGCTGAACTTCGGCCACGGCGTGTTCATTGCGCTCGGTGCCTTTGTGGCCACCAGCGTGCTGGGCGCCATGGGCGACTACACCCAAAGCGCTGACCTGTGGCGCAATCTGATGGCCGTGCTGCCCGCCATGCTGGTGGCCATGGCCGTGGCCGGTGCCGTGGGCCTGGCGTTCGAGCGCTTCATCGTGCGGCCCGTGTACGGCCAGCATTTGAAGCAGATCCTCATCACCATGGGCGGCATGATCATTGGTGAAGAGCTCATCAAGGTCATCTGGGGCCCCGCGCAGATCCCGCTGCCGCTGCCCGAGGGCATGCGTGGCTCGCTGCTCATCGGCGATGCCGCCATCGAGAAATACCGCCTGGTGGCCGTGGCTGTGGGCCTGCTGGTGTTTGGCGTGCTGGCCTGGACGCTGTCGCGCACCAAGGTGGGCCTGCTGATCCGCGCGGGCGTGCAAGACCGCGAGATGGTCGAGAGCCTGGGCTACCGCATCCGTCGCCTGTTCATCGGCGTGTTTGTTGTGGGTTCGGCCCTGGCCGGCCTGGGTGGCGTGATGTGGGGCCTGTACCAGCAAAGCGTTATCCCGCAGATGGGTGCGCAGGTCAATGTGCTGATCTTCATCGTGATCATCATCGGCGGCCTGGGCAGCACGGGCGGTGCGCTCATCGGCGCGCTGCTGGTGGGGCTCATGGCCAACTACACCGGCTTTTTGGTGCCCAAGGTGGCGCTGTTCTCCAACATTGCCCTCATGGTGGCGATCCTGTTGTGGCGCCCGCAAGGCGTCTACCCGGTCGCCAACCGCTGATGAGGAGCCGACTGACATGCTGAACCGACTTCTCTCCGGCGACTACCCGCGCAGCAAGGTGCTGGCGGCCATCCTGATAGCCATCCTCCTCGGGCTGGCGTTCGCACCCTTTCTGTTCCCCGGCGTCAAGGCGCTGTCGGTGGCAGCCAAGGTGCTCATCTTTGTGGTGCTGGTCGCCAGTTTCGACCTGCTGCTGGGTTACACCGGCATCGTGAGCTTTGCGCACACCATGTTCTTTGGCATTGGGGCCTATGGCATTGCCGTGGCCACCACGCGCCTGGGGCCTACTTGGACGGCGCTGGGCGTGGGCATTGGCGGGGCGCTGCTGCTGTCTCTGCTGCTGTCGCTGGCGGTGGGGCTGTTCTCGCTGCGCGTGCGGGCCATCTTCTTCGCCATGATCACGCTCGCCGTGGCCGCCGCGTTCCAGACGCTGGCCTCGCAGCTCTCCGACATCACCGGCGGCGAAGACGGCCTGACCTTCAAGGTGCCAGAGTTTCTGTCGCCCAGCTTCGAGCCGTTTGAAGAGCCCTTCCTGGGCGTGAGCATCGACGGGCGCCTGATCTGCTACTACCTGCTGTTTGTCACTGCCGTGGCGCTGGTGCTGGCGCTGCTGCGCATCGTCAACTCGCCGTTTGGCCGCGTGCTGCAGGCCATCCGCGAGAACGAGTTCCGCGCCGAGGCCATCGGCT
>NZ_JAPUDY010000035.1 GCF_027492855.1 Acidovorax sp.
TCCACCACCACCACCATGCCGATGCCGTTGTTGAAGGTGCGGTTCATCTCGATGTCGTCGATACCCGCCGTCTTTTGCAGCCAGGCGAAGAGTTCGGTCTGGGGCCAACTGCCCTTCTGGAGGTGGGCGGCCGTGCCCTCAGGCAGCACGCGGGGGATGTTCTCCAGCAGGCCGCCGCCGGTGATGTGGGCCAGGGCCTTGATAGGGTGTGCAGCCAGCGCGGCCAGCACGTTTTTCACGTACAGGCGGGTGGGCTCCATGATGGCTTGTTTGAAGGGCTTGCCGTCGAGCGTGGCGGGGGCGCTGTCGCCTGCGCGTTCGATGCACTTGCGCACCAGGCTGAAACCGTTGGAGTGCACGCCATGGCTGGCCAGGCCCAGCACCACGTCGCCGGGGGCCACGTCCTTGCCGGTCAGGATTTTCGATTTTTCGACCGCGCCCACCGCAAAACCGGCCAGATCGTATTCGCCCGCAGGGTACATGCCGGGCATTTCGGCGGTTTCGCCGCCGATCAGCGCGCAGCCCGACAGCTCGCAGCCCTTGGCGATGCCGCCGACCACGGCAGCGGCCGTGTCCACGTCGAGCTTGCCGCAGGCGAAGTAGTCCAAAAAGAACAGGGGCTCGGCGCCCTGCACCAGCACATCGTTCACGCTCATGGCCACCAGGTCGATGCCGACGGTGTCGTGCATGTTCCACTCGAACGCCAGCTTGAGCTTGGTGCCCACGCCATCGGTGCCCGAGACGAGCACGGGCTCCTTGTAGCGCTTGGGCACCTCGAACAGCGCGCCAAAGCCGCCGATGCCCGCCAGCACGCCTTCGCGCATGGTCTTCTTGGCCAGCGGCTTGATGCGCTCGACCAGGGCGTCGCCCGCGTCGATGTCAACGCCGGCGTCTTTGTAGGAGATGGGGGTGGAGGAGGCAGAGGAGCTCATGGATGGTGTGGTGCTGGTAGGCCCGCAGGGCGGGCTGGAATCCGGGGATTTTAAGGGGGCTGGCCCGGCGGGCTTGCTCAGCCCTGTGTGGCCGGGGGCTTTGGCATGGCATCCACGGCCCGCGCGCGCCACAACACGACCACCAGCGCCAGGGCGCTGAACACGCCGCCCGCGACAAAGGTGGCGCTGGCGCCCCATTGGTCCCACAGCAGGCCTGCCAGGGCGCTGGCAATCAACAACGCCACGCCGCTGACCAGGTTGAACATGCCAAAGGCCGTGCCGCGCAGGTCGGCGGGCGCGGTGCCAGCCACCATGGTGGCCAGCAGCCCCTGTGTCATGGCCATGTGCAGGCCCCACAGCGCAATGCCCAGCCAGGCGACCAGGCCACGCCCGCTCAGCGCCAGCAACACATCGGCGGCAATCAGCACCACCAGGCCCCAGGCCAGCAGGGCGGTGTGGCTGACCCGGTCCGAGAGCTTGCCCAGCGGGTAGGCACCGGCTGCGAACACCAGGCTCATGAGCACCAGCGCCAGCGGTGTCCACGCCAGAGGCAGCCCGTCCTGCTGCAGGCGCAGCACCAAAAAGGCCTCGCTGAAGCGCGCCAGCGTGAAGATGGCGCCCAGGGCCACCACCCACCAGTAGCCGGTGCTCAGGCGGCGCAGGTTCTCGCGCCGGATGGGGTTGGTGCGTGGCTGGCCTGCGGGGCGCTCGGGCTCCTTCACGCCGCAGACCAGCACCACCATGCACAGCACGGCGGGGATCACCGCCACCCAGAACACCGCGCGGAAATCGTTGGCCCACAACAACATCAGCGCGATGGCCAGCAGCGGGCCCAAGAAGGCGCCCACGGTGTCGAGCGACTGGCGCAGCCCGAACGCCGCGCCGCGTTGGTCGGGCGGGGCCAGGTCGGCCACCAGCGCGTCGCGCGGCGCGCCCCGGATGCCCTTGCCCACGCGGTCCAGCAGCCGGGCGGTGACCACCAGGCCCGCCGTGGAGGCCAGGGCGAACAGCGGCTTGGACAGCGCGCCCAGCCCGTAGCCGAGCACGGCCAGCGGTTTGCGCTTGCCCCACCAATCGCTCAGCGCCCCCGAAAACACCTTCAAAATCATCGCCGTGGCCTCGGCCGCCCCCTCAATGAGGCCCACGGTGAGCATGCTCATGCCCAAGGCCGTGACCATGAAGACCGGCAGCAGGCTGTGGATCATTTCCGAGGAAACGTCCATGAGCAGGCTGACAAACCCCAGGGCCCAGATTCCGGCAGGCAGGCGTTTGGAGGGGGAAACGGCAGGAGGCATGGTTGGGGGGATCTCGAAGGCAGGGCCGGGCAGCGGCCACAGGGATCTGGCGGCAGACTAAAATCGTCGCCATTGTCGCCCAGCCCTTGCGGGGGTGACGGTCAGGCCAAGCCACTTTTTCGCCGTGCCCCGCCGCAGTCACCTACGGCCGGGCGCTTTCCTCTCACTTTCCTTTGATGCTGTTGCCGATCCACTCCTTGCCTGCCGCTCCCCCACCGACTGCCATGGGCCTGCCCCTGCCGCCGGGGTGCCGCGCATGATGAAGCAACTGGCGCTGGACATCGGCCTGGCCACAGGGCCCACCCTGGCCCGTTTTTTTGCTGGCCCCAACGAGGCTGCCCTGCAGCACCTGCGCCTGGCGGCGGGTGCGGGCAGCAGCGAAGCCACCCGCTCGCCCGTGCCCACCTACCTGTGGGGCGAGCCCGGCAGCGGCAAGACGCACCTGCTGCGGGCCGTGCGCCAGGCCCTGCGCGACCAAGGCTCCAGCGTGGGCTGGCTCGACCCCTCGGTGGCCGAGCCCGCGGATTTCGACGAGCGTTGGACCGCCGTGGTCATGGACGACGTGCACCTGTACAGCACCGCCCAGCAGGCCGCGGCCTTCAACTGGTTCGTCAATGCCGTCAGCCCGGCCAGTGGCAGCCAGCGCTGGGTGCTGGCCGCAGGCAACCTGCCCCCGGCCGACCTGCCGCTGCGCGACGACCTGCGCAGCCGCCTGGGCTGGGGCCATGTGTTCCAGTTGCAACTGCTGGGCGAGGCCGAGCGCCGCTCGGTGCTGCGCCAGGAGGCCGACGCGCGCGGCGTGTTCCTGGGCGACGAGGTGATGGACTACATGCTCAACCGCTTCTCGCGCGACCTGGGCAGCCTGATGCAACTGCTCGACCAGCTCGATGCCTTTGCGCTGCGCACCCAGCGGGCCATCACCATTCCCTTGCTCAAGACGATGCTCGAATCGGAATGACCCAACAGCAGCGCCCTTTTTGCCCTTTGTGAACCTGAATGACCACTGATATTCGCCGCCTGCGGCTTGCGCTTTTCGACCTGGACCACACGCTGCTGCCGCTCGACTCCGACTACGAGTGGGGCGAGTTCACCATCCGCATCGGCTGGAACGACCCCGTGGAGTTCGCGCGCCGCAACGACGAGTTCTATGCGCACTACCAGGCGGGCACGCTCAACGTGCACGACTACGTGCGTTTTGCCACCGAGGCCGTGCGCCAGCGCGGGCCCGAGGCGGCGGCTGCGGCGCACTTGCAGTTCATGCGCGATGTGATCAGCCCGGCCATCAAACCCCAGGCGCTCGATCTCATCCGCCAGCACCAGGCGGCGGGCGACACGGTGCTGATCGTCACCGCCACCAACGAGTTCGTGACCCGCCCCATCGCCAAGGCGCTGGGCGTGGCCGACGATGCCCTGCTGGCCGTGCAACTGGCGCGCGACGCCAGCGGCTGGTACACCGGCGAGATCGACGGCATTCCCACCATGCGCGAAGGCAAGGTGCTGCGCATGGAACAATGGCTGGCCGAGCGGCAACTGGCCTGGGGCGATGTGGACAGCACGTTCTACAGCGACTCTATGAACGACGTGCCCTTGCTGGAAAAGGTGAACCACCCCGTGGCCACCAACCCCGACCCGCGCCTGCGCGCCCTGGCCCAGGAGCGCGGCTGGCGCATACTGGACCTGTTCACGGCCCCAGCCGCCGCCCAGGATGCGTCCTGACACCTGCGCCAGCGCAGCACCCCTCCATACTCCTTATTCATGATCAAGAAGTTCATCGACAAACTGCTGGGCAAATCGACGCCCGGCACCTCGGGCGGCAAGCCACATTTCGGCAAGCGCGAAGAGGTGCCCGCCTCGGTCCATGGCATCAACCCCGAACTGGTGGACCGCCGGGCCGTGGATGTGGTGACCACCCTCAAGCAAGCGGGTTTCGAGGCCTACATCGTGGGCGGCGCCGTGCGCGACCTGCTCTTGGGCCTGCGCCCCAAGGATTTCGACGTGGCCACCAACGCCACACCCGAGCAGGTCAAGGGGTTGTTCCGCCGCGCCTTCATCATCGGCAAACGCTTTCGCATCGTGCACGTGGTGCATGGCCGGGGGCGCGAGCATGAGGTGATCGAGGTTTCCACCTTCCGTGCCTACCTCGACAACGCCGCCGCTGGACAGGTGGCGGGCAACGAAAAGACCAGCAAGGCCCAGCTGTCGGGCATGCAGCATGCCGTGGACGCCAGCGGCCGCGTACTGCGCGACAACGTCTGGGGCCCGCAGGATGAAGACGCCACGCGCCGCGACTTCACCGTGAACGCCATGTACTACGACCCGGTGAGCCAGATCGTGGTGGACTACCACAAGGGCCTGCAGGACGCCAAGAAGAAGACGCTGCGCATGATTGGCGACCCCGCCACGCGCTACCGCGAAGACCCGGTGCGCATCATCCGCGCCGTGCGTTTTGCGGCCAAGCTCAGCCCCCTGGGCTTCAGCATCGACGCCAAGTCGGCCGCGCCGCTGGTGCAATCCCAGGCCCTGCTGGCCGAGGTGCCCCAAAGCCGCATGTTCGACGAAATGCTCAAGCTGCTGCAGACCGGGCATGCCATCGCCACCATCGAGCAGTTGCGCAAGCTGGGCATGGCCAAGGGCATCTACCCGCTGCTGGATGTGGCCGTGGAGCGCGCCGACACGCCGTTCGTGAAAGCGGCCCTGGTGGACACCGACCGCCGCGTCAACGAAGGCAAGCCCGTGGCCCCGAGTTTTTTGCTCGCCTGCGTGTTGTGGGACGACGTGCGCAATGGCTGGCAGGCGCGCCTGGCCCAGCGCCAGCACCCGCTGCCCGCGCTGCAGGACGCCATCGACGAGGTGTTCGACAAGCGCATTGGCGACGTATCGGGCCGGGGCAAGCTGGCGGCCGACATGCGCGAGATCTGGGTCATGCAGCCGCGTTTTGAAAAGCGCGTGGGCAGCACGCCGTTTGGCATGGTGATACAGCCGCGTTTTCGCGCCGGTTTCGACTTCATGCGCCTGCGCGCCGACGTGGGCGAGGTCGAAGAAGCCCTGGCCGAATGGTGGCAGGACTTCCAGGCGGCCGACGACGAACGCCGCGACGACCTGATGGACCAGGCCCGCGAAGAGCAGAAGGCGCGCCAGAAGGCCCAGCCCGTGGTCAAGCGCGTGCCGCGCAGCGCACCTCCCGCCGCATCAACGCGCGCGGCGGGCCCGGCCACAGAATCCGATCCTGCAGGCGGCGAAGCCGAGTTCGTGTCAGAAGGCGGCGCACCCAAGAAGCGCCGCCGCCGTCGCCGCAAGCCCGGTGGTGGCAGCGGTGGTGGTGGCGAAGGCGCCGCTGCGGCCACAGGCGAGTGAGCCTGCAGGACGCCGTGACAGCAGCCCCATCGGCGGTCTTTGTGGGCCTGGGGGCCAACCTGGGCGACCGGGAAGCCGCCTTGCGCTCGGCCCTGCAAGCCATGGCGCAGTGGCCGGGCACGCGGGTTGTGCGCGTGTCGCCGCTCTACCGCAGCGCACCGGTGGATGCCGGTGGGCCGGACTACCTCAACGCCGTGGCCGAGATCGCCACCACACTCACGCCAGAGGCTTTGCTGCAGGCCCTGCAATCCATCGAACAATCCGCCGGCCGCGAACGCCCCTACCGCAACGCACCGCGCACGCTGGACCTGGACATTCTGTGGTTTGGCGACCGGGTGATCGACACCCCAGAGCTCACCGTGCCCCACCCCCGCATGGCCGAGCGGGCCTTTGTGCTGCGCCCGCTGGCTGACCTGGTGCCTGAGCGTGTGAGCGCCGTGGCCTTGTCCAGGGTGTCAGACCAGCCTATTGAGCAGCTTCGGGGCGCGGACTGGGTGGCTGGCGTTTAGTGAATATGCTATCAAAAAAATAGCTGTTTGCGCTTGATGGATAAGCGCTAGCAGCCATTTCCCCTCTGATTCCATGGACCATGAATGCACCATGGATGCATCACGCAGAAGCTTGCCCATGGGCATATCCATCCGTTCACGCTGAGTCCATCGAAGCGCCGCGCAAGGCTTCGACCCTTCAACGCGCTCAGGACCGGCAGGCCCAGCCCGAACGGTTCCCGTCGGGGGAACCCGAATCCGTATCAGTCCACCTTGGCGCCTGAGGCCTTCACCACCTGCTGGTACTTCGCGCGCTCGGCGGCCATGAAGCGGTCGAACTGCTCGGGTGTGGCAGAAACCACGGGTTCGGCCAGCAGGGCGCCAAAGCGGGTCTTGGTTTCGGGCGCGTTCAGCGCAGCCACAAAAGCCTTGTTCAGCTTGTCGATGACGGGCTTGGGCGTGGCGGCGGGCGCCACCAGGCCCCACCAGGTGTCGATGGCGAAACCCTTGAACGCGGCGGAAGTCGCCGAAATGGGGGGCACGCCGGGCAGCGATGCCGAGGCGTCCAGCGAGGTCACGGCCAGCGCTTTGAGCTTGCCCGAGCGGATGTTGGGCGCGGCGGCGGCCAGGTTGTCGATGTTGAAGTCCACCTCGCCCGCCAGCAAGGCCAGTTGCGCAGGGTTGGCGCCGCGGTAGGGGATGTGCAGCGCGTAGATGCCCGCGCGCTGCTTGAACATCTCGCCCGCCAGGTGGCCCGCGCTGCCGTTGCCGCCGCTGCCGTAGTTGAGCTTGGCAGGGTGGGCCTTGGCGTAGGCAATGAGGTCGGCCACGCTGTTGATTTTGAGCTGTTCGGCCTTGGCGGCGTTCATGACCAGCACGTTGGGCACGCGCACCATCTGCGTGATGCCTGCGAAGTCCTTGGCCGCGTCGTAGGGCATCTTGGAGTACAGCCAGGGGTTCACCGCATGGGTGGCCGTGGCGGCGATGCCGATGGTCAGGCCGTCGGGGGCGGCCTTGGCAATGGCGTCGGCGCCGATGTTGCCGCCTGCGCCGCCCTTGTTGTCGATGATGACCGTACCCAGCGAGTCGCGCACGCGCTCGGCCAGCGCGCGGGCCGTCACGTCGATGGGGCCGCCGGGTGCGTAGGGCACGACCAGGCGGATCGGTTGGCCCGAGTCCTGCGCAAAAGCGGCGGGTGTGGAGAAAGCCGCTGCGGTGGCGGCGGCGCTGGCGAGGAGGATGAGGTTTCTGCGGTTCATGGGTACATTGTGCAAAAAAATCGTAAGAGAGCTTACGAAAGCCCTTGGAACGGCGTGTTCTCGGAGAGGCCTGATTGGCGACTTACCTCAGACTTCACGCCCTAATCCGTTCGGGCTGAGCCTGTCGAAGCCTTGCACGCTCGGGGCAAGCCCTGGCTTCGACAGGCTCAGCCCGAACGGATGGGGGAGAGGCGTCTGAGGTCTGTACATAGTCAGGCGGAGATGCCCAGCTCTTCCACCAGCATGCCCAGCTCGTGCGAAGAGCGGATGTCCAGCTTGAGGAAGATGGCCGAGCGGTGCGTGTCCACGGTGCGGGGGTCGATGGGGCGCTCGGGGTCGCGCTGGGCCATGGCGCGGGCGGCCTCCTTGCTGCTGATGCCGGTGGCCAGCAGCAGGGCCACCTCCTGCTGGCGCGGGCTTAAAGCGCTCCAGCGCTCCAGCAGCAGGCCACGCCGCTGTGCGTGGTGTGCCTGTTCTTGCGACAGGTGCGCGGCCTTGGCAACAGCGGCCAGCAAGGTGGGCTCGTCGCAGGGTTTTTCGAGCCAGTCCACGGCGCCTTGCTTGACGGCGGCCACGGCCGAGGCCAGTTCGCCATGGGCCGAGAGGAACACGGTCTTGAGGACCGTGCCTCGCTGGCGCATGGCCTCGAATACCTGCAGCCCGCTCATGCCGTCCATGCGCAGGTCCAGCAGCACGCAGCCGGGCTGCGCCAGGTCGGCCTCTGCCAGGAACGCGGCCCCACCCGTGTAGGTGTGCACCGTGTGCCCGCGCGAAAGCAGCAGCGCAGCCAGCGACTGGCGCACGCCTTCGTCGTCGTCCACGATGTGGACCTGTGTGTCGGCGGCAGTGGCGGCGGTGGCGGGAGGATGGGGCTCGTGGGTCATGGTGTGAGTGTTCACGGTTCGAGGGGCAGCCGGATCTCGAAGACGGCGCCGCCGCCGTCGCGGTTGTGGGCCCGCAGTTCGCCGCCCATGCTCTCGACGATGGAGCGGCAGATGTTCAGCCCCAGGCCCAGGCCGTCCGAGCGGGTGGTGAAAAACGGCTCGAACAGGCGCTCGGCGATCCCGGCGGGCAGGCCGGGGCCCCGGTCGAGCACCTGCACCAGGGCGTGGCCGCCGTCGGCGGCGATGCGCAGCCGCAACTCATGGCCTCCGGGCTGCGGGGTGTGGGTCTGCATGGCCTGCAGGGCGTTGAGGCCGAGGTTGATCACCACCTGCTCCAGCAGCACGCGGTCGGCGCTCACGCGCAGCGGGGTGGCGGGCGGGTCGATGCGCACCGGCACGCCATGGCGGCGCGCTTCGGCACGCAGCAGCAGGCCCAGGGATTGTTCGACGATGGCCTGCAGCTCGCAGGGTTCGCGGGTTTCGGGGTGCTGGCGCACCCAGCGCCGGATGCGGCCCACGATGTCCGAGGCCCGCAGCGCCTGCGTGGACAGCGCCGCCAGGCTGTCGTTGAGCGGGCCGACTTTGCCCTGCGCGGCCAGTGCACGCGCGGCGGCTGCATAGTTGACCAGGGCGGCCAGGGGCTGGTTGAGTTCGTGCGCCAGGGTGGATGCCATCTCGCCCACGGTGATGACGCGCTGCACGCGCTGCAACTGCGTTTCGCGCTGCTGCTGTTGCTCTTCGGCGCGCTTTTGCGCCGTGATGTCCACCACCGAGCTCATCCAGCCGATGTGCTGGCCGTTGCCGTCGATGAGGTGCGCCGTGTAGAACATGGTGTACACGTCCGAGCCGTTGCGGTGCCTCAGCCGGTTTTCGGTGCCCTGGGGCGTGGGCTTGCCTGCCAGCACGGTGTCGCTGTCGTTCCAGTGCCGGTCGAGGTCGTCGGGGTGCCAGTAGGGGTAGGGCGGTAGCTGGCCGATGAGCTCTTCCGCGCTGTAGCCCACCATGTCGCACATGGCAGCGTTCACGTAGACGATGCGGCCCTGCAGGTCGCGCGCACGCATGCCCACGAGCAGCGAGTCCTCCATCGACTGGCGGAAGGCCTGGGCCTGCTGCAGGGCGTGGGTGCGCTCCTGCACGCGCTGTTCCAGCCCGATGCGGGCCTGGCGGTTCTCGGCCAGGCGGCGCTCGCGCAGTTGCCAGTAGAGCGCGCCCAGCACCAGCAGGCCCGACGCCAGCGTGGCCAGTGCCCAGGCCTGTTGTCGCGCCACGGTGACCACGCGGCTGTTGGCCGTGACAGTGAGCGTCCAGCCCAGGTCGGGCAGCGCTTCCTCGAACGCCAGGTAGGTCTTGCCGCTGCTGGCAAGGCGCAGCTCCGAGCCCGGCTGGTCGTTTTGCTGGCGCAGCGCCCAGGGCACCGGGCGGGGTGTCCAGCCGTTGCCGTACTGCTCGTCGTGCTGCAACTGCCGCACATCGGCGTCGGGCACGGCCCGGCTGGTGCGGTAAAGCCAGGCGGGCACGGAGCCCAGGAACACGATGCCGCGCGCGTCCGTCACGAACACCGGGTCGAGCAACTGGGCCCATGGGTCAGCAATGGGCTCCATGCGCACCTTCACGGTCACCACGCCGATCACCCGGCCACTCTCTTGCACCGGGGCCGAGACGAACAGGCCGGGCTCGCCCGTGGTCTTGCCCACGCCATAAAAGCGCCCCGTCTCGCCGCCAAGCGCGTCCCGGAAGTAGGGGCGGTTGCCGTAGTTTTGGTGCACGAAGCTGCTTGGGGTGTCCCAATTGCTTGATGCGAGGGTGAGGCCCTGCGGGTCCATCACGTAGAGCATGTCGGAGCCCGCGTGGTGGTTCATGGTCTGCAGGTAGGCGTTGGCGGCGTCGCGCACGGCCTGGGATTGCGGGTGGCGCAGCAACTGGCTGATCACCGGGTGCTGGGCGGCGGTGAAGGGCAGGTAGTTGTAGCGTGTGGCCACCCCCCGCAGGGCCAGGGCCTGTACCTCGCCCGATCGGCGCAGGTTGTCCCACTGTGTGTCGCGCTCGCTTTGCGCGGCCCATTCGCCCGCACCCACCACCAGCAGTGCGGCCAGGCAGAGCAGGGCGGCGATGAACCCGGCGCCCCTGCGCTGGCGGGGCAAGGCGCGCGGGGCGTCGTCCTTGAGGGGGCTGGCGGGCGCCGCGCGCATGGTGGGGGTGTTGGCGGCGTATCAGCCGCCGTGCTTGTCGGCCTCGGAGGTGAACGAGTCGGCAAAAAATTCTTCGGCTGGCAGCCCGCGCTGGGCGCTGTAGGCGTCGCGGGCCGAATCCACCACGATGGGCGCGCCGCAGGCATAGACCTGGTGGCCCGAGAGGTCGGCAAAATCATCCAGCACCGCCTGGTGCACAAAACCCGTGCGGCCGCTCCAGCCGTCTTCAGGCAGGGCATTGGATACGACGGGGATGTAGCGCAGCCACGGCAGTTCGGCGGCGCGGGCCTGCACCCAGTCGTGCATGTAAAGGTCTTCAGGGCGGCGGCCGCCCCAATAAAGCGTCGTGGGGCGCGTGATGCCCTTGAACTGCAGGTGCTCGATGAGCGCCTTGATGGGGGCAAAACCCGTGCCCGAGGCCAGCAGCACGATGGGCTTGTCCGAGTCTTCGCGCAGGAAGAAGCTGCCAAACGGGCCTTCGACGCGCAGGATTTCTTTTTCCTTCATGGCGCCGAACACATGGTCGGTGAACTTGCCGCCCGCCATGTGGCGGATGTGCAGCTCCACGCCGGGCGCCTCGGCCTGCGTGTGGGGCGCATTGGCCATCGAATACGCGCGGCGGGCGCCGTCGCGCAGGATGAACTCGATGTACTGGCCCGCGTGGTAGCGGAAGGTGTCAGCTGCGGGCAGTTGCAGGCGCACCTGCATCACGTCATGCGATTGTTTGGTGAGGGTGGCCACGCGCACCGGCATTTTTTTGACCGGGTAGGCGCTTTCGTCGGTGACCTGGCGCGATTCAAGCACCACGTCCGACAGCGGCTGGGCGCAGCAGGTCAGCACCAGACCTGCGGCCTCTTCGTCGGCGCTGAGCGCCTTGGCCTGGTGCTCGCCATGGTGCACCGTGCCGCTGATCTTTTTGCATTTGCACGAGCCGCAGGCGCCGTCCTTGCAGCCATAGGGCAGGCCGACGCCACTTCGGATGGCTGCGGCCAGGATGGCCTCGCCCGCGTTGGCACTGAAAGCGCGGCCGCTGGGCTGCACGGTGATCTGGAAAGCGGTCTCGGCGCTGGTCATGGAGTGGGTATCCTCGGAGGCTCTTGTAGTCAACAAACGGCCCTGATTTTGCCTTCAAACCAAAACCCCCTTGGCGCCCTGCCAGCGCGCTTTCGCCGTGAACGCCTGCTGATCGTGGGCTGTGGTGACGTGGGGCAGCGCGTGGCGCGAAACTTGAACACCGGCCCCGGCGCCGGGCGCCTGCAGGTGCTGGCGCTCACCTCCGACCCCGCGCGGGTGGCGGACTTGCGCCGTTTGGGGGCAAGGCCGCTGGTGGGTAACCTGGACGATGCCGCCACGCTGCGGCGCCTGTCGGGGGTGGCTACGCGGGTGTTGCACCTGGCCCCACCGCCGGGCGAAGGGGCGGGGGGGCGTGCCTGGTGGAGCGACCCGCGCACCGTGGCATTGGCCCGCACGCTGCGGCTGCGCAGCCTGCCCGCGTCGCTGGCTTATGCATCGACCAGTGGGGTGTATGGCGACTGCCAGGGCGCCCTGGTGCCTGAGACACGGGCCGTGGCCCCTGCCACACCGCGTGCCCAGCGCCGGGTGAACGCCGAGCGCGCCGTGCGCCACCTGGGGCGCGCGGGGGTGCGGGCCAGCGTGCTGCGCATTCCGGGCATCTACGCGCCCGACCGCGAGGGCGGCACGCCCGAGGCCCGCCTGCGGCGCGGCACGCCGGTGCTGGTGCCTGAGGACGACGTGTTCACCAACCACATCCATGCCGACGACCTGGCGCGTGCCTGCATGGCGGCGCTGTGGAAAGGGCGGCCGCAGCGCACCTACAACGTCAGCGATTCCACCCACCTGAAGATGGGCGACTATTTCGACCTTGCCGCCGATCTGTATGGCCTGCCACGCCCGCCGCGTGTGCCGCGCAGCGCGGCGCAGGAGCAGCTATCGCTGATGCTGCTGAGCTTCATGGGAGAGTCGCGGCGGCTCACCAACCAGCGCATGTTGGATGAGCTGGGGCTGCGGCTGCATTACCCCAGCGTGGCCGAAGGGCTGCGGGGTCAGCGCGGGTAGCTGTTCCCCTGCCCGTCGTAGCAGCGGAACACATTGCACTGGGTGAACTTTTTCGGGGGCGGTGCGGGCGGCTGCACCGGCACGGGGCGGGCCGGGTGGTGGTAGGGCGGTGGCACCACCACCACTTGTGATGGGGCGGCGGGCCGGTTGGCGCGGGCCTTTTCCACCTCGGCGTAGCCCTCGGGGCCCAGGCAGTCCAGGTCCACCTGGCGCTGGGCGGCTTCTGCGCGCAGGTTCTGCTCGTAGGTGGCCCCGCTGGAGCTGTTCAGCACCGCATCCAGGTTGCGGCGCGAGCGCGCGCATTCGGGCGACCGGGCGTAGTCCTGGGCTTTGGCGGGCCGGGCGCGGTCGCGTTGCGCATTGCGCGCAGCCTCGGTTTCTGCCGCCTTGTTCTCGGCCTCCAGGCGCTGCTGCTTGAGCGCCAGCGCTTCGGCGGCTTGTTCGCGCTCGCGCTGGATTTCTTCGGGCGTTTTGCGGGGCTCCACCTCGCGTGCCGTGGCGCCGCCTGCGCACTTGCCGTCGGTGTAGGTCACCTTGCCCGTGGCTGCATCGGTGCAGCGCACCACCTGGGCCTGCGCGCCCAGGCTGATCCAAGCCACACACAGGCATGCGAGGAGGCGATAGGTGGCGCGGTCCATGGCGTTGTTGCTCCGTTCAGCGTTCAGGGCTGTTCCTGGCTGTTGGAGAACTGGCGCGAGCGCCAGTCTTGTGGATGCGGTGTGTAGCTGCCGGGGGCCAATTGCCCTGGGCGTTGGTCGCGGTTGCGCCGGTCTTCCGAGGCGCGGCGGTCGCGCTCGGCTTGCTCCCAGCGCGCGCGGTCACGCTCGGCCTGCTCCCGGCGGCCTTGGTCGCGTTCGCGGGCCCGGCGATCGGCCTCGCGGGCCTGCTGCTCCCGCAGGTCGCGTTCGCGCGCCGCACGGTCTCGCTCGGCACGGTCCCGCTCGGCACGGTCGCGTTCTGCGCGGTCCCGGTCCCGCCAGTCGTTGCGGTCGCGGCCATTGTTGTCCCAGCGGTCGCGCCCGCCGTAGTAGACGGGGGGCGGGGGCGAGTAGATCACCCCAGGTGCGCGGTACACGGGCGGGGCCTGGTACACCGGCGGCGGTGCGTTGTAGATGTATCCCCCCGGCTGTTCGTATACCTGGTAGCGTGGAGGCGGTTCGTAGTACGGGTCGCCCGGCACGGTGGCGCACCCCGTCACAAGAACCCCCAGGGCCGAGGCGGAAATGATGCGGGCGAGTGTGTAGGTCATGGTGTTCAGACTCCGGCCGGGTGGGCGCGTTCCGCCTTGTCCGTAAAGCCTCTGAAAAGCATCCCGGTGGGATGTTACAAATTTCAGAGGCTGGCGTTTGCTGCGCCAAGCCCATTAGCGTTTGGCGGTGCCGTTTGGTTGACCCCCAAGGCGCAGTGCCCGCCGTGCGGTAGGGCAACCACCTTTGGAAGGCATTCGCTAAAACCTAGAATGCTATAAAAATAATAGCTTCTAGCGCTTGTTGTATAAGCGCTAGAGGCCAAAAATGCTCAAAACCCTGCCCGCCAACCCCCGGCATCGGGGCCTGACGCGCCGCCTGCGCGGTTGACGTTTATTTGGGCAGAACGCGGCGGATGGTTTCTGCCAGGTCTTCGGCCACGAACTTCGCCACATAGCCGTCTGCGCCCACGCTGCGCACATGGTCTTCGTTGGCCGACCCCGACAGGGACGAGTGGATGACCACTGGCAGGCCATGGAAGCGGGCGTCTTGCTTGATGTTGCGCGTGAGGGTGAAGCCGTCCATTTCCGGCATTTCCAGATCGGTCAGCACCATGGCGATGCGGTCCAGCACGGTCTTGCCCTCGGCGTCGGCGCTTTTGGCGATGGCGTTGAGGCGGTCCCAGGCCTCTTTGCCCGACTTGACCATTTCGTAGGGGGCATTCAGCACCCGCAGTTCCTGCTCGATGAGCGAACGCGCCACGAACGAGTCGTCTGCCGCCAGGATGATGGTGCCGGGCTTGAGCTTGAGTTTTGCACCCACTTTTTCTTCGGTGACCTCGTGGCCGTCTGACGGCGACACCATCTGCAGGATGGCTTCCACGTCCAGCACCTGGGCCAGGCGGGATTCGTCGGTGTTGCCGTCCAGGCGGGCGATGCTGGTGACCAGCTTGCCAGCGGCGCCGCTGGTTTCGGCCGAGAGCACCTGTTTCCAGTCCAGGCGCACGATGTCTTCCACCGACTCGACCGCAAAGGCCTGCGTGGTGCGCGCGTATTCGGTCACCAGCATGATGTTCAGGCCCGTTTGCGGCTTGCAGCCCACGATGGAGGGCAGGTCTAGCACCGGAATCACTTGCCCGCGCAGGTTGACCACGCCCAACGAGTGGGCGGTGGTGCCCGCAATCGGCGTGATGCTGGGCATGGCCACGATCTCGCGGATCTTGAACACGTTGATGCCGAAAAGCTCGGACTTGCCCAGCACTTCGTCGTTGCCCAGGCGAAACAGCAGCAGCTCGAACTTGTTGGTGCTGGTGAGGTTGGTCCGCTCGTCGATGTCCTGCTGCACTGCTTTCATGATGGATCCTTGGCGTTGATACGCGTGTTTACAAATTCTAGGAGTAGAACGCTGCGGCTGCTGGTGATTTTTGCGCAAGTCCCTCGGGGTTTGTCTGCACGCAGCCTTTCGTACTAGGGTTTGCATAGCTTACGGCGGCGTGAAGCGTTGCTTTTTTATCGTTTCATCGCCGCTGGCCGTGGTCTGCATGGCTCTCTGTCTGTGGCCGCCCGCCCGATGGCCTCTTTCGTTCAGTCTGAAACCCCCGGCAACTGGCGCATCAGCCGCCCGGCCCAGCCCGGCCTCGCACATCTGCTGGATCGAGAACGGGTTGTTGCTGGCAATGCGGGGCTGCAGGCGTCTGGGCGTATGCTCTGCGCCTTTTTCCCGCTCTGCCCCTGCCCCATGACCGACCACATTGCCAACACCTCTGACGCACCCGAAACCATCCAGGAGCCCAGGCGCTGGAGCGATGGCCGCTGGACGGCGCAGGTCATCAAGAACGATGACGACGATGGCTGGGCTGTGGCCATGACGCTGCAGGGCGAGGCTGAGCCCGCGCTGGTGGGGCCCTGGACCATGGGGCGCGACAAGAAGAATCCCAAGCCGCTCGACGTGTCGGCCTTCAACACCCTGGTCAAGACGGCCAGTGAGGTGATCCGCCGCCATGAGCAGCAACTGCATGCGCAGCTCAACAAGAACGTGGCCATCACCGTGCAGGGCCAGCGCCTGCGGGTGGCGCTGGCCATCGTGCCCGACGAAGAGGGCGCCACGGCCACGCTGAGTGCGCAGGATGACCTGGGCGAGGAGTTGGCGCGGGCGCCGGCGCCGCCTACCTTCAAACTCACCGTCGCCAGTGCCACAGCCTGGGCCGAGGGTGGGTTTGAGCGGCTGCGTTGAGAGGGATGGGGAAACCGGCACTGCCAGTGCAGGCAATCGCCACCGCGACAGGCCTGCACTCGGGTAAGCCCTAAAATCTGCGCGTCGGCCACGGAGGATCTTTGGGGCCGACAGCGTTCTCAGGGCGGGGCGAAATTCCCCACCGGCGGTATTTGTGGGCTGTGACAGGCCTGCAACAGCCCGCGAGCGCCTGTAGGGCAGGTTTTGACTTGCCCCGCAGGGTCAGCAGATCTGGTGCGATGCCAGAGCCGACGGTCACAGTCCGGATGAAAGAGATCGCGAAACCCACAGCACCCGTCGCGGGGTGGCTGGGCCTTGGGCGCGCGTGTGCTTGTTTGCATGCATGCCCCGGGGTCTGCGCTGCTTTTTGGGACAAGTGCCGTGTTCGCGCGCGCCCTGATTCTGGCCTTGCCTTTCTTGAGGAACCCATGAATCAGTCTTCTTCTACTTCTGTCTCTCCCCTCGTCCCCGTGGCAACCCACCGTGGCGCCCGCGTGGCCATCATCAGCGCCAGTTGGCACCAGGACATCGTCCACCAGGCGCGTGACGCGGCCCTGGCCGAGTTCGACCGCAACGGCTTGCCGCCCGAACAGGTGGCGCTGTTCGACGTGCCCGGTGCGTTCGAAATTCCGCTTTTGGCACGCAAGCTTGCGCGCAGCGGGCGCTACGATGCCATCGTGGCCTGTGCGTTGGTGGTCAACGGTGGCATCTACCGCCACGAGTTCGTCACCACGGCCGTCATCGACGGGCTGATGCGTGTGCAGCTCGACACCGAGGTGCCTGTGATGTCGGCCGTGCTCACGCCGCGCGATTTTCATGACCACGAGGACCATGTGCGCTTCTTCCGCGAGCATTTTGTGAAGAAGGGCACCGAGGTGGCCCAGGCCTGCCTGCAGACCATGGCCTACCTGCGCAAGCTGGCTTCGCCCACGCTGGCAACGCCGCAACAGGCGGCGCCTGCGGTGGCGGAAGCTGCATGAGTTTGTGGCTGCTGTTTGCTATTAAAAATATAGCTGATAGCGCTTATTAATCGGGCGCTAGAGCCTGTTTTTATCTAAATTCTGGCCGCTCAGGCTGCTGCCAGCCGGGGTTGGCTGGCTACGGCTGCGCCGGAGAGTGTCAGTGCCGGTGCGTCCGTCTCCGTCAGCCGGAACACCGCCACCGCCTGCACCAGTTGCTGGGCCTGCACCTTCAGGCTGTCGGCGGCGGCTGCGCTTTGCTCGACCAGCGCTGCGTTTTGCTGCGTGGCCTGGTCCATCTGCATCACGGCCTCGCCCACCTGGGCCACGCCTGCGCTTTGTTCGCTGCTGGCCGCGCTGATCTCGGCCACGATGTCGGTCACGCGGCGGATCGAGGCCACCACCTCGGTCATGGTGGCGCCCGCTTTGTCCACCAGCGTGGTGCCTTGCTCCACCCGTTCCACGCTGGCGTGGATCAGGCCCTTGATCTCTTTGGCCGCCGCAGCCGAGCGCTGGGCGAGGTTGCGCACTTCGCTGGCTACCACGGCAAAGCCCCGGCCTTGCTCTCCGGCGCGCGCCGCTTCCACCGCCGCGTTCAGCGCGAGGATGTTGGTCTGGAAGGCGATGCCGTCGATCACGCTGATGATGTCGGCGATTCTTTTGCTGCTGTCGTTGATGCCCTTCATCGTGGTCACCACCTCGGCCACCACGTCGCCGCCCTGCACGGCCACGGTGGATGCGCTCACGGCCAACTGGTTGGCCTGGCGTGCGTTTTCGGCATTGGCCTGCACGGTGGAGCTGAGCTCCTCCATCGACGCCGAGGTTTCCTCCAGCGCGCTGGCCTGTTGTTCGGTGCGTGCCGACAGGTCGCTGTTGCCCTGCGCGATCTCGGTGCTGGCCAGGGCCACGCTGTCTGCATTGGTGCGCACCCCGGCCACCACACGTGACAGGCTTTGTTGCATGCCATGCAGGGCGTTGAGCAGCAGGGCGATCTCGTCCTTGCCACGCACCTGGCGGGCCACCGTGAGGTCGCCGCTGGCCACGGCCTGCGACACGCGCACGGCATTGTCCAGTGGGTTCACCACGGAGCGGCTGAAGGCAATGGCCCCGGCAATGCCCAGGGCGCAGACCACCAGCATCACCGTGAGGCTGATGGTGGTGGCGCGTTCTGCGGTGGCGGCTGCGCGCTCGGCCATTTCACCGCTGGATTTGGCGATCAGGTCACCCGCCTGGTCCAGCAGGTGTGAGGGCTCGCGGTCCATGCCCGCCACGGCCTTGTCGCCTACCTGCGAGTCGTGGCCCGCAGCTTTGAAGGCTTCAAACCCCTTGCGGTAGGCGGCGCCCATGCGTTCGTGGGCCTGCGCAAACTGGTTCACGCGGTCGCGGCTCTCGCCAGGGGGCAGGGCGGCCGCCAGCTTGTGGGCCTCGTCCTTGATGGCGCTTTCTTGCTTTTCAAACGCCGCCCAGTAGCGCGTGAGCTGGGCCGGGTCTTTGCCGCGCAGCAGCACGTTTTTCCACTCTTGCACCTGCACCTTGAGGTCGTTGAGCATGGCGGACGCTTGCCGTTCGTGGTCGAGGCTTTGCGCCACGGTGGTCTGGTAGGTGTCGAGTGCCTGGTTCAGGCGGCTGATGCCGAACAGCGCCGCGGCAAATAGCAGCAGCAGCGCCACGGTAAAGGCGAGGGGCAGCTTGAGACTGAGCTTCATCGGGAACTCCTGGTTGAACCCACAAATCGTCAAAGTGGCGCGCAAAGTCTCTGAGGCTGTGCCAGACACCGCCGCACGCTGCGCGGTTGTCTTGCTGTGCCTTTGGTCCTGCTCCACCGGCAGGCGCCATGCGCCGCGCCGGAGAGGTTCTTGCCACCATTATGGAGACAATGTAATTGTTTGTACGAGCACTTTTTGATCGGCGATCAGCGCCATAAATGAACCCCTTTTGGCTCATGGTTTTATCAAATTGATAGCTGCTTGCGCTTTGCGGATAAGCGCTAGATGCCAATTTGAACCAGATCAATTGAGCCCGCAGCACCACCAATGAAGGCAAGGCCGCTTCGGCACTGTGGTGCTGGCGGCCGGGCTTTTTGGCCGGGGCTTGGGTTTACAGCACGCCACTCGCCCGCAGCGATGCAATGCGCGCGGCATCCAGCCCCATTTCGGCCAGCACTTCATCCGTGTGCTGGCCCAGCGCGGGCGGCGCATTGCGCAGCACGGGCGGCGTGGCCGACAGGCGCAGCGGGCTGGCCACGCCGGTGATCTGCAACACGCCGTCGGTGGCGGCCTCGCCATCCTTCCAGCGCGGCAGCGTCACGGCCAGGCCACGCGCCTGCACCTGGGCGTCGTCAAACGCCTGGGCAATGGTGTTGATGGGGCCGCAGGGCACGGCCTTGTCTTCGAGCAGCGCGATCCAGTCGGCGGTGGTGCGCGTGCGCGTCACGGCCTCCATGGCGGGGATCAGGTCGGTGCGGTGTTTCACGCGCAGCGTGTTGGTGGCATAACGCGGGTCGGTGGCCCACTGGGGCTGGTTGGCCGCTGCGCAAAAGCGCTGAAACTGCCCGTCGTTGCCGATGGCCAGCAGCATGTTGCCGTCGGCGGTTGCAAAGTCTTGGTATGGCGCGAGGCTGGGGTGGCTGTTGCCCATGCGACTGGGGGCCTTGCCGGTGGCCAAAAAACCCGACGCCTGGTTGGCCAACACGGCCATGCCTACGTCCAGCAGCGCCATGTCGATGTGCTGGCCCTGGCCGGTGCCATTGGTGGCGTTGTCGCGCACATGCAGCGCGGCCAGGATGGCGTTGCTGGCATACAGGCCGGTGAACAGGTCGATGACGGCCACGCCCACACGCATGGGGCCGCCGCCGGGCTGGCTGTCGGCCTGGCCGGTGATGCTCATCAGGCCCGTCATGGCCTGCACCATGAGGTCGTAGCCCGCGCGCTCGGCATACGGCCCGTCTTGCCCGAAGCCGGTGACGGAGCAGTAGATGAGGCGCGGGTTCAGCGCGCGCAGGCTTTCATGGTCCAGGCCGTACTGCTGGAGGCCGCCGACCTTGAAGTTCTCCACCACGATGTCGGCCTCTTGCGCCATCTGCCGGATGAGCGCCTGGCCCTCGGGCGTGGCCATGTCGATGGTGACCGAGCGCTTGTTGCGGTTGCAGGCGGTGTAGTAGCTGGCCTGGTTGGTGTCGTTGCCCTCGGCGTCCTTCAAAAAGGGCGGGCCCCACTGGCGCGTGTCGTCGCCCACGCCGGGGCGCTCCACCTTCACCACGTCCGCGCCCAGGTCGGCCAGCACCTGGGTGCACCAGGGGCCCGCCAGTACGCGGGAGAGATCGAGCACCTTGATGCCCGCCAGGGCGCCTGCGTTGGAAGTGGTCATGGAATTTTGAATAAAAAAGGGGATTGCTCCACAGGTATTGATATCTGAGGCCATCGATAGCACAAT
>NZ_JAPUDY010000036.1 GCF_027492855.1 Acidovorax sp.
TACCAGGGCCGCTGGTTCGACCCCCAGGCCATCATGCTGCGCGAAACCGCCCAGCGCTGGGTGGCCCGGGCCGTGACCGGCACCGTGACGCTGGAACTGCGCCGTGGCAACGACTACTCGCTGCTGAACACCGAATCGCCCAACCTGACCTACGCACCCGAGCGCCTGTCGATGGAAAAGGTGGAAGACGCGCCGTTCAGCCCGCTGGACCGCATCGGCCAGTTGACCATGCGCAACCTGGACATCTCGGACACGCGCGACAAGCTCGGTGTGTACGCGCGCGCAGGCCTGCTGTCGCTGGGTGGCAATGCCGCCCTGGCTCAACTCGAAAACGACCGCAAGTGAGTTTTTGGGGTTTTTTGCCATTAGAAATAGTGGCAAAAAATGGCTCTAGCGCTTATTAATCAAGCGCAAGCAGCTATCAAAAAATGAGTAAAGCCACCGATCCTGGTGGCTTTTTTTTGTCTGCGCGGCTCGGCTGGTGAGCTACACCACCACCGGCTCGGGCTCCAGCCGGATGCCGAAGCGCTCGTACACGCTGGTCTGTATGGCCTTGGCCAGTGTCATCACCTCGCCGCCCGTCACGCTGTCGGCGCCCTGCCCCCGGTTCACCAGCACCAGGGCCTGCTTTTCGTACACGCCCGCCTTGCCGATGGACTTGCCCTTCCAGCCACAGGCATCAATCAGCCAGCCCGCCGCCAGCTTGATGCTGCCGTCGGGCATGGGGTAGTGCACGATGCGAGGCTCGCGCGCGATGATGTCGGCGCACTGGTCGGGCGACACCGTGGGGTTTTTGAAGAAGCTGCCGGCATTGCCCACCACGGCAGGGTCGGGCAGCTTGGCGCGGCGGATGTCGCAGACCCAGTCAAACATCTGCTGCGCCGTGGGGTGTGCCACGCCCTCTTCCACCATACGGCGCTCCAGATCAAGGTAGCCCAGCACCGGCTTCCAGGGCTTGGGCAGGCGAAAGCGCACATGGGTGATCACCGCCCGCCCCGCCAGACCCATGCCACGCGGCAGGCCGCCCGCATCGGGTGCATCGGATGGCGCAGCGTGCTTGAACACCGAATCCCGGTAGCCAAAGCCGCACTGGGCGGCGTCTAGCGTGAAGGCGCGGCCCGTGGTCAGGTCGATGGCGTCCAGAGATTCGAAACGGTCCTGCAGCTCCACGCCATAGGCCCCGATGTTCTGCACAGGCGCGGCGCCCACGGTGCCGGGAATCAGGGCCAGGTTTTCCAGCCCCGCAAAGCCCTGCGCCAGCGTCCAGGCCACGGCGTCGTGCCACACCTCGCCAGCGCCCGCCTCCACGATCCAGGCCTTGGGGGTTTCTTCCACCAAGCGCAGGCCCTTGATCTCCATTTTGAGCACCACGGGCTTCACGTCGCCCGTCAATATGATGTTGCTGCCGCCGCCCAGCACGAACTTGGGCGCGGCCGCCAGCGCCGGGCTGGCCAGCACGGCCAACACGTCGGCGGCAGAATGCACCCGCACCAGCGTTTGGGCACGCGCGGCGATGCCAAAGGTGTTCCAGGGCTGCAAAGGGGCGTTTTTCTCGACTACCATTGACCCGATTGTCGCACCGAGCCTTTTCGGTTATGTGTGCATTGCCCCCGTTTTCCCCGAGATTGAGAGCCAACATGCCATCTTTTGACACCGTCTGCGAAGCCAACCTGGTTGAAGTGAAAAACGCCGTTGAAAACACCGCCAAGGAAATCGGCACCCGTTTCGACTTCAAGGGCACCTCGGCCAGCATCGAGATCAAGGACAAAGACATCACCCTGATCGGCGACGCCGACTTCCAGCTCACCCAAATCGAAGACGTGCTGCGCAACAAGCTCACCAAGCGCAACGTGGACGTGCGCTTTCTGGACATGGGCGACGTGCAGAAAATCGGCGGCGACAAAGTCAAACAAGTCATCAAGGTCAAGAACGGCATCGAGAGCGAGCTGGCCAAAAAGATCCAGAAGCTCATGAAGGAAAGCAAACTCAAGGTGCAGGCCGCCATTCAAGAGGACAAGGTGCGCATCACCGGCGCCAAGCGCGACGACCTGCAAGCCGCCATGGCACTGATCCGCAAGGATGTAACCGACGTGCCGCTGTCATTCGACAACTTCCGCGACTGAGCACGCAGCCTGCCCCGCCATGACCCAGCCCCCAAAGCCACAACGCCCGCGCTCCACCGCCTTGGCAGCCCTTTGCTGCGGACTTTTGCTGGCGCCATGGGGCGCCGCCGTGCACGCGCAATCGGTCGCCCTGGCCGGCATGCTGGGCAGCAAGGCCCTGCTGGTGGTCGATGCCCACCCGCCCCGCGCCGTGGGCGCAGGGGATGAGTACCAGGGCGTCAAGGTCATCGCCGTCGCCAAGGAAGAAGCGACAGTCGAAGTCAAAGGTGCGCGGCGCACCCTGCGGCTGGGCGAGGCCCCGGTGAGCGTGGGGGGGCGCAGCGGCGGCAGTGGCAAGCGCATCACACTGATCGCTGACAGCCGCGGGCACTTCGTGAACAGCGGCACCATCAACGGGCGGGTGATGCAGTACATGGTGGACACAGGCGCCACCTCCGTCGCCATCGGCCGCCCCGACGCCGACCGCATGGGCCTGAAATACCAGAACGGCCAGGTGGTGCGCATGGGCACCGCCAACGGCATCGGCCAGGGCTGGCGCGTAAAGCTCGACTCCGTGCGCATCGGCGATGTGGAAGTGTTTGGCGTGGAAGCCATCATCACCTCGGAGCCCATGCCCTACGTGCTGCTGGGCAACAGTTTTCTGAACGAGTTCCAGATGACCCGCACCAACGACCAGATGGTGCTGGAAAAACGCCACTGATACGGCCCCTAGCAACCAATGTCCGCCCACCCCAGCGCCAGCCAACAACACCCCGAAGGGGAGTATGAGGACCTGCTCAGCCTCTGGTCCGACCTGGAGTCAGCGCTGTCGGTGCTGCTGGCCCGGCCTTTGCAGGTGCAGGATTTCCCCGGCAAGGTGCGGCAGTTCGACAGTTGGCTGCAGGACCTGGTGGCGCACGACATCGATGCGGCGCTGTACCTGATGTTCCAGCTCGCCGCCACCTCCACCGTGGGCTACAGTGCCTCGCACGCGCTGGTGTGCGGCACGCTGTGCCACATCATGGCGCTGGAGCTCAAGCTGCCCCAGCGCGAGCGCGACAGCCTGGTGCGCGCCGCGCTCACCATGAACATCGGCATGACCGGCCTGCAGGACGAACTGGCAGGGCAGCGCGAGCGCCCCACCGCCGCGCAGCAAGAGGCCATCAAAAGCCACCCGGAAGAAAGCATGCTGCTGCTGGAGCGCCTGTTCATCAACGATGCGCTCTGGCTCGAAGTGGTGGGCCAGCACCACGCCAGCATTGCTGAACGCGTGCCCCTGGCCCACCAGGAGCCGGTGGACCGCCTCACCCGCATCCTGGGCACCATCGACCGTTATGCGGCCATGATCAGCCCGCGCAAATCACGTGCCGGCCGCAGCGCCACCGATTCGGTGCGCGCCATCGTGGGGCAAGAGGTGGACCAGCGCGACGAGGTGAGCTACACCCTGGTGCGCTCCATCGGCCTGTGCCCGCCGGGCACCTTCGTGAAACTGGACAACGGCGAAACCGCCATCGTGCTGCGCCGCAGCGACAAGGCCAACCACCCGCTGGTGGCCAGCCTGCTCGACCGCACCGGCAGCCACCGCGCCCAACCCAGCCTGTACCAAACCGCCACCGGCAAACCACGCATCCAGTCCGCCCTGGCACGCTCGGCGGTAAGCCTGGAGCTCAACCACCGCACCATGGTGCGGCTCGGCCTGTATGCCGCCCAGCACAGCGGCGGCCTCAGAGGGCTGGTGACCACCCGGCCTGGGACGCTCTGAGCATCTAAGCAGCACCCGCAAACTGGCCGCGGGGCTGGTTGGGTTACTTGGGCGCCTTCTTGCTCGGCGACGCAGCACCCGCATCAGCGCCCGGCGCAGCCTTCTTCTTGCTGCCCAGGCGTGACTCCTTGCCCGCAATCAGCCGCTGAATGTTCTCTTTGTGCCGCCAGGCCAGCAACATGGCCATGACCACCATCGACACCGCAATGGGGGTTTCGGCGTACCACACCACGCCATCCACCAGCAGGTAGTAGATCGGCGCAAACGCGGCAGCCACCAAAGACGCCAGCGACGAATAGCGAAAGAAGAAAGCAATGATGAGCCAGGTGGCCGCCGTGGCCAGCCCCAGCCAGACGCTGATGCCAAACAGCACACCCAGCGCCGTGGCCACGCCCTTACCCCCTTCAAACCGGAAGAACACCGGCCACAGGTGCCCCAGGAACGCCGCCAGCCCCACCATGGCCACCGTGCCCTCTTCCAGGCCATAGGGATGGCCGAACCACATCACCAACGCCACCGGCAGCCAGCCCTTCATCGCGTCGAGCAGCAACGTCACGACGGCAGCGGCCTTGCTGCCCGAGCGCAGCACGTTGGTGGCCCCAGGGTTCTTGCTGCCATAGGTGCGCGGGTCGCTCAGCCCCATCACACGCGTCACGATGACGGCGAACGACAGCGAGCCCAGCAGATAGGCAGCCACGGCGGCAAGAATGGGATAAACGGCTGTCAAAGCAACTCCTTGGTAATCAATGCAATGGGTCAGCCATCTGATACCGATATGCGTTCAAAAAAATATACATCCGTTCACGCTGAGCTTGTCGAAGCGCCGCGTCAGGCTTCAACAAGCTCAGCCCGAACGGTTGTTCTTGTGTATTGAACGCAACCGGGTATGACAGGCTGGCTTCGCGGCGGCCTATTCTGCCAGTGCGCAGTGCACGGGCTTGGCACCCAGCAGCTGCACACACACCTGCGGATCGATCTGCACCAAAAAACCCCTGCGCCCGCCATTGATGGCAATGCGCGGCAACGCGAGGATGGTCTCCTCGATATACACCGGCATGGCGCGCCGCGTGCCAAAGGGCGATGTGCCCCCCACCAAATAACCGCTGTGCCGATTGGCCACCTCGGGCGCACAAGGCTCCACCGACTTGGCACCGATCTGGCGCGCAAGGTTCTTGGTCGAGACCTTGCGGTTGCCGTGCATCAGCACCAGCAAGGGCTTGGCATCCTGATCCTGCATGACCAGGGTCTTGACCACGGTGAACGGGTCCAGCCCCAGCACCTCGGCACTGTGCAACGCGCCGCCATGCTCCAGATACTCGTACGGGTGCTCGGAAAAAGCCACCTTGCTCGCCTTGAGCAACTGGGTGGCTTGGGTCTCGGAAACGTGTTCTTTCTTGGCCATGGTGCGGTACGGGGAGAGGGAGCAAATGGTAGCCGTATCCGTGGGTGAATGCGTCAGATGGCCTGGTACAGCGACGCGGAAGTATCGGAAAATGAAAACGCGTCTTCGTGCGCAGATCGTGGTGGAATGGCACACACGACCCCAAGCCAAGGATGAGCACGATGAACCGCGAACAACTGATTGAAAACGTGCGGCGCTACTTCGACGATGGGCGCTTTGCCGCAGACCTGCGCCGCCGGGTAGCCTGGCGTACTGAAAGCGACACCGGCAAGGTGCCGCCCGAACTGCGAGCCTACCTCACAGACGAGATGGTGCCCTGGCTGGCGCCGCTGGGCTTTGAATGCCGGGTGTGGGACAACCCCTCGCCACAAGGCGGCCCCTTCCTCGTCGCCCGGCGCGTGGAAGACCCGGCCCTGCCCACTGTGCTGACCTATGGGCATGGCGATGTGGTCAACGGCCAGGACAGCGCCTGGCGCGAAGGGCTGTCGCCCTGGGAGCTGACCATTGAGGGCGATCGCTGGTATGGCCGTGGCACCGCCGACAACAAGGGCCAGCACACGGTCAGCCTTGCTGCCCTGGCCCATGCCATCGAGGCCCGTGGCGGCCGCCTGGGCTACAACGTGACACTGCTCATGGAAATGGGCGAGGAAGCCGGCTCGCCCGGCCTGGGGGCGTTCTGCGAGCAGCACCACGATACGCTCGGGGCCGACCTCTTCGTGGCCAGCGATGGGCCGCGCGTGAATGCGGGGCACCCCACCCTTTTCCTGGGCTCGCGTGGCGCCATCAACTTCTCGCTCACCGTGCGCAGCCGCGACAAGGCTTACCACTCGGGCAACTGGGGCGGTGTGCTGGCCAACCCCGCCACCGTGCTCACCCATGCGCTGGCCACGTTGGTGGACGCCAGAGGCCGCATTCTCATCAAGGGCTTGCTACCCCCTTCGGTGCCCGACAAGCTGCGCACCGCGCTCCAAAACGTGGTGATCGGTGCGGGTGCCGACGACCCCGCGCTCACACGCGGCTGGGGCGAGCCCGGCCTCACCCCGGCCGAGCAGCTGGTGGGCTGGAACACGCTGGAGGTGCTGGCGCTGGGTGCGGGCTCGGCCCAGCGCCCGGTCAATGCCATTCCATCGAGCGCGGTGGCTCATTGCCAATTGCGTTTTGTGGTGGGCACCGACTGGCGCAATGTAGAGCGCACCCTGCGCGAGCACCTGGATGCGCACGGTTTCACTGACGTGGTGATCAGCATGGGCATGGTATGCGGCGCCACGCGGCTGGATCTGCACAACCCCTGGGTGGACTGGGCGATGGCATCGCTACAAGCCAGCGCTGGCCAGTCTGCCACGTTGCTGCCCAATCTGGCGGGCTCGCTGCCCAACGACATTTTTGCCGACCAACTGGGTCTGCCCACACTGTGGGTGCCGCACTCGTATCCTGCTTGCGCCCAGCATGCCCCCAACGAGCACCTGCTGGCGCCGGTGGCACGCGAAGGACTGGCGGTGATGGCCGGGTTGTTCTGGGACCTGGGTGAATCTATCAATGTCCCGTGGAAGAAAGGTGCGCTGACTGCGAACAAACCCCAAGCGGTGGTTTGAGCGATACCCCGGCCCATTGCGCGCGATCTACAAAACTGACGCAGCCCCAGGCGAGAGACGCCAAGCAAAGGCCGCCCCGCAGCGAGGGTGTCGTCCCCCTCAGGGGGAAGGCGCCGCAGGCGACTCAGGGGGAGTCAAACCATCACAGTGCCGGGTCGCGGATTTCCCAGCGGATCGCGTCGATGGCTTTCAGCAACTCCGGCGACAACGTGGTGCCCCATGCATTCAGGTCTTCGTCCAGTTGCGCCACCGAGGTCACGCCGATGATGGTGCTGGCCACCTGCCACTTGGTGTAGCAAAACGCCAGTGCCATTTGCGTGGGCGTGAGGCCGTTGTCGCGGGCCAACTGGTTGTAGCGGCGCGAGGCGGCCAGCGCCTCGGGGCGGCCCCAGCGCTGCTTGCGCACCGATTCGTAGGTGGCGATGCGCGCGCCCTGCGGGGCGTTCGGGCCAGTGGTGCCACTTTCGTCGTACTTGCCGGTCAGCAGGCCAAAGCCCAGCGGTGAGTACGCCAGCAGCGATACGTTCAGCCGGTGGCAGGTTTCATCGAGCGCGTTTTCCCATGTGCGGTTGATCAGGCAATAGGCGTTCTGCACCGTGGCCACGCGCGGCAGGCCGTGCTGCTCGGCCAAACGCACGAATTCGTGCACACCAAAAGGCGTTTCGTTCGACAAGCCAATGTGGCGCACCTTGCCAGCCTTGACCAGGCCCGCCAGCGCCTCGAGCTGCTCGCGGATGGGTGTGGTGGATGTTTCCTTGGCCGGGTCGTAGTACTGGTTGCCAAACGCTGGCACATGGCGCTCGGGCCAATGAATCTGGTACAGATCGATCACATCGGTCTGCAGGCGGCGCAGGCTGCCCTCGCACGAGGCCACGATGTCCTGTGCCGTCATGCCCTTGCTGTCACGCACCCAGGGCATGCCACGCGATGGGCCAGCCACTTTGGTCGCCACCACGAGCTTCTGGCGGGCGCCCGGGTGTTTGGCAAACCAGTTGCCGATGATGGTTTCGGTGGAGCCGCAGGTTTCGGCCTTGGCGGGCACCGAATACATCTCGGCGGTGTCGATGAAGTTCACGCCGCGCTCCAGCGAGCGGTCGAGGATGGCGTGGGAGTCGGATTCGTTGACCTGTTCACCGAAGGTCATGGTGCCCAGGCAAATGGGCGTAACGTGCAGATCGCTCTGACCGAGCTGGATGGTTTTCATGGGGCGCTCCGAAAGAAGGCTCGGAGTTTACAAAGCCCTTCCATTCTTCGCAGGGCGTGCCTACAAACCCTCAGAACCTGTTCAGTTCAGGCCCCAAGTAGCACGCAACACCGACAGGGTGGCCACGATGGCAGGGTCATGCTCTGCCGAACGCGGGTGGATGAAACTCAGCAGCGCGCCCACGCGCGCATGGGGCCAGACCACCACCTCGTCGCGCTCGCCAGCAGGCACGGCCACATCCTCACGCAGCAGTGCCAAGCCCACGCCCGAACGCACCAGGGCCAGGGGCGCGGCGGCCTCGTCGCACTCCACCACCTGGTGGGGCACCAGGCCCTGGCGGGCGAACATGTCCTTGAGCAGCGTTTGCGCATGGTGCTGCGTGGGCGCGCCGATCCAGGGCATGGCGGCTATCTCGCGCCAGCCTGCGTGCAGGATTTGCTGGCGCATCGAAAACGGCCCGGCAACGCGGTAGTGCAAGGTCTGCAGGGCCAGGCCGGTCATCTCGCGGGGTATGTGCGGTCCGATGTAAAGGGCGCCGTTCATCAGCCCGGCGCCCACCTGGTCGCGCAACTCTTCGGCCATGCCGCCCCGCGTCCTGATTTCCAAAAGCGGCAAGGCGCGCACCAGCCCGCTGAGCAGCGAGCCCAGACGCAAGGACTCGGGATCAGCCGCCGTACCCAGCAGCAAAGAGCCCGTTACCTCGCCCTGCAGTTCGCGTGCTCGACCCAGCAAGTGCCCTGCAGCGGTGAGCACCTGCTCGGCATCCACCATCAGCGCTTCGCCTGCACGCGTCAGGCTGATGCGGCCGGGGCGCCGGTCGAACAGAGCCACCCCGAGCTCTTCCTCCAGCGCCTTGATCTGCGCGGTGATGGCGGGCTGGGTGACGTGCAGGGCTTCTGCCGTGCGCGTCACGTTGCCCAGCTTGGCCGCCGTGACAAATGCGCGCAGTTGGTAGATTTCCATTCGCTTGGAGTATGCCGTTGGACTCAGCGGTCCAGATAGCGCAATTGCGTGGGCTCGATGCCCAAGCGCACCTGGGCGCCGGGCTCGAACATCGCAATGCCCGCGTAATGGGGCTGGTCGGCCACCATGGCGATCTCGCCCACACGCACGCGGTAACGCGAGAACTCGCCCAGAAACTCAGCGCTCTCGACCAAACCGTCCATCCACACGCGCGAGGCATCGCCATGCTCGTCGCGCACGCGGATGCTGACCTGGTGCGGCCGGAACGCGATGGCATTGGGGCCTGGCGCTGGCGGCTCGGGCGGGCGTGGCAGCGTGAGGTTGCCCAGGCCCTTGACCTGGAAGTTGAGCGTCTCGCCCCCCACCGACGTCACCTGCCCTTCCAGCAGGTTGGCCGTGCCCACGAAGCCCGCCACAAAACGGTTCTGCGGGAAGTCGTAAAGCCCCGTGGCCGAACCCACCTGCTGCAGGATGCCCTTGTCCAGCACGGCCATGCGGTCGGCGGTGGTCATGGCCTCTTCCTGGTCGTGCGTGACGAAGATGGTGGTCAGCCCCAGCTTGCGCTGCAGGTTTTTGAGCTCTTCGCGCATCTGCACGCGCAGTTGCTTGTCAAGGTTGGACAGTGGCTCGTCAAGCAGCAGCAGCTTGGGCTCGATGACCACGGTGCGCGCCAGCGCCACGCGCTGCTGCTGGCCGCCCGAGAGCTGGGCGGGGCGGCGCTGGGCGTAGTCCGACAGGCCCACCAGCTCCAGCGCAGCGCCCACCTTGCGGCGGATCGCGTCGCGCGTTTCGCGCCGTTCCACCAGGCCGAAAGCCACGTTGTCCCACACCGTCATGTGCGGCCACAGCGCGTAGTTCTGGAACACCATGCCCACGTTGCGGGCGTGGGGCGGCACGGTGCTGATGTCCTGGCCGTCGATCATCAGCTCGCCGTTCTGGTGGCGGTTGAAGCCCGCGATAAGGCGCAGCAGTGTGGACTTGCCCGAGCCCGAGGGGCCCAGCAGCGCGAAGAATTCACCCGGCTCGATGCGCAGGTTCACATCGCGCAGCACAGGGGTGGTGCCATAGCTCAGGCTGATATGGCGGCATTCGAGGGAGACTTTATTCAGATGCATGATTTCATCCTGTTATGTTTTGGTAGTAACACGCGAACGCTCCACGAAGCGGTGCGAGAAGTAGGTGCCCAGGCCCACAACGACGACGGCCAGTACCCCCAGGGCAGCGCCGGGGCCACGGCCCGAGATGCTCTGCATGTACAGGTAGATGCCGTAGCTCATGGGCGCCTGGCTCTGGGCCGATGCCAGCAAAATGGTGGCCGACAACTCCACGGCCGCCGTGATGAAGCTGGTAACGAAGCCCGCCAGGATGCCCCCCGCCATCAGCGGCACCATGATGCGCCGGATGGTGGACAGCTTGCTGGCGCCCAGGCTTTGCGCCGCCTCTTCCAGCGACACGTGCACTTGCTGCAGCGCAGCCATGCATGAGCGCAGTGCATACGGCAGTCGCCGCACCGCGTAGGCCAGCATGATGAGCACCCAGGTAGTGACCACCGGCGTATCGGTAAAGGGCAGGTTCACGCCCTTGAACATGCGCAGGTAGCCAATGGCCAGCACCAGGCCAGGGATGGCCAGCGCAGCGGACGCCAGGTAGTCCAGCCACTGGCGAGCGGGCAAGTGGGTGCGCAGGATGAGGTAGGCGATGGCGGTGCCGATCACCACGTCCAGGCCCGCAGCCATCAGGCAGTACAGCAGGGTGTTGCCGATCATGCCGCCCGCATCGTGGAACACAGTGGCATAGTGCTCGAGCGTGTACGAGTCGGGCAGCACCGAGAAGCTCCAGACCTTGGAGAACGACATCAGCAAGATGCCCAGGTGTGGCGCCAGGGTGACGAACAGCACAAACAAGATCCAGCCGTAGGCCAGCACAGATTCCCAATTGCTGAGCGTGCGCTTTTGCAGCGAGTTGCCGCCCTTTTGCATGGTGGCGTAGTCCTTGCCCTTCATCACGCGGGCAGCCATCCACAGCGCCAGGATCGAGAAGCCGATCATGATCACGCTGATGACGTAACCCAGCGGGTCGTCAATGCCCACCGAAGTGATGCGCAGGTAGGCCTGGGGTGCAAGCATGTTGGTCACGCCCATCACCAGCGGCGTGCCCAGGTCGTCGAACACCTTCACGAACACGAGTGCGGCGCCCGCCAGGTAGCCCGGCATGGCCAGCGGGAAGATCACGCGGCGGAACAGCCGCCAGCCGCGCGCACCCAGGTTCAGGGCCGACTCTTCCATGGCGCCATCGATGTTGCGCATGGCGGCCACCAGGTTCAGCAGGATGAACGGAAAGTAGTGGATGCTCTCGACGAAGGTCACGCCGACCAGCCCATCCATGATGGGGATAGTGAAACCAAACCAGTCGTTGAGCAGCAGGTTCATGGAGCCGCTGCGCCCAAAGATCAGTTGCAGCGCCACGGCGCCCACGAAGGGCGGCATGATGAGCGGCAGCACACCCAGCGTCTGGATCAGCAGCGCGCCGCGGAACTCGAAGCGCACCGTAAGATAGGCCAGCGGAATCGCGATGACGCTGGCGAAGAACACGCTGGCCAGCGAGACGATCAGGCTGTTGAAGAACGACTCGCGGAACACCGACTGGGCAAAGAAGTTGCCGAAGTGCCCGAGCGTGAGGCCGCCTGATTCATTGATGAAAGCGGTGTAGATGACCATGCCCACGGGCACGATCAGAAAACACAGCAAGAAGGCCAGGATGAGAAGGAACGCAGCCCAGGGACCGAGGCCCGAGAGTGCGTGCCACGGGCGCACGGGCGCCGTGGGCAGGCCGGACGCGCCGGGCTGCGTAGTGGTAGCTGACATAGTGGTTTCTCCGCAAGTGCCTGCCGCGCCCCGCTGGCGCGGCGGCACGGGTTCTTATTTGGCCAGGCCGCGGGCTTCTTCAGCCAGTTGCTGGGCACGTTCGTAGTTGGCACGTGCCTTGTCGGCCCAGACTTGCTCCAGGCCGGTGAGCTGCTTGGACACCGCCACGTCGCGGCGGTTCTTGCGGAACAGCTCCAGGAACTCTTCGTTCTTCACGTTGGCCTCGCCCACCAGTGGCGAATAGGCCGTGGCGCGGGCTTGCGCCAGCAGCTCGTTGCCGCGTGCATTGGGCTTGGCCTTGAGGGCCTTGGCGGCTTCATGGATGGCGCGGGTGGCGGCCTGCAGCTCCTTCAAGCGGAAGGTCACCATCTGGTCGAACAGGCTGGTCACGACCTGGTAGCGCGCCTCGCTCACGTTGGAGTCGAACTGCACCTTGGCACGGGCGGCCACCTCTTGCGGCACGGGGTAGCCTGCGGGGGCCTTGAGCAGGTTGTAGGGCAGGATGGGCAGGCGGCTGATCTTGGGATCGAACAAAAGCTGCTGGCCCGGCACAGACATGGTGAAGGCCATGAATTTCTTGGCCTCGTCGGCGTTCTTGGCGCCTGCGATCAGCGCAATGTTGGCTGGCACCACAGCCGTCATGGCGGGGTAGATGAAGTCCACAGGAAAGCCCGAATACTTGCCCGCGAGGCCGAAAAAGTCGATCACGATGCCCACGCCGTACTGGCCGTTGTTCACGCCATCGGGCACGGCAAAACTGCGGTCGGTGACGGCGGCGGCGTTGCCCATCATGGCCAGCAACTGGCCCCAGCCCTTTTCCCAGCCCTCACCCTGCAAGATGGTCTCGACGGTGAGCTGCGTGGTGCCCGAGCGCGAGGGCGAGGAGATCGCCACGTGGCCGAAGTATTCGGGGCGGGTCAGGTCGGCCCACTCCTTGGGCGTGGCCAGCTTGTGGGCCTGCAGGTAGCGGGTGTTCCACATGATGCCGTAGCCCGCCAGCGCCTGGCCGTAGTACAGGCCTTGCGGGTCGTTGAGCGGGTAGGAGCCGATCTTGGCGGGCGCGCTTTTGTTCACGGCCTCGGGCGCAGGCTGCAGCAGCTTGTTGCGGGCCAGCACCTCAAAGGCATCGGGGGCCGACGCCCACATGATGTCGGGCCGCTGGCCTTCGGGCAGCTCGCGCACATAGGCCATGGCGGCGGTGGTGTTCTTGTTCAGAATCTCGATCTTGATGCCGGGGTTGGCGGCTTCAAAGGCTTTTTGGTAAGCCGTGGTCAGCTCTTTGGGAAACGAGGTGAGCACTGTCACGGTACCCGCTTGCACGCCTTGCGCGGCCCACAAGAAACCGGCGGCCAAGGCCCCCGCACGAAGAATGCTCTGCATGGATGTCTCCTAAAAGATGTTTTAGTGCATGCAATGTAGGTGGCCTGCGCAACGGCGGCCAATCATTGTTTCTGATGCGGCACATCAGGCCCACGGCCTGTCGGGTTAATACCTACCCCCTCCGCGCTTGTCCCTGCGTTGACTGACGCCATGTTCGCCGCCACGGAATAATCGGGCCCCATGTACCAACCCCTGCGCCCCTCCCGCTCCGAAACCGTTCGCGTCCGCACCCTGAACTACCACGTCCGCCTCTGGGGCGAAGCCCAGCCCGGCACCGCGCCCCTGGTGCTGCTGCACGGCTGGATGGACGTGGGCGCCTCGTACCAGTTCGTGGTGGATGCCTTCACCGACGCCTTCGCCACCGGCCGCCAAATCATCGCGCCCGACTGGCGCGGCTTCGGCCACTCCACCCTGCCCGCGCCATGCGACCACTACCAGTTCGCCGACTACCTGGCGGATCTGGACCAGTTGCTCGACCACTGCGCGGGCGGCCAGCCGGTGGACCTGGTAGGCCACAGCATGGGCGGCAATGTGGCCATGATGTATGCGGGCGTGCGCCCTGCGCGCATCCGCCGACTGGTCAATCTGGAAGGCTTTGGCCTGCCCGCCACGCGGCCCGCACAGGCGCCCGCGCGCTACGCGCAGTGGATCGACGAGATCCGCAAGCTGGAGCGCGGCGAGATGGACCTCAATGCCTATGACGATGCAGCGGGCGTGGCCCGACGCCTCATGAAGACCAATCGCCGCCTGTCCGAAGACAAGGCCCAGTGGCTGGCCGGGCACTGGGCGCGGCCCGATGCACAAGGCCGCTGGCAGATATTGGGCGACCCCGCGCACAAGATCACCAGCGCGCAGCTCTTTCGCCTGGACGAGGCGCTGGCGCTGTACGAGGCCATCACCGCCCCCGTGTTGGCCGTGGAGGCCAGCGACGACAGCCTGGGCATGTGGTGGAAGGGCAAATACAGCCTGGATGAATACCACCAGCGCCTGACCCATGTGCGCGACTGCCGTACCGCCGTGGTGCAGGACGCGGGCCACATGTTGCACCATGACCAGCCGCAGGCAGTGGCCGGGCTGATCGAGCAATTTTTATCCTAATTTCAAGCCAAACCGGGCTCTAGCGCTTATTTAACAAGCGCTATCAGCTACCTTTTTAATAGCAAAATCACGCTCAGCGCCGTCGCGCCCGGCGCCGACTCCACCGTGAGCGTGGCGCCCATGCGCTCGGCGCGCGCCGCCATGCTGCGCATGCCCACCGACAGGCCCGCGCCTTGCACGGCCGCCACGTCGAAACCCACGCCGTCGTCCTCCACCCGCACCACCAACGTGCTCGGCAGCGGCTGCACGCACTCCACGCGCACACGGCGGGCCCGGCTGTGCTTGATGACGTTGGACAACGCCTCTTCCACCAGCCGCGTGAGGCCCAAACACTGCAGCGCGCTGGGGCGCTCGCGCCACTGCGGTGCCACCAGCCATTCGCTGGCGATGCCCATCTCGTCCAGGACAAGTGTGGAGCGGTGGCGCAGCGGCGCGGCCCACTGCACTGGCGTCTCGGGCACCACCGCGCCCGCGCTGGAGCCATGGTCGATCACCTGGCGCAAGTCGTCGCGCAGCACTTTCAGTAGCGACAGCACACGTTCGTTCGACAGGGGCTGCGGTGTCTGCTCCACCAGCGCCATGCCGCGCACCAGGCTGCCACCCAGGCCGTCGTGCAGGTCGTGCGCGATCTGCATGCGCTCTTGCAGCTTGGCGTTGTCCAGCGCCTGGGCATGCTCGCGCTCCAGCACCTGGGCCAGCTCAAAGCGGGTGCGCGCCACATGTTCTTCCAGCTCGTGGTTAAAGCGTTCGATGCGCCGCATGCTGCCCGCCAGCCGCCCGCCCAGCAGCAACGCCATGACCACCGTGGTCAGCAGGCTGGTTGCGGGCAGCCAGGTCTCGTCGGCGCGCCAGTGGTTCAGCACCAGCATCAAGTCGCGCACGCCCACCGCCACGAGCACCAGCCAGCACAGCGCCAGCATCATGAGCTGCAGGTCGCGCCCGCCCGCACGCGGCCGCCAGGCATGCCACTGAAACTGCAGGCAGTTGACAAAGAACACCACCACGGAGCTCAGCCACACCACTAGGAACACTGGCGCGACCACCGCCTGGGGCACCAGCAGCGCGGCCGCTGCGGCCAGCAACGCAAGCCAGCGCAGCACCCGCTCCAGCCGGGGCAGTTGCTGCCCACCAAAGCGCCAGGTGAACAAGCAAAAGCACAACGTGTACAACACAAAGAGAGCGATGTTGACCCGCGACATCGCCAGCGTGCCGACGAACGGCCAGGGGCTGGTAGCCAGCAGCGTGAACAGATACGCCGCCCACGCGAGCGACATCAGCGCATACCAGCCGAAGGCGTGCTCCGACCGGCGCAGGCACCACACCACGCCAAAGAGGCAGCTCACCGCCACCGACAGCCCGGCCGAGAACACATACACGGTGCGCTGGCGCCACTCCCGCTTCGCCTGCGCCTGGGCCACGCCCACCGCCGGGCCCACACGCACACTGCCCAGCCCCGGCTCAAGCTCCACCACGCCCTCCACCCGCACCCATACGGTGTTCACTCCATCGCGCAGGCTGGACGCGGGCAGCAGCCACCACAGCGGCGTATTCCAGTGGCGGGACAAGGGCTCCACCAGCGAAGCGCTGCGCCACAGCAGGTCGTCGTTGATGAACACCTCGCCCGCCATGCTCACGCCGTCGATCCCCAGGCCCACCGGCCCGGCGTCGACGCAGGCGCGCTCCCAGTCGATGCGGTACCACACCGCGCCTCTATGGTCGGGCCAGCGATGGTTCCACACATCGGGCAGCGCCACGCGCTCCCAGCCCTGCGCGGGCCGCAGGCTGCTGCCATCCGCAGCGCGCGCCGCCTGCACGGACAGCGTGCAATAACCTGCCCCCTCACCCAAAGAAGCATCGGCCAACGCCCACCCCGGCAGGCAAAACACCAGCAGGGCTGCCAGCCACGGCAGCAGCCGCCGCATCAACCCAGCCACCCGCGCGAGCGCGCCTCGCGCACCGCGCTCGTGCGCGAGGACACGGCCAGCTTGCGGTACACGCGCTTGATGTGGCTCTCTACCGTGTAGCGCGACAGAAAAAGCCGCTCCGCGATCTCGCGGTTGGACAGCCCATCGGCCACCAGCCGCAGGATCTCGCCCTCACGCTCGCTCAAAGCGCCCTCCGGCGCGGGGCCCGCGCCCGCCGCCGCTGCAGCTGTTGTTGGCGCGGGCAGCAGCTCCAGGATGCGCCGGGCGATGAAAGGGTCGATGGGCGCGCCGCCGCGCAGCACGCTGCGGATGGACAGCTGCATCTCCACGTCGTCGCGCTCCTTGAGCACATAGCCCGTGGCCCCGGCACGCAGCGCGCCCAGGATGGACTCCTCCGAGCTCCAGGCCGACACCACCAGGATGCCCAGGCCAGGGTCGTCCGCGCGCAGCTGCGTGATCAATTCACGCCCATTGCCGTCGGGCAGGTGCAAGTCCACCAGCGCCAGCGCCACCGGCTGCTGCGCCAGGCAGGCGCGCGCCTCGGCCAGCGTGGCGGCAAACAGCAGCGCGTCCGCCGGATAGCCCAGCGCCTGCAGCACGCCGCGCAGGCGGTGCTGCAACAGCGGCTCGTCCTCCACCACCAGCACCGGGGCAGGCAACGTGGATTCAAGAGACTGAGCGGAAAGGGTCATGACAAGGAGCGTGGACGGGCAGGCATTGCAAAGGCGCAATCCTAGGCCACCCCGGCCACCCCGCCCATCACTGAAATTGGGTAATTCGTGCCAGCTGCACCCCAAATTACCTAGTTTCAGTGCTCCAGCGCGCGCCCAATAAGCGCTAGCAGCTATAAATACAAGAGTAAACGGTGGCACCAGGCCTCGTGGGCGGGGCCTTCCGCAGCAGCCTGTGCACCACGGGCTGACCGCCGCCCAAGGCCTGCAACGCCTGGACCACTGCGGAAAAACGGCAGCCCCGGCCTTTGCCCGGCCACGGCCCCACGGGCGCCATCGCTGGGCGGCTGGGATGCCCGGCGGTTGCCGACCCCGCCTTGCCGGGGCTGTGCAGGCTTCAAACCAAATTCAATGCCAATCGGCCGCCAGCGCTTATCAACAAAGCGCTGGCAGCTATCATTTTTAATTCCACCCCTGCGCCAGGGCCATCCCTGGGGTCCATGAGAAAATCGCGGGTTATTCCACAGAACACTCAGGACAAAATCATGGACGCAGAACGCATCAACCTCATTGGCACCACCCTCGAAGACCTGGCTCTGCGCACGCAAGAGTTACGGAGGTATCTTTGACTTCGATGCCAAATACGAACGCCTGCGCACGGTAAACGCATCGCTGGAAGACCCGGCAGTCTGGAACGACCCCAAGAAGGCCCAGGAGCTGGGCAAGGAGCAGAAGTCGCTCTCCGGCGTGGTCGTCACGCTGGACAAGCTCACGCGCGAGCTGGCCGACAACGCTGAGCTGTACGAGATGAGCAAGGAAGAAGGCGACGAGCCCGGCCTGCTCACCATCGAGGCCGAGACCGCCAAGCTGCGCCCGCTGATCGAAGAGCTGGAATTCCGCCGCATGTTCCGCATGGAGGCCGACCCGCTCAACTGTTTTGTCGATATCCAGGCCGGGGCTGGCGGCACCGAGGCCTGCGACTGGGCCAGCATGTTGCTGCGCCAGTACCTCAAGTACGCCGAGCGCAAGGGCTTCAAGGCCACGGTCGAAGAAGAAACCCCCGGCGACGTGGCGGGCATCAAGAGCGCCACGATCAAGATCGAGGGCGAATACGCCTACGGCCTGCTGCGCACCGAGACCGGCGTGCACCGCCTGGTGCGCAAGAGCCCGTTCGACAGCTCGGGCGGGCGCCACACCTCGTTTGCCTCGCTGTTCGTGTACCCAGAGATCGACGACTCCATCGAGATCAACATCAACCCCGCCGACGTGCGCACCGACACCTATCGCGCATCCGGCGCGGGCGGCCAGCACATCAACAAGACCGACTCGGCCGTGCGCCTCACGCACATGCCCACCGGCATCGTCGTGCAGTGCCAGGACGGCCGCAGCCAGCACAGCAACCGCGACGTGGCCTGGCAGCGCCTGCGCAGCCGCCTGTATGACTACGAGCTGCGCAAGCGCCAGGAAGAGCAGCAAAAGCTCGAAGACACCAAGACCGACGTGGGCTGGGGCCACCAGATCCGCAGTTACGTGCTGGACAACAGCCGCATCAAGGATCTGCGCACCAACGTCGAAATTTCGGCCACGCAAAAGGTGCTGGACGGCGACCTGGACGCCTTCATCGAAGCCTCGCTCAAACAAGGCGTGTAATCCATGACCGTGCTGCGCACCGAAGCCATCATCTTCGACATGGACGGCACCATGATCGACTCCATGCCCTGGCACACCCAGGCATGGATCGAGTTCGCGCGCCGCCGAGGCATGGACCTCGATGTGCCTGACCTCATGGCGCGCACCACGGGCAAAAACGGCACCGAGTGCATCGTCGAGCTGCTGGGCCGCACCGTGTCGCAAGATGAAGCCGATGCGCTCACGCACGAGAAGGAAACCATCTACAGAGAACTGTTCGCCCCCCGCTTTGCCGAAGTGGCGGGCTTTCGCCAGTTTGCCGCGCAGGTGCGGGCACGCGGGCTGAAGCTGGCGGTGGGCACGGCGGGCGACCTTGGCAACGTGGAATTCGCACTGGGCCACCTGGGCAACATGGGATTCCTGCCCGCCCCGCAAGCCATCGTGCGCGGCGACGAGGGCCTGCCCGGCAAGCCCCAGCCCGCCATTTTTCTCGAAGCCGCACGCCGCATCGCAGCCGACCCGGCACACTGCATCGTCTTTGAAGACGCACCTTTTGGCATTGAGGCCGCGCGCCGCGCGGGCATGCGCGCCGTGGCCATCTGCAGCACCCACACGCCCGCACAATTGGCCGGGCCCCATGTGCTGGCCGCCGTGCGCGACTACACCGAACTCATGAACACCGACTTTCTGGAGAGCATCCATGTTGCAACTGCTTAGTGCAGACGGAAGTGGAGACGGCGCAGGCCAGGCCGTCGCCGTCCGCCGCGAGGACTACACCGCCCCCGCCTACTGGATCGACAGCGTCGAGCTGACTTTCGACCTGGACCCGAACAAGACCCGCGTGCTCAACCGCATGCTGCTCCGCCGCAACCCCGACGTGGCCGCGCAGCCGCTCAAGCTCGACGGCGATGAGCTGAACCTGGCCCGCGTGCTCGTTAACGGCCAAGGCACATCTTTCAAGATGGAAGGCGCGCGCCTGGTGCTGGAGAACCTGCCCGAAGGCCCTGAGCCCTTCGCGCTCGAGATATTCACCACCTGCTGCCCTGCCAAGAACACACAGCTCATGGGTCTGTATGTGAGCCAGGGCACCTTCTTCACGCAGTGCGAGGCCGAGGGCTTTCGCCGCATCACCTATTTCCTGGACCGCCCCGATGTGATGGCCAGCTACACCGTCACGCTGCGCGCCGACAAGGTCCAGTACCCGGTGCTACTCAGCAACGGCAACCTGGTGGACAGCGGCGCACTGGAAGACGGCCCCAATGGCGCCCGCCATTTCGCCAAGTGGGTGGACCCGCACAAAAAGCCCTGCTACCTGTTCGCTCTGGTGGCGGGCAAGCTGGTGGCGCGTGAACAGCTCATCAAGAGCCGCTCGGGCACCGACCATTTGTTGCAGGTGTACGTGCGCCCCGGCGACCTGGGCAAGACCGAACACGCGATGAACTCGCTGATGTACAGCGTGGCCTGGGACGAAGCCCGCTTCGGCCTGCCGCTGGACCTGGAGCGCTTCATGATCGTCGCCACCAGCGACTTCAACATGGGCGC
>NZ_JAPUDY010000037.1 GCF_027492855.1 Acidovorax sp.
CACCCCAGATGGCGTTTGGCGTGATGGGCGGCCCCATGCAAAGCCAGGGCCACACACAAATGGCGCTGCGCGTGCTGCGCTACGGCCAAAACCCCCAGGCTGCCGCCGACGCGCCGCGCTGGCGTGTGACGGGCGGCAAAGGCGTGGCCGTGGAGCCCGGCTTCGATGCCGCCGTGGTCGCCGCGCTGCGCGCGCGTGGCCATGAGGTGACGGTGGAAGAGGGCAACGGCGTGTTCGCCTTCGGCGGCGCGCAACTGGTGCTGAAAAATGGCGACAGCTACATCGCGGGCTCCGACCCGCGCAAGGACGGGCACGCCGTGGCATTCTGACCCGAGGCTGGTACCGACTCAGCGGGCCAGCAGGGCCTCGGGCAGGGTTCCCTGGGCGGCCACCCCGCACAAGAAGGCTTGGGCGTGCTGCGGTGGGGCGCGCTCCCGGCGCCACCGGTGCGGGTGCGGATCACCGCCGCTGACAGTCTGCTCAGGACCCCGTAGCGCAGTCCGGAAAGCGTTTTTTCAGCTCTGCGGCAGGCATGGTTTCGGCCAGGTCTATGTTGCGCAGGATGGGGATGTACTCGCCCGGCTCGGTGAAGCGGATCAGCGTGGTCACCGTCTGGTTTCGGCTGCCGCCGCTGTGGTGGCAGCCGGCCAGTTCCAGCCCGAGCCCCAGCTCGCGGCGGCCGTCGTCCGTGCCTTTCCAGCCCAGGGCCCGGGCGCGCAGGGCTTGCAACCGGGGCAGGGCGGCGGGGTCGATGCGCCAGACCTGAGCCTGGGTCTGGGGGGTGTCGTACCCCGCGAGCGGGCTGCGTTCGGCCGTGCTGCGCAGCTCCTGGAGGGGCAGTTTTTCTTCCAGCTGTTCCACGGTGGTGCTGCCGTTGGGCAGGCGCAGCTTGCGCGACACGCTCACTGACAGCAACAGCTCCTGGCCGTGCAGCTGCAGGTTGGGGCTGTGCACCACGGCGGCGCGCAGCGCGGCGGGGTCCAGCGTCTCCAGGCTCAGGGCACGCAGCTTCCACAGGGACGACACGGGCACGCTGCCACAGGCCGCCAGCAGGGCGGCGACGGCGGCTGCAGACAGGGCCAGGCGCAAGGCCCGCAGGCTGCGCGGCCAGGGGCGGGTGGGGCGGAACGCCGGCGCGGCGCTGCCGGGGTGTGCAAAGGGTTGGTGGAACATGGCGGTATGATTTCTGTAAAACAGCATATTATTATCGTTTTGCAATAAATTTATGGCAAGCAACACACTTCTTCGTGGCACCGCCCTGTCGGTGCAAACCCCCTCATTCCGGCGGCTGGCCTGGGGGCTGCTGGCCGCCAGCTGGGTGTGCGCCTGGGTGTCTCTGGGGCTCTCGCTGGCGCGCTGGGCGGCCATTGGGCACGAGGCGAGTTGGGGCGGCTGGATGCCGGTCACAGTGGTGCCGGCCCAGGCCGTGCTGGCAGGGCTGGTGCCGCCCCGGTCCATGGACACGCTGTGGCGCTGGGTGGGCGTGGGGCTGGAGTGCATTCCCGCCGCCGCCATGCTGTATGTGGTGCTGTGCGTGCACCGCATCTGCCGCTCGTTCCTGGCGGGGTCGGTGTTTGGGGCCGCTGTGGTGCGGGGGTTCCGTGGGGTGGGCTGGGGGTTTCTGGCACTGTTCGTGACCTCGCTGCTGTACCAGGTGGGCGTGACCGCCTTGTTGTCCTGGCTGGCATCGGGGCAACAGGGCGGGCTGGTCGTGCTGGGCGTGGGCTCGTTCGAAATGAGCGTGCTGGTGGTAGGGCTGATGATGCTGCTGCTGTCGCATGTGCTGGCCGAGGGCTGCCGCCTGCAGGCCGAAGCCGATGCCTTTGTCTAACCCCGCACCCATCCCCATGGCTATTGTTGTCACCCTGGACGAAATGCTCGCGCGCCGCAAGGTCAAGTCGCGGGATCTCGCGGCCCATGTGGGCATCACCGAGGCCAACCTGTCCTTGCTCAAAAGCGGCAAGGTCAAAGGGGTGCGCTTCGAGACCCTGTCGGCCATCTGTGCCTACCTGCAATGCCAGCCGGGGGACCTGCTGGCCTGGGTGCCGGACGCCGCTGCGGCGCCTGCGGGCGATGGGGCGGGTGGTTTTCCGCCGCAGGAGTAACCGCTGGATGTGCGCTGCCCTGGTGCGCCGCCAGCGCCTGGCCTGGGCGCTGGGCGGGTCGCTGCTGCTGCATGTGGTGGGGTTGGCGGTGCTGTGCAAGGGCGCCGCGCCCAGGCCGTTGCGCCCGCCGCCGGGGAGTGCGGCCGCCCCGTCACCGCCCGCCATGCTGTGGGTGGCGACAACGGCAACCTTGCCCCCGCCCGCTGTCGCGGGCGGGGCAGGGGCCCCGCAGCCAGTGCGCCCGGCCACGGCAAGGGCGCAGGCCGTGACGATCGCGGCGGCGAGGGGCATGCCCAAGCCCCCGGCGACGGTGGTCCCGCTCTCTCCCCGGGACGCGGGTCCGGAGCCCGGGGCCGGGGCGCCATCTTCGGGGGGCGCCGCCGCGCCCGTGCCCCAGCCCTCGGCCTCTGGGGCGTCGCAGCCAACCGCGCTCGGGCTGGACGATGTGGCGCGTGCACTGGCGCGTGAGAGGGCGTGGCAGCGTCGGCAACGGCCAGCCGGTGCGCTGCAGCCCGGCCCGTTGGACGCGCCCGCCGCTGCGGCGCCCGGGGCGGGCGGGTGGGCGCACGACAGGCGCGGCGCTGACGGCGCGCGCACCGCGCAGGTGGCGGGGCCGTGGGGCAGCTATTGCGTGGAGCTACCGTCCACCAACCAGCCCCCGGCCATGGGCGCGGCACCGCGCATTGCGCCGCCGCGCACCTGCCGCTGATGGAGCACGGCCGAAAAACTCTCAGCCTTTGAGGTCAGGGTGTGCTGCGCGGGCGCTCCAACAGCATCGCATCGCCATAGCTGAAAAACCGGTACTGCTGTGCAATGGCGTGCCGGTACAGGCCCATCACATGGGCATAGCCCGCAAATGCGCTCACCAGCATCATCAGCGTGCTTTTGGGCAGGTGGAAGTTGGTGATCAGCACATCGACCACCTGAAAGGCAAAACCCGGCGTGATGAAGATGTTGGTGTCGCCCGTGGCCTGGCCGGTTTTTGCCCACGATTCGAGCGTGCGCACCGTGGTTGTACCCACGGCCACCACGCGGCCACCGCGCTTTCGGCAGCGCTCCAGCGCAGCCAGCGTGGACAGGGGCACCTCGTACCACTCGCTGTGCATCTGGTGTTCGGCCAGGTTCTCGGTCTTGCAGGGCTGGAACGTGCCCGCGCCCACGTGCAGCGTGACGCTGGCGCGCTCGATGCCGCGCGCGGCCAGATCGGCAAGCACGCTTTCGTCAAAGTGCAGCGCGGCGGTGGGGGCGGCCACGGCGCCGTGGGCGCGCGCAAACACGGTCTGGTAGCGCTGGCTGTCCTCGGCCTCGTCGGGGTCGTGGTCGGTGTTTTGCTGGCGCTCAATGTAGGGCGGTAGCGGCAGGTGGCCGTGGCGGTCCATCAGCTCCCAGGGCGATTCGCCCGCCGGGCCTTGCAGCGCAAAGCGAAACAGCGGGCCGTCCTCGGTGGGCCAACGGCCGAGCAGTGTGGCGTCGAACCCGCCCGCGTGGCGGCCGCCGGCCATGTGCACGGTGCTGCCGGGCAGGGGTTTTTTGCTGACCTTCATGTGGGCCACGACTTCGTTGCCGTCGCCATCGGTGAGCACGCGCTCGATCAGCAGCTCCAGCTTGCCGCCGCTGGCCTTCTCGCCAAAGATGCGCGCCTTGACCACGCGGGTGTCGTTGAAGACCAGCAGGTCGCCTTCGCGCAGCAGGCTGGGCAAATCGCGAAAGATGCGGTCCACAGGCTGCAGGGCGCGGCCGTCGAGCAGGCGTGAGGCGCTGCGCTCGGGCGCGGGGTGCTGGGCGATGAGTGCGGGGGGCAGCGAAAAATCGAAGTCGCTGAGGGTGAAAACACGCGGGGCGTGGGGGGCGCTGGGCGCGCCGCTAGAGAGATCGGTCATCGTGCTTGAGGGCTGAACGGGCCCGTGCCAAGAAAAAAATCAGAGGGCGCGATTGTCCCATGCGCGCCCATGCACCTCGGCGCCCGCCAGTGACACGTCCTAGAGCTACCAGGCCTTTTCGGTGAAGCCCGACCAGAGCTCGTTCAGGTCGGGAAAGCGCCATTTATCTTGGTCTTCGCGCGCCACGATCTTCTCGGTGCAGCCGGGGGCGGCCAGGTCCACCAGGTCGGGTGGGATGCGCAGCGCGGATTTGGTCGAATAAAAGACCTTGACCTTGGGCGTGGTGAGGGCCTTGGGGGCCTGTTCGGTGACGACGCCAATGCGCCCCGAGGTCAGCCGCACCAGCGAGCCGACGGGGTAGATGCCGATGCTCTTGACGAAGGCCTGGAACAGGCGTTGATCGAAGTGGTCGCTGGTCCACTCGGCCATGCGGCGCAGGGATTCGGACGGGTCCCAGCCGCGCTTGTAAGGGCGGTCGGAGGTGACGGCGTCGTACACGTCGCAGATGGCTGTCATGCGGGCGATCACGCTGATGCCATCGCCCTGCAGCTTGTCGGGGTAGCCCGATCCGTTGATTTTTTCGTGGTGGTGCAGGCAGGCGTCTAGCACGGCATCGGGCACGTTGCCGCCCTCCTTGAGCATCTCGTAGCCCGCTACCGGGTGGCTGCGCACCACGGTGAATTCTTCATCGGTGAGTTTGCCCGGCTTGTTGAGCACGGCCAGCGGTATGGCCGCCTTGCCCAGGTCGTGGAGCAGGCCCGCCAGACGCGTCTGTTCGTCGTCAAGCCGGAGCTGCTTGGCCAGGGCCACCATCAGCGCGCACACGGCGACCGAGTGCATGTAGGTGTAGTCGTCAGCGGTTTTCAGGCGCGCCAGGCTGATCAGCGCGCTGGGGTTGCGCGTGACGGAGTCAGAAATCTCCGTGACCAGGTTTTGGGCGACCACCGAGTCCACTGCGCGGCCCATGCGGGCCTCGTTGAACATCGACACCACGGCCTGCTTGGATTTCACGCAGATGGCTGCCGCCATCTTGAGTTCGCCCTGCATGTCGGCGGGCAAGCGGTTGCGCTTTGGGGGCGGTGGCACGGGCAGGCTCACCTCGACGGGCGGCAGGTCTTCCAGGCGGCTGAAGTCGGTGTCGATCTGGGCATCGACCTCTTCGCGCGACACCGATGCAGTGCCGGTGGCCACGTCCAGGCCCTTGGAGGTGTCGATCCAGCATTCGTTGATGGCGGTGGCCTGGATGCGCTCCAGGTCATTGGGGTCCTTGAGCAGGAACTTGGCTCGCCAGAACGGGTGCTCCATCCACGAGCCGCAGAACTCGTGCAGATACATGCCCAGGGTGAGATGTTGGATTTGGATGCGCTTAAGCATGTTATGACCCGGACTCGGAAAAGGCGTCCAGCTTTGGGCGCCGGTAACGGTAACCATGGTAGCCTTTTTGCCCCAGTCTGTACCGCTAGTATTTCCAGCTATTTTTATGCCTTCCGCCGCCCGAGTTTCCCCTGATGCCAAAGCCGCGGCAGCCCCGGCTGCCGCCAAAGGGGTTTCCGCGATGCAGAAGGCGCTGCAAAAAATCGGGCTGCGCCGCGACATCGACCTGGCTCTGCATTTGCCCCTGCGCTACGAAGATGAAACGCGCATCATTCCACTGGCCAACGCCCGCGATGGGCAGATGGCCCAGATCGAAGCCACCGTGGTGGCAAGTGAGGTGCAACTGCGCCCGCGCCGCCAATTGGTGGTGCAGGTGGAGGATGACAGCGGCACCTGCGAGCTGCGTTTTTTCAGCTTCTACCCCTCGCACCAGAAAACCATGTCCGTGGGCGCCCGCCTGCGCATCCGGGGTGAGGTCAAGGGCGGGTTCTGGGGGCGGCAGATGCTGCACCCGGCGTTTCGCGTGGCGGGCGGCGAGCTGCCCGCAGCGCTCACGCCCGTCTATCCCACCACGGCTGGGCTGCCCCAGCCTTACCTGCGTCGCGCCGTGGTGGGTGCGCTGGCGCGGGTGGATCTGTCGGACACGCTGCCGCCCGGTGCCGAGCCGCCTTTTGCACGGTTTAGAGGTCAAAATGGCCTGCAGCGCCTATTCAGCTTGCGCGAGGCGCTCTCTTTTTTGCATCACCCCACGCCCGATGTGGCGCTGTCCACGCTGGAGGACCACAGCCACCCGGCCTGGCAGCGCCTGAAGGCTGAGGAACTGCTGGCCCAGCAACTGTCGCAGCAGCAGTCGCGGCGCGAGCGCGACATGCTGCGTGCGCCCGTGCTGCGCCCGCAGCCTGCCCATGCGGGTGTGCTGCCCTTGCACGAGCAGCTCATGGCCGTGCTGCCCTTCAGCCTCACGGCCGCCCAGCGCCGCGTGGGCGAGGAAATCGCCGCCGATCTGGCCCGCCAGGTGCCCATGCACCGCCTTCTGCAGGGCGACGTGGGTTCGGGCAAAACCGTGGTGTCGGCCCTGGCCGCCTGCCTGGCCATGGACGCGGGCTGGCAGTGTGCGCTGATGGCGCCCACCGAGATCCTGGCCGAGCAGCATTTCGCCAAGATGATCGGCTGGCTCGAACCCCTGCTGGCCGCGCGCGGCCGCAAGGTGGCCTGGCTGGTGGGCGGGCAAAAAAAGAAGGACCGCACCGCCATGCTGGCCCTGGTGGCCAGCGGCGAGGCCGCCCTGGTGGTGGGCACGCACGCCGTGATCCAGGACCAGGTGCAGTTCAAGAACCTGGCGCTCGCCATCATCGATGAGCAGCACCGATTTGGCGTGGCGCAGCGGCTGGCGCTGCGGCAGAAGTTAGCTGCCCACGGCATGGAGCCGCACATGCTGATGATGAGCGCCACCCCCATTCCGCGCACGCTGGCCATGAGCTACTACGCCGACCTCGATGTGTCGGTCATCGACGAACTGCCCCCCGGCCGCACGCCCATCGTCACCAAGCTGATTGCCGACAGCCGCAAAGACGAGGTGATCGAACGCATCGGCGCGCAGGTGGAGGCCGGGCGGCAGGTGTACTGGGTGTGCCCGCTCATCGAAGAGAGCGAGGCGCTGGACCTGAGCAACGCCACCGCCACCCATGCCGACCTGAGCGAAGCCTTGCCCGGCGTCATGGTCGGCCTGCTGCATTCGCGCATGCCCACTGCCGAGAAGAAAGCCGTGATGGCGCTCTTCACCAGCGGCCAGATGGGCGTGCTGGTCAGCACCACCGTGATCGAAGTCGGCGTGGACGTGCCTAACGCATCGCTCATGGTCATCGAACATGCCGAGCGTTTTGGACTCTCGCAGTTGCACCAGCTGCGCGGCCGGGTAGGGCGCGGTGCGGCGGCCTCGGCCTGCGTGCTGCTGTATGCCACCAACGACAGCGGCCGCGTGGGCGAGACCGCCAAAGAGCGCCTCAAGGCCATGGCCGAAACCAACGATGGCTTCGAGATTGCCCGGCGCGACCTCGACATTCGCGGCCCCGGCGAGTTTTTGGGCGCGCGCCAGTCGGGCGATGCGCTGCTGCGTTTTGCCGACCTTGCCACCGACACCGTGCTGCTCGAATGGGCGCGCGAACTGGCCCCGCAGATGCTGGACCGCCAACCGGATTTGGCCGCGAAACACGTGGCGCGCTGGTTGGGTGGAAAATCGGACTATCTCAAGGCCTGACACCATGACCCTCACCGAACTCAAGTACATCGTTGCGGTGGCCCGCGAGAAGCACTTCGGCCATGCGGCCGATGCCTGCTATGTGTCGCAACCCACGCTCTCGGTGGCCATCAAGAAGCTCGAAGAAGAGCTGGATGTGAAGCTCTTCGAGCGTAGCGCGGGTGAGGTGACCGTGACCCCACTGGGCGAGGACATCGTGCGCCAGGCGCAGAGCGTGCTGGAGCAGGCGGCGGCCATCAAGGAGATCGCCAAGCGCGGCAAAGACCCGCTGGCCGGGCCGCTCACGCTGGGGGTTATCTACACGATCGGGCCCTATCTGCTGCCCGAGCTGGTGCGCCAGTCGATCACGCGCACGCCGCAGATGCCGTTGATGCTGCAGGAGAACTTCACCGTCAAACTGCTGGAGATGTTGCGCACGGGCGAGATCGACTGCGCCATCCTGGCCGAACCTTTCCCCGACACGGGCCTGGCCATGGCGCCGCTGTATGACGAGCCCTTCATGGCGGCCCTGCCCAGCACGCACCCGCTGGCCGGCCGCAAAAGCGTGACTGCCGCCGAGCTCAAGAGCGAGACCATGCTGCTGCTGGGCGCTGGCCACTGCTTTCGGGACCATGTGCTGGAGGTCTGCCCCGAGTTCGCGCGTTTTGCGAGCAATGCCGAGGGCATCCGCAAGTCGTTCGAAGGCTCGTCGCTGGAGACCATCAAGCACATGGTGGCCGCCGGTATGGGCGTGACGCTGGTGCCACGCCTGTCGGTGCCGCGCGATGCGCTGCTGTCCGTGTCGCGCCGCCGCAAGAGCGACGAGACCTACATCCGTTACCTGCCTATCCGCGAGGAAGACGGCAGCCCGCCGCCCATGCGCCGCGTGGTGCTGGCCTGGCGCCGCAGCTTCACGCGCTACGAGGCCATCGCGGCCCTGCGCAACGCCATCTACGCCTGCGAGTTGCCGGGCGTCAAGCGCCTGTCCTGACCCTTTGGCCACGGGTGCAATTCGCTTGCGCTACAGTGTTAGCCGTGCCCGTGTTCTTCCGGCGTGGCCGGTGGGGCGCGGATCTTTCTCCCCCCTTTTTTTCAGCATAGAAGGATCACACTCATGGCCAAAGCCTCCGGAAAATCCGCTGCCAGCAGCAAGGCCTCTGCTCCCAGCATCAATATCGGCATCAGCGACAAAGACCGCGCTGCCATCGCCCAGGGCCTGTCGCGCCTTTTGGCCGACACCTACACGCTGTACCTCACCACCCACAACTTCCACTGGAACGTGACGGGCCCCATGTTCAATGCACTGCACACCATGTTCATGGCGCAGTACACCGAGCTGTGGAACGCGGTGGACCCGATCGCCGAGCGCATCCGCTCGCTGGGCCACGTGGCGCCGGGCTCGTACGCAGAATTCGGCAAGCTGGCCACCGTGTCTGACGCCCCCGCCAAGCCACCCAAGGCGCTGGACATGGTGCGCGTGCTGGTCGAAGGCCACGAGGCCGTGGCCCGCACCGCCCGCAGCCTGTTCCCTCTGGCCGATAAGGCCAGCGACGAACCCACGGCCGATTTGTTGACCCAGCGCCTGACGGTGCATGAGCAGACGGCCTGGATGCTGCGCTCGCTGCTCGAAGAGTAAGAGCGGCCAACTTCGTCCGAACGAAGCGCCCGGTGGCCGCAAGGCCCCGGGCGCTTTTTTTGTGCGGGTGCGCATCTGGGAAAATCATGCCCCATGACCGCAGCAACCATCGCTACCCGCAGCCGCTTGTCCTTGTACCTCGACCTCATCCGCTGGGACCGCCCCGCGGGCTGGCTGGTGTGCCTGTGGCCCACGCTCTCGGCGCTGTGGATCGCGGCCGACGGGTTTCCGGGCTGGCACCTGCTGGCGGTGTTCGTGCTGGGCACTTTCCTCATGCGCAGCGCGGGCTGCTGCGTGAATGACGTGGCCGACCGCGACTTTGACAAACACGTCAAGCGCACTGCGCAGCGGCCCGTGACGACGGGCGCAGTGTCGGTGAAACAGGCGCTCACCTTGGCAACGGTGCTGGCGCTGGTGTCGTTCGGGCTGGTGCTCACCACCAACGCGGCGGCCATCGCCTGGTCGGTGCCCGCCGTGCTGGTGGCCATTGCCTACCCGTTCACCAAGCGCATCATTTCCATGCCCCAGGCAGTGTTGGGCATCGCGTTCAACTTCGGCATCGTGATCGCCTTTGCCGCCGTGCAGGGCCAGGTGCCCGCCGTGGCCTGGTGGATGTGGCTGGGCAATATGTTCTGGGTGCTGGCCTACGACACCGAATACGCCATGGTGGACCGCGACGACGACCTCAAGATCGGCATCAAGACGTCGGCCATCACGCTGGGGCGTTTCGATGTGGCGGGCATCGTGGTGTTTTACCTGCTTTTCTTGTCGATTTGGGCTCTAGCGCTTTCTCCTTATGCGCTAGGCGCTATTTTTTATATAGCAATTGCCGCAGCGCTCGCGCAGGCCGTGTGGCACTTCACGTTGATCCGTACCCGCACCCGCGAGGGCTGCTTCAAGGCGTTCCGCATCAACCACTGGCTGGGCTTCACTGTGTTTGCGGGCATTGTGGGCAGCTATCTGGTGCGAGGTTTACTCGCCTGAAAGGCATCCAGCGCTTGATGAATAAGCGTTGGCAGCTATTGTTTTGATAGCTATCCAGGAATTTTCTCCAGGCAATACCCCAGTCCGCGCACCGTGGCGATGCGGATGGGGCCGCCCTCGATCTTCTTGCGCAGGCGGTGGATATAGACCTCGATGGCGTTGTTGCTCACCTCTTCGCCCCACTCGCACAGGCGCTCGACGAGTTGCTCCTTGCTCACCAAGCGGCCCGCGCGCTGCAGCAGCACCTCCAGAAGGCCCAGTTCGCGCGCCGACAGCTCGATCATCTTGCCGTCGATGGTGGCCACGCGGCCGGCTTGGTCGTACACCAGCGGGCCGTGTTTGATGGCGCTGCTGGTGCCGCCCATGCCCCGGCGCGTGAGGGCACGCACGCGCGCCTCCAGCTCTTGCAGGCTGAAGGGTTTGGCCATGTAGTCATCGGCGCCAAAATCCAGCCCTTTCACGCGCTCTTCCACGCTGTCGGCGGCGGTGAGGATGAGCACGGGCAGGGCCGAGCCCCGGCCGCGCAGCTTTTTCAGCACTTCCAGCCCGTGCATCCGGGGCAGGCCCAAGTCCAGGATGAGCAGGTCGAACTCGTTGTTGGTCAACAGGGCGGCATCGGCCTCGCTGCCGCTGGCGACATGGTCCACCACGGCTCCCGAGGCGCGCAGGGTGCGCAGCAGGCCATCGGCCAGCACCTGGTCGTCTTCGGCAATAAGGATGCGCATGGGGGTCTCTCCTAGTGGGTGGCGACGGTCTGCCGCCGTGCCTATGCCACGATTCTAGGCGGCGCGCAGGCCCTCCAAGAGCCTTCAGCGCGGGTCGGTGGCCAGCAGCTTGTGCAGCAGCGCCGCCAGGTCAGTCTGCAGGCGGGCCACGCCCTCGGGGTGCTGGGCCAGCGTGTGCTCGTCCATGTAGAGCTTGCGGTTGATTTCGAGCTGAATGCTGTGGCGTTGCTGCGCGGGGTGGCCGTAGCGGCGCACCAGCTCCACGCCTTTGTAGGGGTGGTTGTATTCCACGCTGTAGCCGCAGACACGCAGGTGTTCGCAGATCAGCACCGACAGCGCCGGGCTCGCCGTGGAGCCATCGCGGTCGCCCACCACAAAGTCGGCATGTTCCAGGCCGGGGAAATCGGTGGCAAAGCGCCCCGCCACGGCGGGCATGGAGTGGCAGTTGAGGTGGATGCTGTAGCCGTGGCGCGCATGGGCAGCGTCAATGGCCTCGGCCACGGCTGCGTGGTAGGGGCGCCAGCAGCGGTCAATGCGCGCCTGCACCTCGGCCACGCTCAGCAGGCGGTTGTAGATGGGCTGGCCTTCGTCGGTGAACTTCCAGACCAGGCCCTTGCCCAGGCGCACCTTGCTGAGCGCCTTGGGGTCGGTGCTCAGGGGGCCGGGCCACGCGCCGTCGAGCAAGGAGGTGTCCAGCTCGGTGGTGTCGCGGTTGGCATCAAGGTAGATGCGGGGAAAGTGGGCCTCGACCCAGGCCGCGCCCATCGCGGGGGCAAAGGCATAGATTTTTTCGACGTGCGTGTCTTCCGCGCGGCGCAGCGTGGAGAGGTCGCAGGCCGAACCGAAGTCGGCGGGGTACTGGGTGCCGCTGTGGGGCGAATCCAGTACCAGCGGCGTGTTGCCGGGAATGGCCGTCACCACGGAGGCGGCGGGGGCGAGTGCGATTGCGGGCCCCGGCGAGCCGGTGGCTCCGGGCTGGGCTTGCAGGAAGACGCGGTGGTGTATCGGTTTCAAGACAACAGGCATATGCCGAGTGTGCGCAAAAAGAGGCCGCAGGCCCGACTACCCAAACCGGGTGGGGACTGTGGTTATTCTTGAAACAAGTCCCCATGGCCGTCAATGTTGGTTGACGTGAATGTATTTCGTCAACTATAGTTGACGAATGCTGACGCCCATTTCTCTCCCGTCCCACGAAGACCCCGAGGCCGCACTGGCTGCGGTGGTTGCCCTGCGCCTGATGGCCGATCGGCTGGAAGCTGCTGCGGTCGCTGCGGCCCTGAAGAAGGGGTGGTCGTGGGCGCAGATTGCTCAGGCGCTGGGCGTGAGCAAGCAGGCGGCACACAAGCGCCTGTCATCCCAAGTCCCCCGTTCTTGAAAGAGGAGCCATCGCCATGTTTCGCAAATTGCAGCACCGACTCCAGAGCATCCGCACATTGAGCCGCCTGTGCACGGGGGCCGAGGCGCATGCCCGCGCCAGTGGCCAGGCGGCGCCGGGGGCAGAGCACTTTCTGCTGGCGGCCATCGAGCTTCCCGACGGATCGGCTCGGCGGGCTTTTGAGAGCGTGGGGGCCGACCCCGCCGCCGTCCGCGATGCCATCGAACAACAGTACCGCGATGCCTTGCAGGGCCTGGGGCTGAATGCGCCCCTGCCAGAGGCGGCGGCCCTGGCCCCACCTGGCCCCGGACTCTACCGGGCCCAACCCTCGGGCCAGGAGGTCATACAAACACTGGCGCACTCGCGCAAGGACCAGGGCGGCCCGCTGCGGGGGGCCCATGTGGTGGCGGTGATTGCCGCCATGCCCCAAGGCGTGGCAGCGCGCACCCTTCGCGCCATGGGCATCGACGCAGGTCGGCTGGCTGCGGCGGCGCGGGCCGAGGTGCCACTGGTGCCTGGCGCAATAGACTGATCCAGGGTCAGCTGCCTGCCCCTTCACCTCCCGCATACGCCTCCAGGCCAATGGCCACCACCGTGGCCACGTCCTGCCCCACCTCCTCGCGGAACTCGGCCTCGGCCTGGGCCACGGCATCGCGGAATGCCTGCAGCCAAGCCAGCCCCGTGGGCGTGAAGCACACGCGGCGCGCACGTGCATCGAGCGGATCGGCCTCGCGCGTGACCAGGCCCCAGGCCTCGCACTGGTCCACCAGGTTGGCCATGGCCTGTTTGGTCATGCCCGCGCGCTGGGCCAGGTCGGTCAGCCGGTCGCCCTGCAGCGCCAGGTGGCGTGTGATGTGCACGTGGGCCGCGCTCACCTGGTCGCGCGCCGCCAGGTTGGACAACGCCAGCGGCACCTCCACATTGCGCGCCATGAGCTGCAGCACCCTGGCGTCGAAGCGGCGCATCGCGTGGCCGAGCAGGCGACCCAGGTGGGTCTGGCGCCAGCCATCGTGGGCGGGCGCCGAGAGGGGGATTTGAAGCATAGCCAATTGTCAGGCAAACTGACTAAGTTCTCCTTGAATGCAGGTCAATGGCTCGCATAAACTACTGTTCAAGCATCCAGCCTGTAATTAATTGCAGAGCAATGCAAACACCCAACCTGTTGTTTCTCAAGGAGTTTTCTCATGGACGTCGCAGTCAAAGGCACCAATCCCGCATTGCCCGTGAACACTGAAAAGGCCAAGGCCCTGGCCGCCGCGCTCGCTCAGATCGAGAAGCAATTTGGCAAGGGCACCATCATGCGCCTGGGTGAGGGCGAGGTGATCGAGGACATCCAGGTGGTCTCCACCGGCTCGCTGGGCCTGGATATTGCCCTGGGCGTGGGTGGCCTGCCCCGTGGCCGCGTGGTGGAAATCTATGGCCCGGAATCGTCGGGCAAAACCACGCTCACGCTGCAGGTGATTGCCGAAATGCAAAAACAGGGCGGCACCTGCGCCTTCGTCGATGCCGAACACGCCCTTGACGTGCAATACGCTCAAAAGCTCGGCGTGCAACTGTCCGATCTGCTGATCAGCCAGCCTGACACCGGCGAACAGGCCCTGGAAATTGTGGATAGCCTGGTGCGCTCGGGTGCGGTGGACCTGATCGTCATCGACTCGGTGGCCGCCCTCACCCCCAAGGCCGAAATCGAAGGCGAGATGGGCGATGCCCTGCCCGGCCTGCAGGCCCGCCTGATGAGCCAGGCTCTGCGCAAGCTCACCGCCACCATCAAGAAGACCAACTGCATGGTCATCTTCATCAACCAGATCCGCATGAAGATCGGCGTGATGTTCGGCAGCCCCGAAACCACCACCGGCGGCAACGCGCTCAAGTTCTACGCTTCGGTGCGCCTCGATATTCGCCGCACCGGCACCATCAAGAAGGGCGACGAAGCCATTGGCAACGAAACCAAGGTCAAGGTGGTCAAGAACAAGGTGAGCCCGCCGTTCAAGACGGCCGAGTTCGACATCCTGTTCGGCGAAGGCATCAGCCGTGAGGGCGAGATCATCGACATGGGCGTGACGGCCAAGATCGTCGAAAAGTCCGGCGCCTGGTATGCCTACAACGGCGAAAAAATCGGCCAGGGCCGCGACAACGCCCGCGAGTTCCTGCGCGAGAACCCCGACCTGTCCATCGAGATCGAGAACAAGGTGCGCGAGCAACTGGGCATCGCCCTGCTGCCCACGGCGCAGGCGCCAGCGCCCACCAAAGGCAAGGCTGCAGACGAGGCATAAAAGAGGCTGCTAGCGCTTATATATCAAGCGCAAGTAGCTATCAAAATAGAAGCATTTCGTTGGCCATGGGGTTCACCACGCTTTCGCTCAAAGGCCGTGCGCTGCGGCTGCTGGGCCAGCGGGAGCACTCGCGGGCCGAGCTGCTGCGCAAGCTTGGCCCGCATGTGCAGGAGGGCGACGACCTCAACGCCGTGCTCGATGAACTGCAGAGCAAAGACTTCATCAACGAGGCGCGGGTGGTGGAGTCGGTGCTCCACCGCCGCGCAAGCCGCATGGGCGCATCGCGCATCCGGCAAGAGCTGCAGGCCAAAGGGTTGGAGGCGGAGACGGTGCAGCAGGCCGTGGCCCAGTTGCAAGGCAGCGAACTGGAACGCGCCTGCGAGGTGTGGCGCCGCAAGTTTGGCGAGCCCGCAACCGATGCCGCAGGCCGCAACAAGCAGATCCGTTTTCTGATGGCGCGGGGCTTTTCGGGCGACGTGGTGCACCGCGTGGTGCGCGGCGGCGATGACGCCCTGGACTGACCGGGGCTGTCCGGGGCCGCCGCCCCTTTCTCGCTTTGCCCTGTGGGTTGGTTACTGCAGCACCAGCTCCACCCGGCGGTTCTTGGCGCGGCCCGCGTCGGTGCCGTTGGAGGCCACGGGCGCCAGGCTGGCCACCCCGTTGGCCGTGAGCCGGTCGCGGGCAATGCCGTAGTCCTTGGCCAGCACTGCCGCCACGGCATCGGCCCGGCGGCGGCTCAGGTCGATGTTGGCAGGCAGGTTGCCCACGTTGTCGGTGTGGCCCACCACATGCAGCTTCAGGCCGGGCTGCTGCTTGAGCAGGGCCCCGATCTGGTCCAGCGACGCCTTGCTGGCGGGCTGGATGTCGGCCTTGTTCGTGTCGAACAAAATACCGTAGATGGCGACCCGCCCGTTGGCGTCCAGGCCCTTGCCGATCTCGCTGGCCGAGAGGGTTTCCATGCGCTGCTCGCGCGCCTTGGGCTCCACGCGCACAACGGCGACCGTGGTGCGCTTGCGAAATTCCGCCTCGTCGCAATACACCGACATGTCCTGGGGCGTCCAGGTGAACACGGCCAGCGTGGCGCCCGTGGCCTTGTTGTCGAGCAGTGCATAGCGCAGGTCGGCGATGGTGCCAGCCGCGCAGGCCGCTGGGGTGTTGTCGCCCGCCTTGCCCTCCCAACTGCGCGGCAGCAACTGGCCCGGCAGGTTGAAGCGGAAGATGCCGGTGGAGGAGCCACCGCAGGCCTCGAAGCCCGCGCATTCGTACACCGTCTCAAAGCCCGCTGCCTTGTGCGCCTGCTGGTAGTTGCGCAGCACTTCAAGCGGAGAGCGCCCTGCGGGGGTCACGTATTGCAGTGCGGTGCGCTGGCCTGCGCGCTCGATGCTGCGTGGCGCCACCAGCCGGTCATCGCTCTGCTCCACCGCCTTGGCGGCGGGAAAACGCACTTCGTCATAGGCGGCGTCGTCGCGATAGAGCAGCACGGAGCCGGTGTAGCGCTGCACGCCCGCCGGGTCGCTCAGCCCCTTGGTGTCCTGCGCCGGCACGCGTGTCTGCGCCCCAGCCGCGCCGCACAGCGCGGCTGCCAGCACGGCGGCAGCGGCCGCCTTCCATGTCAATTTGTTCATGCGCAAAGCCCTCCAGAGTCGGGCGACAGGCCCGGTACGGCGGATTATGGGCGCGTACCCTGCCAACGGCCTGTGCGAAAAATCACGGGCCCGGCGAATGGAGTGCTCGGTCAGCCACCCGGCAGCAGCCCTTGCCGCACCACGCTGGTCAACAGTGGCGCCAGGCCATCCCACAAGATCTGGATGCCCAGGCACAGCAAGATGAAGGCCGACAGCCGCAAAAAGACCAGCGTGCCGGTTTCGCCCAGCGGCTTCAAGATGGCCTGGGCGTAGCGATAGCACATGAGGATGGTCAGCGCCACCACGGCAAGGCCCAGCACGGCGCCCATTGTGCGGGCGGTGGCCGTGGCCAGTGCTGGGTCGGCCAGGCTGGCCCCCACGGTGATGGTGGCGGCCACGGTGCCGGGGCCGCAGGTGATGGGGAATGAGAGCGGATAGAAGTGTGTCTTGCGCACCATGTCCGGCGTGTATGCCTCGGCCAGGCGCGCGGCGCGGGCTGATTCCGCGCTCTCGGCGCCCAGCAGGCGCCAGCCGATGTTCACCACCAGCAGGCCACCCGCCACGCGCACGATCTCCAGCGAGATACCGAAAAAATCCAGCACAAAGGAGCCGACCAGGGTGCAGGCCAGCATCAGCAGGAAGACATTGCGCGCGATGCGGCGCGACAGCTCGCGCCGCGTGGCTTCGGACGCGCCGTCCGTCAGCGACAGGAAGATGGTCGCCGTGCTGGGAGGGTTGATGATGGGCAGCAGCGTAGCGATGACCAGCAACGCGCTTTTGCCCAGCGTCAATGCATAACCGGCCAGATCCCCTTGAACCATGTGTCGGGACGACCTTGCTTCAAAGGCCCAACATCAGCTTGAGGTTCTGCACCGCCGCGCCGCTGGCGCCCTTGCCCAGGTTGTCCAGGCGGGCCACCACCACGGCCTGGCGGTGGGCTTCGTTGGCGAACACGCGCAGTTCCAGTTGGTTGGTGTCGTTGAGCGCCAGTGCGTCCAGCTTGCCGTCTTCGGTGGCGGGCAGCACCTGCACGAACTGCTCGGGCGTGTTGCTCTTGGCGTAGTGAGCAGCCAGGGCCGCGTGCAGGTCGGCGGCCTTGGGTTGGCCGGGCAGGGTGTCCAGGTGTAGCGGCAGGTTCACGAGCATGCCCTGCTTGAAGTTGCCGACGGCGGGCGTGAACAGCGGCCGCGTGCGCAGGCCCGTCAGCGCCATGATTTCAGGGATGTGCTTGTGCGCCAGGCCCAGCGCGTAGGCCTCGTACAGCGGCGCGGTGCCTGCCTCGTAGGCTTCGATCATGGTGCGGCCGCCACCCGAATAGCCGCTCACCGCGGGCAACGCCACGGCCGCATCGGCGGACAGCAGGCCCGCGTCGATCAAGGGGCGCAGGATGGCGATGGCGCCCGTGGCATAGCAACCAGGGTTGGCCACGCGGTCGGCCTTTGCGACGGCATCGGCCTGCCGGGCCGCGAGTTCGGGGAAACCATAGACCCAGCCTGGGGCCACGCGGTGCGCGGTGGACGCGTCGATGATTCGCGGCTTGCGACCGGCCAGGCCGTCGATCAGTGCCACCGACTCGCGCGCGGCATCGTCGTGCAGGCACAGCACAACCAGGTCCACGTCGGCCATCAGGTCGCGTTTGGCGTTGGCGTCCTTGCGCAGCTCGGGTGCGATGCTCACGAGTTCGACCTCGGGCATGGCCGCCAGGCGCTCGCGTATCTGCAGGCCCGTGGTACCGGCTTCGCCATCAATAAAGACTTTGGACATAGGGGTGCTCCTGCAAAAGAGTAAGAAAAAAGGGGGCGGCGTCTGCCTGCCAGCATCATCAATCAACAAAACCCGGTAACCCGCCAGGCACACAAGGCTGTCAGCTACGCACAAGAATGGTGCATTGCAACATGATACAGTTGCCGGTTGCCATGTCCCCAGCCCGCGGCCAGACATTTTGATGTCCATGGTAAACGGGTAACCACCATCCTTCCCTGAGAGAGACCTCATGAAGATTCACGAATACCAAGGCAAGGAAATCTTGCGCAATTTTGGTGTGCCCGTTCCGCGCGGCATTCCCGCATTCACGGTGCAAGAAGCCGTGGAAGCAGCTCAGAAACTCGGCGGCCCCGTGTGGGTCGTCAAGGCCCAGATCCACGCCGGTGGCCGTGGCAAGGGCGGCGGCGTCAAGGTTGCAAAGACCATTGAAGACGTCAAGCGCATCTCTGGCGAGATCCTGGGCATGCAGCTCAAGACCCACCAGACCGGCCCCGAAGGCCAGAAGGTCCGCCGCCTGTACATCGAAGACGGCGCCGACATCAAGAACGAACTGTACGTGTCCCTGGTGACCGACCGCGCCACGCAGAAGGTGGCCCTGATCGCTTCGAGCGAAGGCGGCATGGACATCGAGGAAGTGGCCCATTCCACGCCCGAGAAGATCATCACCGAGATGATCGACCCGCTCACCGGCATCACCGCCGAGCAAAGCAAGAAGGTCGCCGCAGCCATCGGCCTGACCGGCGCTTCCATTGATCAGGCCGTGGACATCTTCGCCAAGATCTACAAGTGCTACATGGACACTGATGCGTCGCTGGTGGAAATCAACCCGCTGAACTGCGACTCCAAGGGCAACCTGATGGCCCTGGACGCGAAGTTCAACTTCGACGCCAACGCGCTGTTCCGTCAGCCAGAAATCGTGGCCTTCCGCGATCTGGATGAAGAAGATCCGGCCGAAGTGGAAGCCTCCAAGTTCGACCTGGCCTACATCAGCCTCGATGGCAACATCGGCTGCCTGGTGAACGGCGCGGGCCTGGCCATGGCCACCATGGACACCATCAAGCTGTTCGGCGGCGAGCCCGCCAACTTCCTGGACGTGGGCGGCGGTGCCACCCCCGAGAAGGTCACCGAAGCCTTCAAGATCATGCTCAAGAACCCCAAGGTCGAAGGCATTCTGGTCAACATCTTCGGCGGCATCATGAAGTGCGACACCATCGCCACCGGCGTGATCACCGCCTGCAAGGCTGTGAACCTGAATGTGCCGCTGGTCGTGCGCATGAAGGGTACGAACGAAGAGCTGGGCAAGAAGATGCTGGCCGAGTCCGGCCTGCCCATCATCGCTGCAGACACCATGGCCGAAGCTGCGACCAAGATCGTTGCTGCCGTCAAGTAAGCCCGGAGAACACACATGTCGATCTACATCAACAAAGACACCAAGGTCATCACCCAGGGCATCACGGGCAAGACGGGCCAGTTCCACACCGAAAAGTGCCAGGAGTACGCGAACGGCAAAAACTGCTTCGTGGCTGGCGTGAACCCGAAGAAGGCTGGCGAGTCGATCTTCAACATCCCGATCTACGCCTCCGTCAAGGAAGCTGCTGCGCAGACCGGCGCTACCGTGTCGGTGATCTATGTGCCCCCGGCAGGTGCTGCCGACGCGATCTGGGAAGCCGTGGAAGCCGACCTGGACATGGCCATCTGTATCACTGAAGGCATTCCTGTGCGCGACATGCTGATGGTGCGCAATAAGATGAAGGCCAAGGAAGCCGCAGGCGGCAAGAAAACCCTGCTGCTGGGCCCCAACTGCCCCGGCCTGATCACGCCCGACGAGATCAAGATCGGCATCATGCCCGG
>NZ_JAPUDY010000038.1 GCF_027492855.1 Acidovorax sp.
GCGCGGGGGAGGTCGAGGTCCTGCATTACTGGACTTCGGGCGGCGAGGCCAAGTCGGCCGCCGAGCTCAAGAAGATCATGCAGGGCAAGGGTCACACCTGGCGCGATTTTGCGGTGGCCGGTGGCGGTGGCGACAGCGCCATGACGGTGCTCAAGAGCCGCGTGATCTCGGGCAACCCGCCCTCGGCAGCCCAGGTCAAGGGCCCGGCCATCCAGGAATGGGCCTCCGAAGGTGTGCTGGCCAACGTGGATGCGCTGGCCAAGGCTGAAAAGTGGGACGAGGTGCTGCCCAAGGTTGTGGCCGATGTGATGAAGTACAAGGGCAGCTACGTGGCCGCCCCCGTCAACGTGCACCGCGTGAACTGGCTGTGGGCCAGCTCCGATGCGCTCAAGAAAGCCGGCGTGGCCACCATGCCCAAGACCTGGGACGAGTTCTTTGCCGCAGCCGACAAGCTCAAGGCGGCCGGCCTGGTGCCCGTGGCCCATGGCGGTCAGAACTGGCAGGACTTCACCACCTTTGAATCCGTGGTGCTGGGCGTAGGTGGCGCCAAGTTTTATCAGGACGCGCTGGTCAAGCTCGACGACAAGGCCCTGAACAGCGACACCATGAAGAAGTCGCTGGAAACCTTCCGCCGCATCAAGACTTACACCGATCCCGGCGCTCCGGGCCGCGACTGGAACCTGGCGACGGCCATGCTGATCCAGGGCAAGGCAGGCTTTCAGCTGATGGGCGATTGGGCCAAGGGCGAGTTCATCGCCGCAGGTAAGGTCCCCGGCAAGGACTTCATGTGTGCAGCCGCGCCAGGCACCGCCAATGCGTTTACGTTCAACGTGGACTCGTTCATCCTGTTCAAGCTCAAGGACGCCGCTGCGCAGAAGGCGCAAGGGGACCTGGCCAGTTCCATCATGGGCAGTGAGTTCCAAGAGGTGTTCAACCTCAACAAGGGTTCCATCCCGGTGCGCACGGGCCAGAAGATGGACAAGTTTGACGACTGCGCCAAGCTGTCCAGCAAGGACTTTGCTGACACTGCCAAGAGCGGAGGCCTGGTGCCCAGCGTGGCCCACGGCATGGCGATTGCACCCGCCACCGAAGGCGCCATCAAGGACGTGGTCAGCCAGTTCTGGAATGACGACAAGGTGAGCGTGGCCGACGCCATGAAGAAGATCGCGACCGCCGCGAAGACCAAATAAACCACCACCACTGAGGGAGTCAACATGATGAAAAGAAACCGCCTCACGGCGGTGGCTTTGGCCGCCGCATGCGCGAATGGTGCCTTTGCTATGGACGTAGCAGGCTTTGAGTTCAACGGTTACTCACGGGGCGGCCCGGTGTTCAACCACTCTGACGGCGTCAAGGGCAACCTGGCGCTGGGTGGCGAACTGCAAAAGTACCGCCTGGGCAACGAGGGCGACAACGGCATCGAAGTGAACTTTGCACGCACCTTCGATGTGGGTGGCGTGAAGTGGAAGGTGAACTACATGCCCGCCAAGTGGGGCAGTGGCGATGTCGGCACCGAGCAGGCCTATGTGGAGATGAGTGGCTTCTCGTTCTCACCCGAAGCCAAGTTCTGGGCAGGCCAGCGCCGCCTGCGTATCCAGGATGTGCACATCGTCGATTACTTCCTGATGAACTACGGTGACAACCAGGGCGCGGGTGTCACCGACATTCCGATTGGCAGCATGAAGTTGGGCGTGGGTGTGTTCACGGGTGACAAGTTCGACGGCAATCTGCCCAACAACGTGAAAGCGCGCCGCATCAACGCCGACCTGTCCGAGATCAACACCAACCCTGGCGGCAAGCTGCGGGTGCTGTTGACGGCGGTGACGGGCAGTGGCCAGGCCAACGGTGGATCGGGTTCGGGCATCTCGGTGTCGCACAACCAGAAAGACTTTCTGATCCCCGGGATGAGCAATGCGCTGTTCCTGCAGACCTCGCGGGGCCACGCCCGCATCGACGGCCAGTTTGAGGCCATCGACGGTGTGAATGCTGGCAAGCGCGTGATGCGCATTGCGGATTCGATCAACTGGCAAAGCGGCCCGTTTGGTGGCCAGGCACTGATCGCCTACCAGACCAACAAGGCCGATATCACCGGTGTGGAGACCAAGGACTTCTCGCTGGGTGGCCGTGGTTCTTACGCCTTCACCAAGAACTTCAAGGGCCTGGCCGAGGTGTCCACCACCACGCGCAAGGGGGCCGGGCCAGATCAGCGCCTCTCCAAGGTCACGTTGGCAGCCGCCCTGGCGCTGAACGAAGACTTCTGGTCGCGCCCCGAGCTGCGCCTGTATGTGACCAAGGCCAACTGGAACCAGGCGGCTGCCGTGGCCAACGCGGGCAGTTTTGGCGCCAATGGCAAAACCTCGCGCACGCTGGTGGGCGTGCAGTACGAGGTGTGGTGGTAAGTAAGAGGGAGCGAGTGAGAAAGCGAGTGAGTTTGAGGGAGACACTTTGTTCATTGGGGGGTGCTCGGTGTGCACCCCCTTTTTTTCATGCGGAGCCAAGTGGTGGAGAGCGCATGAAGCACATGGAGCGCGTACAGCGCCCAAAGCGTATTGAGCGTATGCAACTGAGATTCGCAAGCAATGAAGAATTCCTTTGAAACCTGGCTGCCCAGGCTGGTGGTGGCCCCGGCGTTTGTGCTGGGCTTTGCCTTCATCTACGGCCTGATGGTGTGGAACGGCGTGCTCAGCCTTACCGTATCGCGCATGCTGCCCAACTACGAATGGGCGGGCCTGGCGCAGTACGAGCGCCTGTGGGAGATGGACCGCTGGTGGGTGGCGCTCAAAAACCTGGGCATTTTTGGCGTGGGCTATGTGGGCGGCTCGCTGGTCATCGGCGTGGTGCTGGCGGTGCTGCTGGACCAGAAGATCCGTGCCGAGGGCGCGCTGCGCACCATCTACCTGTACCCCATGGCGCTGTCGTTTGTGGTGACGGGCACGGCCTGGAAGTGGCTGCTCAACCCCAGCCTGGGCCTGGAGAAGCTGATGCACGACTGGGGCTTCGAGAGCTTCACGTTCGGCTGGCTGGTGGACACCGAGATGGCGATCTACTGTGTGGTGATCGCGGGCATCTGGCAGAGCGCGGGCTTTGCGATGGCGTTGTTCCTGGCAGGCCTGCGCGGCATCGACGACAGCATCATCAAGGCCGCACAGGTCGACGGCGCCTCGCTGCCGCGCATCTACTGGCGCATCGTGCTGCCGGCGCTGCGGCCGGTGTTCTTCTCCACGCTCATGGTGTTGTCGCACCTGGCGATCAAGAGCTTTGACCTGGTGATGGCGCTCACGGCCGGCGGCCCCGGTTTTGCCACCGATGTGCCCGCCACCTTCATGTACACCATGTCGTTCTCGCGCGGGCAGATTGGCCTGGGCGCAGCCAGCGCCACCATGATGCTGGCCACCGTGGCTGCGTTGGTGATTCCTTATCTCTACAGCGAACTGCGGAGCAAACCCCATGACCGCTAAGCCCTCTTTTTTCCCGTCCGTGGGGCGCCTGCTGGTCTATGCCGTGCTGGCCCTGGCGGTGGTGTTTTTTCTGCTGCCGCTGTATGCCATGCTGGTCACGTCGTTCAAGGATGCGGAGGAAATCCGCTCCACCTCTCTGCTGGCCTTGCCCGGCGGGTTCAACGGGGCTGCCTGGTCCACGGCCTGGTCCAGCGCCTGCACGGGTGTGGATTGCAATGGCCTGCGCCCCTTCTTCTGGAACTCGGTGGCCATGGCCGTGCCGGCCGTGATGGTCTCCACCGTGTGGGGCGCGCTCAACGGCTATGTGCTTAGCCTGTGGAAGTTTCGCGGCAGCGACACGCTGTTTGGCCTGCTGCTGTTTGGTGTGTTCATGCCCTTTCAGGTGGTGCTGCTGCCTATGAGTCAGGTGCTGGGCTGGCTGGGGCTTTCGAGCTCCATCACCGGGCTGGTGCTGGTGCACTGCCTGGCAGGGCTGGCGGGCACCACGCTGTTTTTCCGCAACTACTACGCGGCCATCCCCAAGGAGCTGGTGAACGCTGCGCGCATGGATGGCGCGAGCTTCTTTCAGATCTTCTGGCGCATCGTGCTGCCGCTGTCCACGCCCATCGTCATGGTCACGCTGATCTGGCAGTTCACCAACATCTGGAACGACTTCTTGTTCGGTGTGGTTTTCTCGGGCACCGAGTCCAAGCCCATCACTGTGGGGCTCAACAACCTGGCCAACACCTCCAGCAGCGTGAAGGCCTACAACGTGGACATGGCCGCCGCCATCATCGCGGGCCTGCCCACGATGGTGATCTATGTGCTGGCGGGTAAATTTTTTGTGCGCGGGCTGACGGCCGGCGCGGTGAAGGGATAAATCATCATGGCGTCTTCGTTAGACATCGCAGGCATCAACAAGCGTTTTGGCAAGGGCGACAAAAGCGTGGAGGTGCTGCGCAAGGTGGACATCCACGTGGCCCCCGGCGAGTTCCTCATCCTCGTAGGCCCCTCGGGCTGCGGCAAGTCCACGCTGCTCAACATCATTGCGGGGCTGGATGGGCCTACCGAGGGCGAGATCCGTATCGCCGACAAGAACGTGGTGGGCATGCCCCCGCGCGACCGCGACATCGCCATGGTGTTCCAGAGCTACGCGCTGTACCCTACGCTCAGCGTGGCCGACAACATCGGCTTTGCGCTGGAGATGCGCAAGATGCCCAAGCCCGAGCGCAAGAAGCGCATCGACGAAGTGGCCGCCATGCTGCAGATCACCCACCTGCTCGATCGCCGGCCCAGCCAGCTCTCGGGCGGCCAGCGCCAGCGTGTGGCCATGGGCCGGGCTCTGGCGCGCCAGCCGCAGCTTTTTTTGTTCGACGAGCCGCTGTCCAACCTCGACGCCAAGCTGCGCGTGGAGATGCGCGCCGAGATCAAGCGCCTGCACCAGGCCAGCGGCATCACCAGCGTGTACGTGACACACGACCAGGTCGAGGCCATGACGCTGGGTTCGCGCATTGCGGTGATGAAGGGCGGCGTGGTGCAGCAACTGGGCACACCCGACGAGATCTACAACCACCCGGCCAACACCTACGTGGCGACCTTCATCGGCTCGCCCACCATGAACCTGCTGCGGGGCACGGCCACGGGCGGGCAGTTTGGTATCCAGGGGGCCGCCTTGAACCTGGCGCCTCCGTCATCGAGTGCCCACGAAGTGCTGCTGGGCGTGCGCCCTGAGCACCTGGTGATGCAAGACAGCGCCCCCTGGCGTGGCAAGGTCAGCGTGGTGGAGCCCACGGGCCCCGACACTTATGTGATGGTGGACACCGCCGCAGGCAGCGTCACGCTGCGCACCGATGCGCAAACCCGCGTGCAGCCCGGCGACGCCGTGGGCCTGGCGGTGGAGCCTGCCAACGCCCATTGGTTTGACGCCAGCAGTGAGAATCGGCTGGCGTGACAGGTGCGGCAGGCCTGTGGGGCTGCCTCTTGCTGCTGAGCTGGTTTGCTATTAAAATAGTAGCTTGTTGCGCTTATCAATCAAGCGCTACAGCCATTTTTTGATAGATTTTTTGCCCCGGATACATTCCAACCGTTCGGGCTGAGCCGGTCGAAGCCAGGGCGAACGGGCGTCTCTGAGGCAGGCTAATAATCAGGCCGTTTTCTTTTTCTAGAAACACCGCATGACACCTCTGCGCTTGCTGGCCGACATCGGCGGCACCAACATCCGCCTGGCCTGGCAAGACCAGCCCGACGGCCTTTTGCACGACACCCGGGTGCTGCCGTGCGCGCAGTTCCCCACGGTGGACGCCGCGCTCTCGGCCTATCTGCAAGAGGTGGGCGTGCCCACCCCGCGCGAGGCAGCGTTTGGCATCGCCAACCCGGTTTTGGGCGACGCGATCCGCATGACCAATCACAGCTGGAGCTTCTCGCAGCGCGCGGTGCGCGAGGCCTTTGGTTTCGAGCGGCTGGTGGTCATCAACGACTTCACCGCACTGGCGCTGGCGCTGCCCCTGCTCACACCTGATCAGTTGCGTCCTGTGGGTGGTGGTGAGGCCGTGCCGGGCGCAGCGATTGCGCTGCTCGGTCCGGGCACGGGCCTGGGCGTGTCGGGCCTGGTGTTTCCGCCGGGCTCCAGCCTGGGCGTGCCGTTGTCGGGCGAGGGCGGCCACGTCACGCTGGCCGCGCAGACCCAGCGCGAATTCGATGTGTTGGCCCTCTTGCAAGAGCGCTACGGCCATGTGTCCGCTGAGCGCGCCGTGTGCGGCGCCGGGCTGGTGGACCTGTACCACGCGCTGCGCAGGCTGGCCCAGCGCGGCGGCAAGGAGATCAGCTCGGCCGCGCAGGTGACCGAACTTGCGCTGCAAGCCAACGACCCGCTGGCGCTGGAGGCGCTGGAGCTGTTCAGTGGCTTCCTGGGCAACGTGGCGGGCAACCTGGCGCTCACGCTCGGGGCGCGTGGTGGTGTTTTCATCGGCGGCGGCATGGTGCCGCGTCTGGGCAACTGGTTCGACGAGTCCCCGTTCCGGGCGCGGTTTGAATCCAAGGGGCGGTTTCAGCCCTACCTGGCGACCATTCCCTGCTGGGTCATTGACCCCAGCGCCACGCCTGCGCTGTATGGCGCATCGCGCGCACTGGACATCGCGGGCTCCGGCGGATGAGTGGTGGCCCGTCCGTGCCGTTGCTGATCAGCGGCGTGCACCACGTGGCCATCATCGCCAGCGACTACGCCCGCTCGCGCCGCTTCTACACCGAAGTGCTGGGCCTGCAGGTGGTGCATGAGCACTACCGCGCCGAGCGGCAGTCGTACAAGCTCGACCTGCAGTGGCCCGATGGCTCGCAGGTGGAGCTGTTCTCCTTTCCCCTCACGCCCCCACGTCCGTCCTACCCCGAGGCCTGTGGCCTGCGCCACCTGGCCCTGCGCGTGGCCGACATGCACGCCTGCCTGGCCGCCCTGGCCGCGCACGGCGTGGCGGTGGAGCCGGTGCGGACCGATCCGTTCACGGGCGCACTGTTCACGTTTTCTTCCGACCCGGATGGGCTGCCGATAGAGCTGGTCGGCCCTGTGCCCGTGGTGCGCTGATTCCTCTTTTTTCTCTGTGCAAAAAAAGAAAAGGCCCTTGTGGGCCTTTTCCGTGTCACATCTCTTCGCTCCAGCAGTACCCGTCCCGCGCAATCATGGCGCTGGCCGCACGTGGCCCCCAGGTCCCTGCGGGGTAGGTGCGGGGGCCGGCGGAGTCGTCCTTCCAGTATTGCAAGATGGGCTCCACCCAGCGCCAGGCTGCTTCCTGCTCGTCGCTGCGCACGAACAGGTTCAGGCGCCCGGCAATCACGTCGAGCAGCAGGCGCTCGTAGGCGCCCACGCGCTCGATGCCGAAGCGCTGGTCGAAGTCCAGGTTCAGGTGCACCTGCGACAGGGCGGGTTCGGTCTGGTTCTGGGCGGCGCCCTGGGCCATCAGGTGCAGCTCCAGCCCGTCCTTGGGCTGCAGGTTGATCACCAGGCGGTTGGCCGCGCCCGCAGGGGTTTTGAAGATGGGGTGCGGCACGGGCCGGAAGTTGACGACGATGTGCGCATCGCGCCCCGCCAGCCGTTTGCCGGTGCGGATGTAGAACGGCACGCCCGCCCAGCGCCAGTTCGATATTTCGGTACGCAGCGCCACGAAGGTTTCGGTGGCGCTGCCCTCCGCCACGCCTTTTTCCTGCAGATAGCCGGGCACGGGCTGGCCCTGGTGGTTGCCTGCTGCATACTGCCCCCGGATCACGTGCTGGCCGATGGTCTCTGCCGTCCAGGGCTTGAGTGACTGCAGCACCTTCAGCTTCTCGTCGCGGATCGCGTTGGCGCTGGAGTTGATGGGGGGCTCCATGCCAATCGCGCACAACAATTGCAGCGCGTGGTTCTGCACCATGTCGCGCATGGCACCCGTCTGGTCGTAGAACGCGCCGCGTGACTCCACGCCCAGCTCTTCGGCAATCGTGATCTGGATGTTGGCGATGGTTTCGCGCCGCCACAGCGGCTCGAACAACGCGTTGCCAAAACGCAGCGCAAACAGGTTCTGCACCGAGGGCTTGCCCAGGTAGTGGTCGATGCGAAAGACCTGTTCTTCTTTCAGCACGCGGCGCAGCGTGTCGTTGATGGCCTGGTTCGATGGCAGGTCGTGGCCCAGGGGTTTTTCGAGCACCACGCGGGTGCTGGGGCCGTTAAGGCCCACGGCGGCGATCTGCTCGCACACGTTGGTGAACAGGCTGGGCGCGGTGGCCACATACATCACCACTGTGTTGGCGCTGCGTGCGTTCAGCATGGCCGCCAGGCGCTCGTAGTCCTGGGTTTGGGACAGGTCCATGCGCAGGTAATGCAGTAACGCGGCAAACCGTGCGAATTCTTCCGGGGTGGGGCGTTTGGCCAGCTCCACGCCGTCAAATCGCGACTGGATCAGGCTGCGGTATTGTTCGTCGCTCAGGTTGTCTCGCGCCACGGCGATGATGCGCCCACCCTCGGGCAGGGTGCCGTGCCGGAAGGCCTGAAACAACGCGGGCATGAGCTTGCGCCAGGCGAGATCGCCAGTGCCGCCGAACAAGACGAGGTCAAAACTCATGGTGTCTCCGTGAGGGGGGTGATTCGTTGTGCTGCGAGGGATTGTAATCGCGTTACATGATATTGGATTTTTACACGCGTTGCGGGTCAATTGTTTGCTCTGGAAACTCAAGTTTTGACGATTTTCTGTAATCAAGTTACTATTTTGGGGTGTTCCAACCCCCAGCGCACCTGATGTACATGCCTCCCCGTTGCGACCAGACCGCCCCTTGGCCCCTGTTGGAGGCCCATTTCACCGCCCAGGGCCGCCACCTGGACATGCGCAGTGCCTTTGCGCAAGACGCGAGCCGCTTTGCGCATTTCAGCCAAAGGGCGCCACATGTGTTTGCCGACCTCTCCAAGAACCTGTGGAGCCGCGAAACCGAAGCCCTGCTGCTGGACCTGGCGCGCGCCTGTGGCGTAGAGCAGCACCGCGACGCGATGTTTGCGGGCCAGGCCATCAACACCACCGAAAACCGCGCCGTGCTGCACACCCTGCTGCGCCGCCCCGCAGGCCTGGCCCTGCCCGGCGACGTGCCCGAAACCGCAGAGCGCCTGGCCGATGTGCACCGCACGCTCGATGCCATGCTGGCCTATGCCGAACAGGTGCGGGCTGACGCGGCCATCACCGATGTGGTGAACATCGGCATCGGCGGCTCGGACCTGGGGCCACACATGGCCGTGCGCGCGCTGGAGGCGTTTCGCACGCCGGGCAAGCGTTTTCACTTCGTCTCCAACGTGGACGGGCACGAACTGCACCACGTGCTCCAGGGCCTGCGGCCTGAGAGCACGCTGTTCCTCGTGGCCTCCAAAACCTTCACCACCGCCGAAACCATGACCAACGCGCGCTCGGCGCTGGCCTGGTTTGCCGCGCAGGGCGGGCGCGACGTGGCGCGGCACTTCGCCGCGCTCACCACCAACATTGAAGCGGCGGGCGCCTTGGGCATCACCACCACCTTCGGTTTTTGGGACTGGGTGGGTGGGCGCTACTCGCTGTGGTCGGCCATCGGCCTGCCGATTGCCATTGCCATTGGCGCGCAGGGCTTTCGCGATCTACTGGCCGGGGCGCACGCCATGGACGAGCACTTTCGCACCGCGCCCCTGGCGCAGAACCTGCCCATGCGCCTGGGGCTGCTCGATGTTTGGTATCGCAATTTCCACGGCTTCGCCAGCCGCTGCATCGCCCCCTACCACGCGGCGCTGGGCCGCTACCCGGCCTACCTGCAACAACTGGAGATGGAAAGCAACGGCAAGCGCGTGGCGCAAGACGGCCAAGCCCTGGCCTGCGCTACATCGCCCGTGTTGTGGGGCGAGCCCGGCACCAACGGCCAGCATGCCTTTTTTCAGATGCTGCACCAGGGCACGGACGTGCTGCCACTCGAAATTGTGGCGGCGCGCGAGGCCTTGCACGCCCTGCCGGGCCACCAGCCCAAGCTGCTGGCCAATGCCTTGGCCCAGGCCCAGGCGTTGATGGAGGGCAAAACCAGCGACGACGGCCACCGCCACTTCCCCGGCAACCGCCCCAGCACCTTCTTGCTGCTGGACAAACTCACCCCCGCATCGCTGGGCGCGCTCATCGCGCTGCAAGAGCACCGCGTGTTCGTGAGCGGCAGCCTGTGGGGCATCAACAGTTTTGACCAGTGGGGGGTGGAGCTGGGCAAGGTGCTGGCCAAGGACATTGAGGCGCGGCTGGAGAGTGGGGATGTGGCGGGGCTGGATGGGTCTACGGCGGGGCTGCTGGGGGTGTTGCAGGGCGCGGGCTGAGCGTGTTGGGTTGGATGTTGCCGTAGACGAGGCGCCTGGTTTCGCGGCTCGGAACTGAAGCTACCCGAACACCGTCCGTGAGAAGCACGCAATGTTAGGAAGGTGAACTATCGCAACATGGGGCGTGTTGTGACGGATCGGGTGTGAGGGAGAATCGCGGCTATCGGCCAGAAGCCGAAGTTCGCTTGATCGACACCAACGTCCGGTGAAGGCTGTTTGCGGAAGTTCATCAACGACTGCTCTGCGGGCATTCGGTCATGGGCGAGCAAGTCATAGAGTCAACACCAAGGCTGCCCAATGTGCCCTTTGCATCAGGCACGGCCAAGTATGAGGTTGATGTTGGCATGGATCGCGTTTAGATCCAGCCCAGTGCCTTCGCGCTCCTCGGTTACCAGCAGCGTGCCAGTTCTGTCATCGTCCTTCGTGGGCTCCGTAGGCGGAACAATCTTTGCTCTGCGATAGGCCGCCTCCTTTCGCTCCCAACGCTTCTTGTACTCACCATCCGAGAGCATGCCGTTGTGCTCCCAGTACCAGACTGTGCCAGCGTCCTCGTCTCGGATGGTGAAGTCCGGCAAGCGTTCAACACCATCCAAGATCAGCGGCTGCTCGTACTGGTACTTAATGCCGGCAGCCTTGAGCTTGTCGGCAATGATCCACTCAGACTTTGAGCGAACCAGGTCGCCGTTCTCCGTCAGGTAGATCAGCTTCTCGTCTAGGAAGACCGACTTGTTTCGAACCTTGATCTCAACCGGCGACGACGGCACGAAGAGGTTTGTCATCCTCCTGTTGATCTCTGACGCGGACTCTTGGCTGAAGTGCAGCAGGTCCCTGAAATCTCCTTGATGCAGGATGATGATCTTGTCCTTCTGGCGCGTCAGCGCGGTGTAGAGCATCTCCCGAGTCAGATTGCGACACGGGTTTGGCATTACCACGAAGGTCTTGCCGAATTCGCTGCCCTGCGTCTTGTGAACCGTCAGGGCATACGCCAGTTCGAGGGGCGGTGTGCTCTCCTGGGAGTCAAACTCCCAGGGCCTGTACTTGTAGGCAAAGCCAGGCTGCGAGGCCAGCTCAACTTCGACTTCATAGGGAGCCCAGGTCTTAAATTTGGTCTTACGGTGTCCAGTGACGATGCCGATGTCGCCGTTCGCAACGTATGCGTCGTCTTTGGCCGGGAATGTGTCACGCCCGCTTTTGTTGATGACGTTGATCACCTTGTCACCGTAGATGATTTCCTCGGGCCCTGCGGGGCTCGGGATCTTCTTCATCCAGCCGGTTTGTGCGGCCATCTTCAGGAACGATTTCCTGAACTGCTGCTGCAACGCGCGGTTGATGGCTGTGACGCCCGCTTGGTACTGCTTGATCGGCGAGAGAATTTGCCACGCCTCCGCCTTCTTGGAAGCGCCCGGGCGATCTTTGTACTGGGTGTTGAACCAGACCGTTGACCCGCCCTCGAAATCCGAACTGACGCCCCCCAGAGACTCTTCGAAGGTCACTTCGTCGGTGATCGACTTCAGCTTCAACTCGGTTTGCAGCTCGTCCAGCAGCAGCGCTTGAAGCTGGTCTGGCTTGTTCCACCGAACCAGCTTCACAAAGTTCGACTTTCCCGACGCCACGGTCTGCCAGATTTCGTCAGCACCGGCATCCAGTGGCCGACCGCTGAAGGCCTGCGCGAGCAGCGCGTCATCACGCACAACCCCCTCGTCGGCGCCTTGACGCATCGTCACGGTCAGCTCCGCAAAGCTGCCGGCAACTCGGGTCCGCAGGCTGTCAATGTTGGCGGGCTTCAAGAAGTTCACGATGTCCACGTACGGCCGGCCCGCACCGATGGGTGGAAGCTGCTTGGGATCGCCGACCAGCACCAACCGGTCAACGCTCTCCACCGCGTCCAGCAAAGCGGCCAGCTGCTCCTCGGTCAGCATGGAGCATTCGTCAATGATGACGGTGGCGTGCACGGCCGATCGGTCGGCGTCTTCATTTACGTAGTAACGCCCGGTCTTGCCGTCGTAGCGGTCGAGTCCGTTCAAGAACTGCGCGACGGTCTTTCCTTGGCCACTCATGCCGCTCGTCTGCTCCAGCCGCACGCGGGCCTTGCCGGTCGGCGCAAGCAGCAGAATCCCCTTTTCCTTCACGGTGTCGATGCTGCAAAGCGCCTTCAGCAAGGTGCTTTTGCCCGTGCCGGCGGCCCCCATGAGCACAGAGATGCCGGACTTGTAGAGCACCTCCAGGGCTGCCGACTTTTCCTTCCGAGCGGCCAGGTCACGGGCACTTGGGTTTGTCTTGGCGGCGCCCTTGTCCTTCGTTGCATCAATGGCTGCATCTACCAGTGCAGACCAGTTGTGCTCCCCAGCATTGGCCTTGCGGGACTTGCGCTTGGTGATCTTCGACCTGATAAGGGTCGAGGTCTCGACGTAGCGATCCAACTGGAACGCCTTGAGCCCGTCCTTGACCTGGATGCTCGCGATCTTGGGATTCAGACACTCTTCCATGATCGCGAGCGTGTCCATGTCCAGCGGACAGTCGGGCTGCAGCGCGCGGTCTCGAATCCGCTGAACCACCCACGTTGCCATTAGGTAGGTGTGCCCCTCGGTGCGTGCGGCCTCTTCCAGCGTCAGCAGCATGGCTGCGCGCACCCTGCGCTCGTCAATGGCTTCACGCACAAGGCTGAGCTTCGGTAGCGGGAACAAAGCGCGGATGGACTCCGGTGGGAACACGCCCCGGTCGACGATCTCAAAAGCTACGGAATCAACTTGTAGCCTATCGTCCTCGTAGATCATGTATGGGTTGGCCAGAATCGCTGCGTCGCTCAGATCGATGCCAGCCTTCTCGCGCTCAGTCGGCTGGTACCAACGCAGGGCTTGTGCGTCAGTCAGATTGAACCTGGCCACCAGCATCAACAGCGCGCGGCGCTCCGCGGGCAGTTTCTCCCACTTCTTGCGCAATGTGTCGCCTATGCCATCGCGCAGGTAGCTCGGCAGACTGTCAGGCTTCTTGAGCACGGCAGCCAACGCTGGCCACGGATCAAGTTTTTCGCCACCCTGGCTGGACAGGTACCAAGCCAGCAAGTTGCCATGCGAGAAGCCAAAAGCGTTCAGTGCGGCACCCAGACCCGGGAAGGCACCACGCACCTCCCATAATCGGTTCAGCTCCCGGTCGATCCAAGCCAGATGCTCGGCCCACGGCTCATCGGCTAGATGCTGGCGCATCGCCTTGATGGCCTTTTCGATGGCCAACAAGGACGAGATGGCGCCATCGTGCGCCAGGTGCTCCGTGCCGTAGGAGTAGCTGCCGAAATACTCATCCGGCGCGAACGCTGTGCAGGCAGCAAGGTCAATGGATTCGTCTGCCTCTGCGGCCTGCAGCAACTGCTGGTAGGGCAGCAAGAAGCCATCCGAGTTCTTGGGGCGAATCGAGTGCTCGATGTTCCGCTCCCACAGGTAGCCGCTGATGTTGTCCTTCGGCTTCTGGCCACCCGCGTAGTGATATTCAATGGGCTCGCTTACCGACTTGACTCGCCCCACGCCGATGATTACGCGGCGCGCATCCTCCAGCATCGGCGTGCGCTTGGCATAGAAGAAGACCAACGACTCATTCGGCTTGGCTACACTGAAGAATGTGTCAAGGATGATGCGCTGGTTGGTGCCCTCCTGAACCCAGGTTTTTTTGTCCTTCTCCCAGTTTTTGTTGGTCGTGAGATCCGGCTCGCGTTCGGTCTGGTAGCCCAGCTGCAGTGCCTCCTTTAGGCTGCGAACGCCCCACTTCTTGTTGCCTTCCACCTGCTCGCGCAACATCCACCGAAACGGAATGCCTGCGGCAGAGTACGGTCGAATCGTGTAGGGGGTGTCGGTGAAGTGCCCATGGGTGGTCTTGGCAATCTCCGTGTAGGGGTGCTTCTTCTGCATCGAGAGCGGGAACTTGGCCATGAAGGTCCCATGCTCATCCACACAGGGTGGGTGTTGGGATCGGTCGAGGTCCTCAATGCTCTCACCTGCATGCAGCGTCTCAAAGGCGTCGTCGCGACCAGTAGCGATTCGCGGGAGCACGGTACAACAAGTGTTTGCAGTGCAGGTCTTGCAGAAGGTGCCCCTCCATCCGGAATCGTGCCACGGCACCCGAATGGTCAAGTGTTGAGTCGGCAAGCAGCGAGCACCTTGAATCACGCTATTTCTCCCTTATCGGATAGTTCTGTTTTTTTGTGTGAGCCCGTCCGGGATAGCCAAGCGTGCGCCGAGGGTAGTTTGCCTTAGTCTTGTTGGGTGGGGTGTAGTTCGCCGGCTGTGATCGTCAATCGGCCGCTTTCGGTAGCAGCGTTTAGCAACGCATACGACCGCAATCGCTGCGAAGCCGACGCCAGCATTTGGCGACTGCTTCAGGCTGGTTGCAGACGTGCAGCGTCCGCCTGCGAATGAGTACTAGCGGCCAGGAGCCGCCACTCGAAACTTGGCTTGCCTTCAGCCTCACGATACGGGATTTACTAACATGACGAGACGTAGGCAGCTCCAGGGCATTGCCTTGGACTTACTTGGATCATTCATAAGTCGAAACAATGACGTGGCGGGATACTGGGGCATTGGTCGCCTGTGCCAGCTAGCCGATAGTTGTCAGACTGCGGAGGTCAGTCTCAATCTTGTCGCCGGGACCATCAATCCTGCAAATGCAGCCTTTGACAAACTCTTAGCAGGCTACGCCATGCGACTTAAACGTCATCTTGATGCGCGGCACATCACTCACACTCGGATTACGCGCACGACTATCCATCTTAACTTTGACCCGGCGCCTCCTCAGGATCGGACGATCCCGATCACCACGTGGGGCAAGCTCTACAGCGCGCTGGTTGTCATTGAGGATGACACGGGGAAGAGCTATGAGGCCATGGCCTATGGGTACTGCGCGCCGCATGATCGGGCCAGAGAATCAAGAAGTGGTGGCGAAGCGCGGTACTAGAGACATGCAGCAACCATGGATTTCCGAGCGACTGCAACGGGCCCAAAGCCGCCAAACTTCATGCGTGCAGTCAGGACTGGAAAAAATTCACTGGTAGCCCGGCAACTTCCACCTGAATACGGAACAGCGAACCGGCAGGAGTAGCTGCCTCTTGTTCGCCCTGCGGCCTCCCCGCCCGCGCCGACGTGACATACAGCGTCCGCAAATCCTCCCCCCCAAAACACACCATGGTCGGGCACTGCACCGGCACCTCAATGCGTTGCTGCACCTCCCCCTCAGGTGACAACTGCAACACACACGCCCCCTCGTACATCGCCACCCAGTAGTTACCCTCCACATCCACCGCCGCGCCGTCGGGTCGTCCGCCGTAGGGCTGGCCGTCTACTTTGCGGTCGAATTGCACCCAGGGGCGGCGGTTCGTGATCTCGCCGGTGGTCACGTCAAAGTCAAAGCAGTCGATGCGGTGCTCGGGCGTGTTCGACCAGTACATCGTGCGGTTGTCGGGGCTGAAGGCCAGGCCGTTGGCGGTGAAGTTGTCGCCCGCCATGTGGCGCACGCTGTAGCCTATGGCGCTGGCCGGGTCGGCCTGCAGGCTCCACAGCGCGGCATTCGGTGCGGTGCGGGGCGTGATCACCGAGCCTGCCCAGAAGCGCCCTGCGGTGTCGCAGCGCCCGTCGTTCAGGCGCAGCATGGTGGTGTCGTGTTGCTCGGGCGGCAGCAATGCCAGGCAGGTGAGGGCGCCGGGTTCGCTGGCGGTGGGGCGTGTGGTGTCGAGCAGATAGAAACCGTTTCGTAACCCAATTACCAATTGGCCTTGCCCCGCTGGTGCGCAGCAGCCGGGCTCGCTGGGCAGGGCCCATTGCTGGTGCTGGTCTGTGGCGGGGTTCCAGGCATGTACCGCAAACCCCAGGATGTCACACCAGTAAAGACGCTGTTCCGTTGGGTGCCAGAAGGGCGATTCGCCCAGTTCGGAGGGCGGAAGGGGCAGGGTTTGCAGGGGCATGGGTTGAAGTGAATTGGTTATCGAGTTACATTCTAGGCCTTACAAAACAGGTCTGCGGCTTTCGCCTGCAGTCACTGCCTGCCCACCCATCGATGGAGCATCCCATGCATTCAGTTGTAGCGCGCGTGACGGCGCGCATCGTGCAACGCAGCGCGGACACCCGCGCCGCTTACCTCGCTGGCATTGACGCCATGATCGCCCGCAAGCCCGCGCAAGACCGCATGGGCTGTGCCAACCTGGCCCATGCTTATGCCGCGTTGCCCGGCGCCGAGAAGTTCAAGGTCACGGTTGAGAAGGCGCCCAACATCGGTGTGGTCACGGCCTACAACGACATGCTGTCGGCCCACCAGCCGTACCAAAGTTACCCCGCCATTTTGCGTGACGAGGCTGCGCGCCACGGCGCCACCGCGCAGGTGGCCGGTGGTGTGCCCGCCATGTGCGACGGCGTTACGCAGGGCACGCCCGGCATGGAGCTGTCGCTGTTCTCCCGCGACACCATTGCCATGGCCACAGCGGTAGCGCTGTCCCACGATGTGTTCGATGGCGCGCTGCTGCTGGGCGTGTGCGACAAGATCGTGCCCGGCCTGCTCATCGGCGCGTTGCACTATGGGCATTTGCCTTGCGTGTTCGTGCCCGCAGGCCCGATGGGCACGGGCCTGTCGAACAAAGACAAATCCAAGGTGCGCGAGCAGTACGCACAGGGCCTGGTGGGGCGCGACGAGCTGCTACGGGCCGAATCGGCCGCGTACCACAGCCCCGGTACCTGCACTTTCTATGGCACGGCCAACAGCAACCAGATGCTGCTGGAGGCTATGGGTCTGCATGTGCCGGGTGCGGCGTTTGCGCCGCCGGGCACCGAAGAGCGCGAGGCCTTCACACGCCAAGCCGTGCGCACCGTGCTCGACATCGGCAAGCGCGGCCAGCGTTTCACGCCCATCGGGCGGCTGGTGGACGAGCGCTGCATCGTCAACGCCATGGTTGCGCTGCTGGCCACGGGCGGCTCTACCAATCACCTGATCCACTGGGTGGCGATTGCGCGCAGCGCGGGCATCTTGATCGACTGGACGGATTTTGACGAACTCTCGTCCGCCGTGCCCTTGCTGGCCCGCGTGTACCCCAATGGCGATGCCGACGTGAACCAGTTCCAGGCTGCGGGCGGCCCGGCGTGGATCCTGCGCGAGCTGCTGGCCGGGGGCTTCATGCATCCCGAGGTGATGAGCGTGAATGCCGGTGGCATTGCCGCAGGCGGGCAGGGCGCACCGGCGGCGTCGGGTGACGACACCGTGCTGCGCCCCGTGGCCTTGCCGTTCTCACCCACGGGCGGTTTGCGCCTGCTGCAAGGGCGCCTGGGCCGCGCGGTGATCAAGGTGTCCGCCGTGCCGGAAGACCGCCACATCGTCGAGGCCCCTGCACGCGTGTTCGATTCGCAAGAGGCCTTGCTCGCCGCCTTCAGCGCGGGCGAGGTGCAGCAGGACATGGTGGCCGTGGTGCGTTTTCAGGGGCCGCAGGCCAACGGTATGCCTGAGCTGCACAAGCTCACGCCGCCGCTGGCCGTGTTGCAGAACCAAGGTTTCAAGGTGGCGCTGGTGACCGATGGCCGCATGAGCGGTGCCTCGGGCAAGGTGCCCGCTGCCATCCACGTGACGCCCGAGGCGTTGGCCGGTGGCCCGCTGGCCAAGGTGCGTGACGGCGACATCGTGCGGGTGGACGCCGTCGCAGGCACCCTGGATGTGCTGGTGGACGAAGCCGAATGGGCTGCCCGCCCGTTGGCGCCGTACACCGAGCCTCCTGCCACCGGTTTTGGTCGCGAACTTTTCACCAACTTTCGCCGCCATGCGGGCGGTGCCGAACAAGGAGCCTGCACATGGCTGTGAATCCCTCTTCATCGACTCCCATGAACCCCCTCGACATCGCCAGCCACGGCCCCGTCATCCCCGTCATCGTGATCGACCGCGTGGAAGACGCACTGCCCCTGGCCGAGGCCTTGCTGGCCGGTGGCGTGCAGGTGCTGGAGGTGACGCTGCGCACCGCAGCGGGCCTGCCCGCCATTGAAACCATTGCGCGCCACCTGCCCGAAGCGGTGGTGGGCGTGGGCACGGTGCTCAATGCCGACGACGCCCGCCGCGCCAGCGAGGCCGGTGCCCGTTTTGCCGTGAGCCCTGGCTACACCTCGCAAGTGGGCAGCGCCTGCCTGGGCCTGGGCCTGCCTTTGCTGCCCGGCGTGGCCACGTCCAGCGAAATCATGGCCGCGCTGGCCGATGGCTTCTCGTTCCTCAAGCTTTTTCCGGCCGAGGCCGTGGGTGGCATCCCGCTGCTCAAGTCCTGGGCCAGCCCGTTCGGCGCTGTGAGCTTTTGCCCCACGGGCGGCATCACCAACGCCACGGCCCCCAACTACCTGGCGCTGCCCAACGTGCGCTGCGTGGGCGGCTCGTGGCTCACGCCTGCCGACGCGGTGCGCACCGGTGACTGGGCTCGCATCACCGAGCTGGCGCGGGCCACGCAGGCGCTGCGTCCGCCGATTTGATGTAGAAATAGCTGCTAGCGCTTATTCAGTAAGCGCTAGCAGCTATCAAATTTGAAGCATCTGGGCTGCCAAACATGGTGCCCGTGACAAAGAAAAAGGGCCGCTTGCGCGGCCCTTTTGCGTTGAGCGTTGGCTCAGCCGGGCATTACATGCCCATGCCGCCCATGCCACCCATGCCGCCCATGTCGGGCATGCCGCCGCCAGCACCGGCTTCTTCCTTCGGTGCTTCGGCAACCATGGCTTCGGTCGTCAGCAGCAGCGATGCCACGGAGGCAGCGTTCTGCAGAGCCGTGCGGGTGACCTTCGTGGGGTCCAGAATGCCCAGTTCGAGCATGTCGCCGTACGTGTCGTTCGAAGCATTGAAGCCGTAGTTGCCCTTGCCAGCCAGCACAGCGTTCACCACCACCGAGGCTTCGCCACCGGCGTTGTTCACGATTTCGCGCAGGGGCGCTTCGATGGCCTTGAGCACCAGCTTGATACCAGCGTCCTGGTCGGCGTTGTCGCCCTTGACCGAGTCGCCCACGGCTTGCTTGGCACGCAGCAGGGCCACGCCACCACCAGCCACAACGCCTTCTTCCACAGCTGCGCGCGTGGCGTGCAGTGCGTCTTCCACGCGGGCCTTCTTTTCCTTCATTTCGACTTCGGTGGCAGCGCCGACCTTGATCACGGCCACGCCGCCAGCCAGCTTGGCCACGCGCTCTTGCAGCTTTTCGCGGTCGTAGTCGGACGTGGCTTCTTCGATCTGCACGCGCACTTGCTTGACGCGGGCTTCGATGTCAGCAGCAGCGCCAGCGCCGTCGATGATGATGGTGTTTTCCTTGCCCACTTCGATGCGCTTGGCTTGGCCCAGGTCGGCCAGGGTCACCTTTTCGAGGGTCAGGCCCACTTCTTCAGCGATGACCTTGCCGCCCGTCAGGATGGCGATGTCTTCCAGCATGGCCTTGCGGCG
>NZ_JAPUDY010000039.1 GCF_027492855.1 Acidovorax sp.
TTGAGGTTGGCGAAATTCTGGCGGTCCGGGAAGGCGGCCGGGTCGGCGCCGCGCAACTGGACCTGCATGTCGGTGTCGATCACACCAGGGGCCAGCGAGCATACCTTGGCCCCATGGGGCTTGGCGGCCTCGTCCAGCGCCACGCAGCGGGTGAAGTGGTCCATGCCCGCCTTGGCCGCGCAGTAGGCGGCTTGCGAGGCCATGGCGCGGCGGCCCAGGCCCGACGAGATATTGAGCACCTTGCGCGGCACCGTCCATGCGTCGGTTGCACCCAGGAAGGCTGCGGTGAGCTGCATGGGCGCCTCCAGTCCCACGCGCAAGGCGTTGGCCAGGTCGGCGGCGTCGCTGTCCGACAGCGGGGCGATGCGCGGGATCACGCCCGCGTTGTTGATCAGCGTGGCGCTGGCAAAGGCCTGCGGGCCCTGTGCCTGCAGCCAGGCCTGCAGCCTGTGCGCGGCCTGCTCGCCTTGCGACAGGTCTTGTTGCCATTGCTCAAGGGTGACGCCCGCGGCTTTGGCTTCGGCAGTCAGGTCGGCGTTGGCGCTGCGCGCTATGCACACCAAGGTGTTGCCGCTGCGCAGAAGCTGCTGCGCCATGGCCAGACCCATGCCGCGCGATGCGCCGGTGAGGATGTAGAGGTGGTTATGAGGCATCCCGCCATGGTACTGCGGGACGGCTATTGCTGTCTGTCGCCGACGGGGGCTCCAGGGCGATCAGCAGTTGCGACAGCCGCGCGTTGAGTGCCGCCAGTTCGGCTGCCTTGAGGGGGGCGAGGATGCGGTGTTCGTTGACCACGTGGGCCTCTACCGCGCGGTCGATCAAGGCCAGGCCTTCGGCTGTGAGCTGCACCAGCGAGCTGCGTGCGTCGGCAGAGTTGGGCAGGCGGGCAATCCAGCCACTGGCTTCGAGCTTGCCCATGCGGTGCGTCATGGTGCCCGAGGTCACCATGAGCGTGGAAAACAGCGTGGTCGGTGCCAGGCAATACGGCGCGCCGCTGCGGCGCAGCGTAGCCAGCATGTCGAACTCCCAGGCGCTCAGGCCGAACTCGGCAAAGGTCTCGTCCAGCCGCCGCTGCAACAGGGCCGCGCAGCGCTTAACGCGCCCGATGGTGCCCATGGGGCTGGTATCCAGGTCGGGGCGTTCGCGCTGCCACTGGGCCAGGATGGCGTCCACGGCGTCGGGGAGGCGTTGATCAGCCATGATTCTGTGTTGGAAGTTATCTTGATTTCAAGATTGTATGGTATGGTTATTTATCTTGAATTAAAGATAAATGCGCCATGCAAAACACCCGAAATTCCCCCTGGCTGGACGCGCTGACCACGGCCATGGGCCCCGTGATCTGGGGCTCCACCTACATCGTGACCACCGAGCTGCTGCCGCCCGATCGGCCCTTTACCGCAGCACTGCTGCGCACCTTGCCTGCTGGCCTGCTGCTGGTGCTGTGGTGTCGCCGCTGGCCGGCCTGGGGCGACTGGGTGGGCTGGCGGCGCCTGCTGGTGCTGGCCGCGCTGAACATCGGGGTCTTTCAGGCGCTGCTGTTTGTGGCCGCCTATCGGTTGCCGGGTGGCGTGGCGGCGGTGGTCGGGGCCGTTGGGCCGCTGGTGGTGATGGGACTTGCTTGGGCGCTGGACCACCGCCGCCCGCCCGGCCTGGCGTTGGCGGCGGGTGCCTTGGGCGTGTTGGGCATGGCTGCGCTGCTGCTGTCGCCGGGGGCGCGGTGGGACATGGTCGGTGTGGCCGCAGCGCTGGGGGGTACGTTGTGCATGGCCACGGGCACGTTTTGGTCGCGGCGCTGGCGGTCCGATCTGCCGGTGCTGGCGTTTACGGGCTGGCAGTTGCTCGCGGGCGGCATCATGCTGGCGCCCGTGGCCTGGCTGGTCGACCCGCCTTTGCCTGCGCTCACGGCCGCCCATGTGGGCGGGTACCTGTACCTGAGCCTGGCGGGGGCCTTGGTGGCTTATGCACTGTGGTTTCGCGGCATTGCGCGCCTGCCGTCAGTGGCGGTGTCGTCGCTTGCGCTGCTGAGCCCTGTCACGGCCGTGTTGCTGGGCTGGCTGTTGCTGGGCCAGGCCATGACGGGTGTGGCCCTGGTCGGCATGTGGGTGGTTCTGGCCAGCATTTTGGCGGTGCAGTGGGCCATGTCGCGGCCGAATGGGGTGAGTTAGATCGCGACCAAATGTTTGTTGCGGTCAAGTTTGACGCACTCAAATCGCAACTCCAGAATGTCATACTTGCTCGCGCAATCAACTGAAAAATGGCCCAAATCTGAGGCTGTATCGGCAATGGAGGACGGACCTGAAAAAGCAATTATTTCCCATAGCCGCCATGCTTCTTTTGTGTGCTGCAGCCCCTGTGTGGGCTTTGGAGCTTCAGCAACAGCATTTCAGCGACGAAGAGATTTTTTCTACGGTTGTCGACAAATTTAAAAAGCCACTTCTGCACCGCTTCAACCCCGACGCTTCGGGCGAGAAAAAACCTTTGCTGGTGCTGGGGCCTGCGCTCAAATTCAGCAAAAAAATCAACTCCCAATCATTCACCCACCTGACGCAGCAAGAACTGGTGGAGCAGCAAGAAGCCGTTTTCATATGGATCACCAAGGCGCACCCGGATGTTGAGCGGAACGTCCTCTATGTGAGCTACGACATACCCAGCAATGCGTCGTTTGGTGTGTTGAAGGTGTATCCCCAAAACGGCGTGCTGGTGGCCGATGTCGAGGATAACTATCGCTCATCCTCGGGGGCCAGAGCGACCTATGGCAAGTTGTACGAAGGCGTGGCCTGCCGGGACGGCACGGAGATGGCCTACCGTTGGAACTATTACGAACGCAATGGCTTGCGTGGACGTTGTCCTGATGTGATGTTCACCGAATTTATCGAATGGACCAAGCCCCCACCAAGCCAGCGCAGTAAGTAACTATCTATCGCCGGTAAAGCCGAGGGATGGTTACTTCACGGGATCAAAACGGTTGACGAAGCCGTTGGCCGCGATGCAGTGCAGACGCGGTCGCGCCCTTCGTGTTTGGCTTGATACAGCGCGTCATCAGCTCGCCGCAATGTTGCATGCACGTCGCTATCGCCATCTTCCGCCATGGCCAGCCCGATGCTGGTCGTGATATGCAGGGGGATTCCATCCAGCGATGTTGCTGGTTCTGCGGCCAGCGCCTCGCGCAGCCGTTCGGCTGCGGCCTGTGCCGCCACCAAGCTTGCGCCAGGCATGACCACAACGAATTCCTCGCCTCCCAGGCGGGCCACCAGATCGATTTCCCGCGACAGGCCCCGAAGCACTTTTGCCGCCTGGATGAGTACGAGGTCTCCCACCGAGTGACCATGGCTGTCATTGATGGCCTTGAAGTGGTCGAGGTCAAAAGCGGCGACCGCCAAGGGGGCTGGTTCGCGCCTGCGGCGGGCCCACTCGCGCTGCATGGCTTCTTCAAAAGCCCGGCGATTCAACAACCCGGTCAAAGGGTCGCAGTAGGTGAGTTCGCGCAGTTGGCGCATATACCGCAACAATTGCAGGCCAAGGCACGTGAAGTTAAAGATCGATGCTGCGACCAACAAGCCCAAAAGCAACTGCGTGTTGGGCCCCTCGCCATTGTTCAACTCCAGTTGAGCGTCGGGATGCAGCATTTGCTGAAGGGCCTGTCCGCCGAGCAGCAGTACCCCCGCCAGTGACGACATGCGAAGCACTTTGCTCCACGTCAAATGGAGCTCTTGATTGTTCAACGGCGTTGTCTGATAAACGCCCAGCCCGATGATGAGCGCACAGCCAAAGTAGGTCACGAAGACGCGAAAGGGCGCTCGCTCCAGACTGGGACCAATCAACACCAGTGCCGTGCAGATGGCAATCAGCAGGATCAACTGGGTGCGCGTGTTGTGCTTGAGCTTCACGAGTGCTGAAATACCGCGCCAACCGGCCAGGAACGACGTCACGAAGCATATCGACGACCCCACATATGCCGCCCAGCTACGGCTTTCGTCGCGTGACCAGGCCAGCAGCATCCCGACCCCGACCAGCACGTTGAACAGCCCCCAGTACCCCGCTGCTGCTCGGTCTTCGTCTGCCAGGGCAGCGTAAACCCACCACGCAGAGGCGTACAGACCAAACTGCGTACCTACAAGCGCAAAGATGATAGAGGTGTGGCTCTGCATGGCGACCTATCAGTGAAAAGGCACCAATTCGATGACTGACTACTGCACTATATCGGGGTCGCAACAGTAACTGATTGTTTCTTTTGCCAAATTCTTAAAAAGAGTTAGCCACACGCAGTTTGCGGGTTCTGGGTGACTGTGTTTGGGGCTTTTTTTACTTCTAATTTGATAGCTGCTTGCGATTGCAGAATAAGCGCAAAGTGGCTATTTATCTAGAAATTCGCAGCCCACTCCAAGGCCAGCCAAGCTCCGGTCGCCGGGTGTGCAAACGCCAGATCGCTGGCATGCAGCAGCAGGCGCGGGGCTTGGGCCTGGGTGGCGGCATCGGCATAAAGCGCGTCGCCCAAAATTGGGTGGCCGATGGCTGCCAGGTGCACGCGCAACTGGTGGGTGCGGCCGGTGACGGGTTCCAGCTCGATGCGCGTGGTTTGGGTTGCAGGGTCGTGCGTCAGGGCGCGCCAGCGGGTGAGGCTGGGCTTGCCCAAGGCGTGGTCGATGATGCGCAGCGGGCGGCGCTCCCAGTCGGCGGCAATGGGCAGGTCGATGTCGTTCCATGCTCCACCTATTTCTCCCACTTCACCCAGCAGCCCTTTCACCACGGCCTGGTAGCGTTTGTGTACCTGGCGCTCGGCGAATGCATGGCTCAGGCGGCGCTGCGCGTCGAGGTGGCGGGCCATCAGCACCAGTCCGGAGGTGGCTTGGTCCAGCCGGTGCACGATGAGCGCATCGGGCCAGTGCTGCTGGGCGCGGGCGCTCAGGCAATCTTGCTTGTCGGGGCCCCGGCCGGGCACGCACAGCAGGCCGGGCGGTTTTTGCAGCACGAGCAGGTCTGCATCTTCGTACACCGCCAGCACGCCGTGGCCTGCAGGTTCTTCAAGAGGCATCGCCGGAAAGCAACCGCTGCACGGTGGCGCAGAGTTCATCCACGTCGTTGGGTTTGTGGATCAGGGCGCGGGCGCCTTCGGCCAGCGCGGCCTGCTCGATTTCGGTGGTGATGTAGCCCGAGGCCAGAGCCACGGGCAGGTCAGGGCGGATCAGGCGCGCCTCGCGCACCAGGTCCACCCCGCAGAAGCCGGGCATGTTGTAGTCGGTCACCAGCAGGTCGAAGGCCTGTGGTGCGGCGCGCAGCGCGGCCGTGGCCTCGTGCGGGTCGGTGTAGCCGCTCACGGCGTAGCCTCGGCGGCCCAAAAGGCGCTGCACCAGGAAGACCAGGGCCTGGTCATCGTCCACATACATCACATGGTGGGTTTTGCGCGGCGTGCTGCCAGGCGGGTCGGCCGCCGGGGGCGCGGCCGGTACGGGCGCTGCTGGCGCGGCGGCGGCGTGGGGTGCCACCGGAAAGTACAGCGTGAAGCGGCTGCCCTGGCCCGGCGTGCTTTGTACGTCTACCCCGCCTTCGTGGGTGCGCATCACGCCGTGCACCACCGCCAGGCCCAGGCCGGTGCCCTGGCCCACGGGCTTGGTGGTGAAGAAAGGCTCGAAGATGCGCTCCAAGGTGGTGGCGTCCATGCCGGGGCCGGTGTCGCGCACGGTCAGTGCCACGTAGTGGGTGGGGGCCAGGCCCAGCCGTTCGCTCAGCCGCTGGTCGGGTTGCACCGTGGCGGCCTCCACGTGGATGCTGCCGCGCTCCGTGCCAATCGCATGAACGGCGTTGGTGCAGAGGTTGAACAGGGCCTGCTCAACCTGCGTGGCATCCGCCAGCACCGGGGGCAGGCCGGTTTGCAATTGCATGTGCAGGTCGATGGCGGGGGGCAGGGTCACGCGCAGCAGGCGTTCGGTGTCGTGCACCACCTCGGCCAGCGAGACGGCTGAGCGCTGGGGTGGCTCGTTGCGGCTGAAGGTGAGGATCTGGCGCACCAGGTCGCGCGCGCGGCGGCCGGCCTTGTCGATCTCCAGCAGGCTGTCCATCACGGGCGAGCCTGGCGCGCAGTCGGCCTTGGCCAGCTCCACATTGCCCAGGATGGCGCCCAGGATGTTGTTGAAGTCGTGCGCAATGCCGCCCGCCATGGTGCCCACGGCCTGCATCTTGTGCGACTCGCGCAATTGCGCCTCCAGCTCACTGCGGTGCGCCTCGGCCTTTTTGCGGCCTGTGAGGTCGCGGGCGAACACGGTGGTGGTTTCGCCCCCGCCCACGCTTTCTGCATGGCGCTCGAACGACACGCTGACCTCCACCGCCAGCTCCTTGCCGCTGGCGGTGAGCGCCGTCAATTCGCCCAAGAGGGCCTGGGTGGTGAGCTGCGCAAACGCCAGGGCTTGCGCTGCGTCGGGCAAAAAGCGGTCGAGCGTGCTGCCCAGTGCATCGCCCGCGCTGCACTGGAACAGGGCCGCAGCCGTGGGGTTGAACACGGTGATGCGCTGGTGCTGGTCCACGCAGATAATGGCGTCGAGCGCCGAGTTGATGACGGCCTCCAGCCGCTTCTCGCTGGCGTGCAGTTGTTCATTGCGCTGCTGCAGGGCCAGCGCGCTGTGCTGCAGGGCCTGGCGCTCGGCCAGCACCGGGCCCTGGTCGATCACCGCGCACAGAAACTGCAACAGCGGCGGGCCGTGCTCCTGGGTTGCCTCGATGCGCGCGATGTGCAAATCGCCCGTGATGCGGGTGTTTGTATTGATGGCAAACACCACCTCCTTGACCTCGCTGTGCCCCAGGCCCTGCGCCTGGACGAACGCATCGCGTACGCGCGGTGTGTCCTGGGGGCGCACAAAGGGGATCAGCGCAATCAGCGGGCGGTCGCGCTCGGTGGGCTGAAAGGAGCGGTGCGCCATTGAGTTGGCCTGCACCACCATGTCGTGTTCGTCCACCACCATAAGCGCCAGGGGCACGCTGGCGAACAGGGTTTCGAAACGTTCGTAGGCGCTTTCGGCCACGGTCTGGCTGTAGCGCAGCACCGTGTTCTGGCTCTCCAGCTCGAACTGGTAGGCGCGCAGTTCGGCCACCAGGTCTTCGGCCGACGTGGCCGATGCGCTGGGCCGCAGGACGAGGGGATACGGGTTGTGTTCAGCAGGTGTGGGCCGCCGACCTGTGGGGTCCAAAAAGGACAGATCAAGTTCACTCATGGGACAGGCGCAGCCATGGAAGGAGAGCGGGGAGGGCAGGCGTGTGCCGCGCAATGCCGTGGGCCACAAAGCATGGCAGCGAGTGTACGCCCGCAGGCCCAAACCTGCGCCAGTGTTGGAGGGGCGGGCCGCGTTATTCGCCCGATTGTTGACCGATTGCGAACAATCCTTTTCTTTTGCAGGGCTTACTGGCAGCAGAAAGGCTCTTTACAGTTCAACCATCACCTCATTTTTCGCTCAGCCTCTCAGTGATTTACCAGGAATTTCTACCATGAACACTACCGAAACCGCCGCCGCACAACCCCTGCTGAACAAGCTGCAATGGCGCTATGCCGCCAAGAAGATGAACCCCGCCAAGGCGGTTGCGCAAGACAAGGTCGAGCGCATTTTGGAGGCCGCGCGCCTGGCGCCCACCTCCAGCGGCCTGCAGCCCTTTGAGATCATCGTGGTGACCGACCCCGCCGTGCGCGCCCGCGTCCAGCCCATCGCCTGGAACCAGGCGCAAATCACCGACGGCTCGCACCTCCTGGTGTTTGCCGCGTGGGACAACTACACCGCCGATCGCATCAACATGATGTTCGACCTGACCAACGAGCAGCGCGGCTTTAAGAACGAAGGCTGGGAGAACTACCGCCAGATGCTGTTGGGTGCGTACCCCCAGCGCGATGCGGAGGTGAACTTTCAGCACGCGGCGCGCCAGGCCTACATTGGCATGAGCGCGGCGCTGATCGCAGCGGCGTTCGAAGAAGTGGATTCCACCCCCATGGAAGGCTTTGATCCTGATGCACTGGACAAAATCCTGAACCTGCGCGAGCGTGGCCTGCGCAGCGTTGCCATCCTTCCGTTGGGCTATCGTGCCGATGAAGGCGACTGGCTGGTGAACCTGAAGAAGGTGCGCCGCCCGCGTGAGCAGTTCGTCACGGAAGTCTGAGGCCCTGGCCTGCCGCAGCCCGGCCGCCCCTTGAAAGGGCTGCCGGGCTGCGGCGTTTCAGCGTGCTGCCGCCGGAGCGTCGGTCACGCGGCGTATGGGCGTGAACACCAAGGCCAGCGCGGCCAGCACCACCAGCGTGCCGCCACTGGCCGCAAAAAGTTGCACCAGCGTGATGCCCTTCATCACCCAGCCCGTGACGGCTGCCGAGATGGGCGCCAGGCCCATGAAGATGAACATGAATAGGCTCATCGCGCGGCCCAGCAGGGCGGGTGGAACCCGTTGCTGGATCCAGGTGAAAACGCTTACCTGCATGAAGCCGCCCAGCAGGCCGATGGCCAGCATCAGCGCAGCCCCCTGCCACACGGCTGTGATCAGCCCCATGGGCATGAACAGCATGCCGATGACCACATCGAACGCCAAAATGGTCAGCCCAAGGCTGCCAATACGCAGCCGCGGCACCATGCCCGACACCACCATACCCAGCAGCATGCCTGCGCCATGGGCACCCACGATGATGCCGAAGGCGGCGGCCCCCAACTGGGGCGTGCTGCTGGCCAGCACCGGGATGGCGATGTGGATGGGCCCCATGATGAACAGGGCGATCGCGCTCCAGTAGAGAAAGCAGGTGCGCAGCTCGCTATCGCGCCAGAAATGCGCGAGGCCCTGCGCCACCGATGCCAGCACGGGCTGGGGTGCTGCCGCAGGCGCCTGGGGCGCTGCGCGAAGTTGCACCTTGGCCAGTGTCCAGGCCGATACGGCAAAGCTCAGGGCGTCGAGCGCAAAGGCCAGCGCGATGCCGGTGGCGTTGGCGCGGGCGGGCGCACTGCCTGCCCCATCACCTGGGTCACCCGGCCCACCGGCGCCAAACAGCGCAATCAACAGCCCCGCGAGCAAGGGCCCGAGGAACATGCTGAACTGGCGCAGGCCCAGGCTGGAGCTGTTGGCGGCCTGCAGTTGCGGGCGCGCCACCACGTACGGCGTCATCGCGGTGCCCGCCGGAATGCTGAAGGCCGTGGCCAGGCCGATGCCCAGCGACAGCGCGTACACCATCCACAGCGTCAGCGTGCCTGCAAACACCAACCCCGCCAGGGTGGCCAGCAGCACCAGGTTGACGTACTTGGTGATCATCAGCACCTGCTTGGGCGAATGGCGGTCTACCAGCGCCCCGCCGATCAGGATGAACAGCGCGCGCGGCACGCTAACGAGGGCCAGCACGGTGCCCAGCACCAGGGTGTCGCCCGTCATCTGCAGCACCAGCCAGGGCAGGGCGATCAGCGTGAACTGGTCGCCCAGCATCGACAGGGCTGAGCCGGTGAGCATCCAGCGGAAGTTGCGGTCTTTGAACAGCGCGGCGCGGGAGTGGGTATCAGGACGCATGGTGAGCGGGCCTTTGTGGCTGGAGCGAGCGGGTGTGGCGCTTGCCGTTGAGAAGAGCGCCGATGGCGCCAAAGCGCACCAGCAGGTGGTAGCTGATCAGGCAGAGCGTGGTGGTGGCCGCGATGTTGAGCACGATCTTTACCCCGGCGGGCCAGGGCAGACCGAACATCAGTGCGCCGAAACCAATGGTCATGGGCATGTGCACGATGTAGACCCAGTACGAGCTGTCGGCCAGGTAAGTGAGAGCAGGGCTCGGTTGGCGCAGGTGCTTGGCGAACAGTCCGATGAGCGCAAAGCTCCAGCACCAGGCCGTGGCGTTGTAGGCCAGGGAGAATTCCAGGCGCAGCGCCATGGGCAGCTCGTGGGTGCCGGCTGGCGCCTGCCTTAGTACCCCGCCTGCGATGAAAAACAGCACCAGCCCCGCGACGGCGTACCACGGCCAGCGCCGCACGTAGTGTTCCAGCAGGGCCTGCCGGTGCTGGTACAGCGCCAGCCCAAAGCCGTAAAACAATCCGTTGTGTGCCCATTCCGTCCAGGGTGGCAAGAAAAAGCCGCTGGGGTGCACCATCCCGTTGCCATATTGCGCACCCACGGCGGCCAGGACACCGGCCAACAGGGCAATGCCCCAGGGCGTGCGCCCGAGTGTGGCAAGCCACCGCCCCAACGCGGCCCCCGTGCCGGGCGCGGCGCGCTGCAGCAGCGCCCGCACAAGCGGGGTGAGCAGGCTCAGCCACAGCAGCATCCACAGAAACCACAGGTGCATGGTGGAGAGACCATCCGGCGCACCCGGCATGCGTGGCTGAAGGGCAATGTCAAGCCCCCATGTGCCACGTGCCATGCGGTGCACAAACGCCAGGGCCAACACGGCGCACAGGGCGAAGATGGGCGGCCAGAACACGGCAAATGGCAGCGCCAGGCGGCGCAGCCGGTGCTGCACCAAGGCGCGTGGCCCGCGCTGCTCCATCAGCAGGGCCACAAAAAACCCCGCCAGGATGAAGAACACCGGCATGCGGAACGCATGGATGAACGCCACCAGCAGGTCGGCCGCAGGCGTGGTCTGGTTGTCCCGCCAGGGCAGAAGGGGCGGGCCGCTCATGTGGATCACCGCCACATGCAGCACGATGCCCAGCCACATCATGGCGGCGCGCAGGTTATCTAGCGCATACAGGCGCGTGGAAGTGGGCGCTGGGGCCTCAAAGGGAGTCATGTGTTGGTCCATCATTCATGGAGGCCAACTGTGAACCCTCACGTAACGTGAGAGTCAAGCGATTTTAGGTCTGCAGCGGCGCAGGGTGTGGCGTAGCGGCCGCATGGGTTGCCGCCGCCTGCAGATAGGCGCGCACGGGTGCGCTCAGCGGCGATCCAGCCTGCAGCAGTGGCTCGTTGGTCGATGCCGTGAGCAGCTTTTGATGCAGCAGCGGGTTGTGGCTGGTCAACTGGTCGAACAGCGCCTTCCAGCGCAGCGCGGCGGCTTGTGCATCGGGGTGATGGGGCGGCAGTGCACGGGCCAGCAGTTGCTGGACATCTTCCTCCAGTGCGGCCCATCGGGTGTGTGGCACATGGCCCAGCGAACGCAGGTCGTCGGGGGTCAGGTATTTCGTCAGCAGCGCCATGCGCAATTGGATGGCCGTTTCGATGTACTCGATCATCTCGCCCGGCGGCGCATGGTTGCGGCCTTGTGTGGAGGGCTCGGTGCGGAACATGTGGCCCCAGCGCTCCATCAGGTCGAGATCGCCGCCCATCCAGTGCAGCATGAGCGCCATCCAGCGGTAGGCCAGCGCCTGGACTTCGGGGGTATCGGGCGGCAACTGCTGGTCCATGGCACTGCGCACCAACTCCTTGACGACGAGCCAGTCCGCCTCGATGAGGCGCCAGTTCGTGAAGATCTGCTTGAGTTCGGCCGAGCTGAAATACTTGCCGTAGGTCGTCATCAGCGCCAGCGTTTCGAGCCAGTTGCCCATGTTGGGCTCGGCGCCCGCCACGAGGCCGTCGCGCAGCATGGTCAGGCGGCCGCGCAATTCACTGGCCTGTGCGATCTGCTGGTCCAGCGCGCGGATCTGCTGGCCGATGATGCGCTCGGGCGCCATGCCTTCCGCCAGCAGCTCGCCGATGTCGTTGAGCGCCAGGCCCATCTGGCGCATGGTCTGAATGCCATGCAGACGCTGCACGTCGGCCTGGCTGTACAGGCGGTAACCCGCCTCGGACCGGCCCGAGGGCTTGAGCAGGCCGATCTCGTCATAGTGGTGCAGCGTGCGCACTGTGAGGCCTGTGCGCCGAGCGAGGTCACCGACCTTCAGCAGCATGGGCTCAACGGCCGATGGAAATCAGTTCGACCTCGAAGTTCAGCGTGGCGTTGGGCGGAATCACGCCGCCGGCACCCCGGGCGCCGTAGGCGATGGAAGGCGGGCAGGTCAGCTTGGCCTTGCCCCCCGGCTTCATGCGCTGCACGCCCTCGGTCCAGCAGGGGATCACGCCATTGAGCGGAAATGAGGTGGGTTCGCCGCGCTTGTAGGAGCTGTCGAACTCCTTGCCGTCCAGGAACATGCCCTTGTAGTGCACCTTCACGGTGTCGGTGGCCTTGGGCGAATCGCCGGTGCCGTCTTTCAGGGATTCATACACCAGGCCGCTGGCGGTGGTGACGGGTTTGGCGGTCTGCGCGAAGGCGGCAGGGGCCATGACAACGGTGGCGCTGGCAAGCAGCGCGGTCAGCAGATGGTTCAACAAGGCAGATGCTCCAAGGCAAAGATGGGGAGAAAGGCTGCGATGGTATATCCATCGCAGCGCTCTCTACTCCACGCGAATGCCCAGCCATTGCTTGCGCTTGCTGGTGCTCAAATAGCGCTATTGAATATGTAGCGTTTTAGAGTGCCTTGGGCGGCTTTGTGGCAATGGTTGGCCAGTTTTCGTAGGCGATCTTGTTGTTGCCCGAGACGTCTTCCAGCCAGCGCTTTTGCACATCCTTGTTGAGGTTCAGAAAGAGCTTGCCGTCGGCGATGTGCCAGGCGGCGGGGTCGCTGTCGAACTTCTTGCCCATGCGGGTGCCCATGGCGCAAAAGCCGCCGAACTGGGGTGCGTACTTGGCTGGGTTGGCCACAAAGGCATCGCGGTTGGCTGCGCTGGCGAAGCGGTAGACCACACCGTCGTGTGCGGCCTGGAATTCAGTCTTTCCCATGGTGGGTTGGCCTGCGGTGAAGTAGGCAACAGGGTCGTGGCCCTGGATACCGATGCCTTGTTTGTCCACGTTGATGGGGGCAAACGAGTGTTCGTCAAAAGCGAAGCTGGTGCTGGGCAAGATGGCCAGGGTGCTGCCTGCGGCGATGGCGAAGGCAAGAGCGGTAGAACGAATGTTGAGGGTTTTCATAAAAATCCTGGTGGTTGAGAACGGAAGAGAGAGAGGTAAAAACGCAGAAAAAAAGTGGCGGCCTACAGCGCCGTGTAAACCCATTTCGCCAGCTCCGCCTCTGACTTGGCGCCGACGACCTGGGACAGAGCCTGGCCGTCCTTGAACAAGATCAGGGTGGGGATGCTGCGAACGCCAAAGGCCGAGGCCAGTTCGGGGGCTTCGTCCACGTTGATCTTGCGCACGGCCAATTGGTCGTCGAAGTGAGTGGCCAGGCTTTCCAGGGTGGGAGCCAATGCGCGGCATGGACCGCACCAGGGGGCCCAGAAGTCCACTAGCACGGCGCCGGGTTGCTGGTCGATGAAGGTGTCGAACTCGCTGGCTTTCAGCGGTGCGACGCGGGTAGTGCTTTGCATGGCGATTCCTTGGAGGTTTTGCTGCCGTCACGGAATGTGTTGGCATGTACAAAAGTGTAGAAATCGCCCGCGTTTTCTGCGTCTCGTTTGATGTGCTGATCGTCTCAGAACATGCTCTCAGCCATTCAGGAGGGTGTTTCTTTCTCCGTTTGCAGCCAGGTGTGCGGCGGTGTGCCTGTGCGGTGCGTGAAGGCGCGGGTGAGCGCCACGGTGCTGGCATAGCCCACCAAGGGTGCAATGGATTTGAGTGGCTTGCCGCGCTTGAGCAGGCCTTTGGCCACGGTGATGCGCCAGGCGGTGAGGTAGTCCAGCGCGGTCAGGCCCGACACGTCGCGAAAGTGGTTGGCAAAACGCGCGCGCGACATGTTGGCCTCTTGCGCCAGCAACTCCAGCGTCCAGGCTTTGTCGGGCCGTGCGTGCATGGCCGTCACCGCTTTGGACAGGCGTGGGTCGGCCAGGGCGGCCAGGATGCCGGTGGTCACTGCGGCACTGTCGAGCAAGTGGCGCAACAGCAAGATGAGCAGGTACTCCATCAGCAAGTCGAGTGCGGCTTGCCGGCCGCATTGCTCGTCAAAAGCCTCCTTGAACAGCAGGTCTAGCGTGGGCGCCAAGGCGGGTATCTGGTCCAGCGCTATCACCAGCATCTCGGGCATGGCTGACACCAGGGCACTGCGCGCCTCGTCGCCCAAGTCCACCGATGCGCAGACCAGATCGACGCCCTGAGCGTGGTCCGGCACCAGCCGGTGGGCTGCGCTGCGCGGAAAAAACAGCAGGCTGGGCTCTTGCAGGTGGCTGGCGCGGCCATGCTGGTCGATCACGGCCATGGCTCCTTTGCGCATCAGGTGCACATGCCCCACATTGCTTTCGGCCTCAAAGGTCGAGACCTGGCACAGGTTGCCCGAATAAAACACCCGTGCGCTGGGAACAGAGTGGGCAAACAAAGGCGATAAACGGTCCATGGCGGGCAATTTGATACGAAAGGTATGCATTATCGTATTTTTAATGCTTTAAGTATCAGCACACTTGCGTGGTGCATGTCGCACAGCATTCAAAACGAAAGTTTCACCATGTCACGTATCGCTCCTGTTGCCATCGCCCAAGCCGACACCGCCACCCAGGCCACCTTGAACGGTGTCAAGGCCAAACTGGGCATGGTGCCCAATCTGTTTTCTACCTTTGCCCAAGCCCCTGCGGCCTTGAATGGCTACCTGGCCTTCTCGGATGCCCTGAGCAAAGGTCGCCTGAGTGCTGCTCAGCGCGAGCTGATCGCGCTGGCGGTAGGCCAGGCCAATGCCTGCCAATATTGCTTGTCGGCCCACACGCTGATCGGCAAGGGCGCGGGCCTGTCCGAGGCCGCCATCCGCAGTGCCCGCAGCGGCACCGCAGACAACGCGCAAGACAAGGCCTTGGTGGAACTGGCCGTGAAGATCGTGCGCCAGCGCGGTGTGCTGGCCGACAGCGACCTGGCCGAAGCCGCCGCTGCCGGTGTGGATGGCGGGTTGGTGATCGAAGTCGCGGCCAACGTGGCGCTCAACACGCTGACCAACTACACCAACCACATTGCTGGCACGGATGTGGACTTCCCAGTGGTGCAAGTCGCCCTGTAATCTACGAAGAAGAGTGCCTTGGCACTCTGCTGTATTGAGTTATTGGACGGCCACCTTCGGGTGGCCGTTGTCGTTCAGATTAGACTCAAAATGCTATAAAAATAATAGCTAACTTTGATGTGAATAAAGCGGTGGCGGCACTTTTTCTCATGATTTCTGAGCAGGCGCTGCGCCTTTCGGAGTGGCCGGACCCCTTGATGCCGATGCCCGGGCCCCGCGTTAACAAGCGTTAATGCACCGTGCCGCCGCAGCCGCAACACTGCTGCTGCGGCCAATGGGTGCCGCTTATTCCACTTCTAAATCATCCGTGTCGTTGTTGCTTCGCCTTGTCGTGCTACAGCACTGCCTGCGGCTTCGCGCCTGGACACGAATGATTTGGAAATGGAATTTCACGCGAAGGGTATGCATGTCTTCACACGACGGCGGCAAGGTATGGGGCCGCAGGGCGTTTTTGAGCACGTTGGCGGCGGGTGGCGCCAGCGCGGCGGCCGAGGCTGCACCCCCGTGGGCCACGCGCCTTCCCGATGCGATGAGGCGCCCCGGCGGGGCAGATCTGCCCTATGGCCTGCCAGCGCAGCAGCAGGCGCAGGTACAGCGCACGCTTTCCACCGCTGCGGGTTTTCCGGTGTGGCGCACGCCGTTGCAGCACCAGCGCGGCATCATCACCCCGAGCGGCTTGCACTTTGCGGTGCACCACAACGGCGTGCCCGAGATCGATGCAGGGCAGCATGCGCTGCGCTTGCACGGCCTGGTGCACAAGCCGCTGCAGTTTGACCTGGAGCGCCTGCTGCGCTACCCCATGGTCAGCCGCATCCATTTTCTGGAATGCGCGGGCAATTCAGCAGCCAACGCGCTGTCGCCCACGGCGCTGGACCAAACGCTGGGTGAGATCGCGGGGGAGGTGTCCTGCTCCGAATGGACGGGTGTGCCGTTGTCTTACCTGCTGCAAGAGGCGGGCCTCAAGGACAGCGCCCAATGGGTGGTGGCCGAAGGCGCCGATGGCGGATCGCACAGCCGCAGCCTGCCGCTCAAGGCCTTGTTGCAGGATGGCATGGTGGCGCTGTTCCAGAACGGCGAGCGGCTGCGGCCATCGCAGGGCTACCCCATGCGTCTGTTCATGCCCGGCTGGGAGGGCAACGTCAATGTGAAATGGCTGCACCGGCTGGAGGTGACGGATGCCCCGGCCTACACCAAGGATGAATCGGGCCTGTACACCCAGGTGTTGGCCGATGGGCGGATCGAACGGTTTGCCTTCCACATGGAGGTGAAGTCGGTCATCACGAGCCCCTCGGGCCGCCAGACCCTGCCTGATCTTCACGGGTTCTACGAGATCGACGGCTTGGCGTGGTCCGGCCACGGGCGCATTGTGCGTGTGGAGGTTTCAGTGGACGGTGGCCGCACATGGACCTCCGCGCAATTGCATGGCCCGGTGCTGGACCGCGCCTTCACGCGTTTTACGCTGCCGTGGAAGTGGGACGGACGCAAGGCCGAATTGATGAGCCGTGCGACGGATGAAAAAGGCCGCACCCAGCCGCTGCGCAGCGAATGGAAGCGCCGCTATGCCATGCATTCGTTCAACCACTACAACGCGGTGCAGGTCTGGCGTGTGCAGGCCGATGGCCGGGTGGAGAACGTTTATGCGTAAGCCGTGGCGCGGTAGGTTCTTGATGGTGGTAGCCCTGACGATGCTGGGCGCTGGTGGCGGCAGCGAGGCGCAGACACCTGCGCAGCAGCCATCGCTGGTCATTGGTTTGGGGAAACCCCTTTCGCCAGAGGAGGTCGAGCGCTATGCCATCACCATCTTCCCTGACGGCCGCAATTTGCCGCCGGGCCGGGGCAGCGTGGAGCAGGGTGCTCGGCTGTACGCGAAACATTGCGCCGCATGTCACGGTGCGCAGGGCATCGAAGGGCCCGCAGCACGCCTGGTGGGTACGGACGGGTTCATCGGCTGGAGCGATCCGCTGCGGCCATTGCGGGTGCGCAAGTACCCGCTGCAGGTGCTGTCGGTGGGGGCGTTGTGGCCCTATGCCACCACGGTGTTCGACTATGTGCGCCGTGGCATGCCCCTGCATGCGCCCAAGAGCCTGACGGACGACGAGGTTTACGCCATCACCGCGCACCTGCTGCACCTCAATGGGCTGGTGGCCAGCGATGCAGCGATGGACCGGGACAGCCTGCCAAAGGTGGTGATGCCGGGGCGTGCGCGCACCATAAGCGCCTGGCCGCCGGCGCGCTGACGGGTGTCATTCCATTTCTAAATCATCCGTGTCGTTGTTGTTTCGCCTTGTCGTGCTACAGCACTGCCTGCGGCTTCACGCCTAGACACGAATGATTTGGAAATGGAATCAGCCGCCGCGCGACCCTTCCACCATGCCAAGCCGGGCGCGGATGCGCGAGAGAGACACCGGCGAGATCCCCAGGTAACTGGCCACGTGGTGCTGTGGCAGATGCGGGAGCAAGTCGCCGTGGGTGGCCAGGAACGATTGGTAGCGCACCTCGGGCGGGTGGCTTAACAACTCTGCCTCGCGCTGCGCTTGCTGCTGGAACATGTAGCCCAGGGCTTCATCCAGCAGCGGTGCGGTGCGGGGAAAGGTGTTCTGCCACTGTTGCAGCGTGGCATAGGGCAGCTCCACGGCTTCTACCGGGGTCAGGGCTTCCATGGCGTAGGGGCTGGGCAGGGCCAATGGCGGCAGGCTGCCGGCCACCCAGTGGCCGGTGCCGTGGAACGAACGGTTGCGCTCCGTGCCCTGCGCGTTCAGATAGAACGTGCGCACCACACCGTTGCGCACTTGCCAGCAACGTGTGCTGGCCTCGCCTGCGTGCTGCAGCAATGCGCCAGCACTGAACTGGCGGCGGGGCAGCGCCTGCCAGAGCGCGGCCAGGGCAGGTTCGGCCTGGACCAAGACCTCCAGCGCCGGTGGCTGGCAGACCGTACAGCTGCTGGCGACCGGCGATGTCATGCAAGGCAGGGCGGTTAGCCCAGCTCGCTCACCGGAAGGCAACTGCAAAACAGATTGCGGTCGCCATAGACGTTGTCCACCCGGCCCACGGGCGACCAGTATTTGGCCTGGCGCAGCGCGGCCACAGGGTAGGCGGCGGCTTCGCGGCTGTAGGGGCGGGCCCATTCGCCGCTGAGCAGGTTCTCGGCCGTGTGCGGCGCGTTCTTGAGCGGGTTGTTGTCCTGGGGCATCGCGCCGTTTTCGATCTGGCGGATTTCGCCTCGGATGGCGATCATCGCGTCGATGAAGCGGTCGATCTCGAACAGCGTCTCGCTCTCGGTGGGCTCCACCATCAGCGTGTTGGGCACGGGGAAGCTCAATGTGGGCGCGTGAAAACCGTAGTCGATGAGGCGCTTGGCCACGTCTTCGGCCATCACGCCGCTGGTGTCCTTCAGGCCGCGCAGATCGAGAATGCACTCGTGCGCCACATGGCCGTTGGCCGATGCGTACAGCGTGGGGTAGTGGTCTTTCAGGCGGGCGCTGATGTAGTTGGCGCTCAGGATGGCGGCTTCGGTGGCGGCCTGCAGACCCACGGCGCCCATCATGCGGATGTACATCCAGCTGATGGGCAGCACGGCGGCGTTGCCCAGCGGGGCGGCGCTCACGGGGCCGACCTTGCCCTGCGCGGGGGCCTGCGGCTGGTCGCCCTGGCCCGGCAGGCCGGGCAGGTAGGGCACCAGGTCTTGCACCACACACACGGGGCCGACGCCGGGGCCGCCACCGCCGTGGGGGATGCAGAAGGTTTTGTGCAGGTTCAGGTGGCTCACGTCGCCGCCGAATTCGCCGGGCGCGGCCACGCCCACCAGGGCGTTCATGTTGGCGCCGTCCACGTACACGCGGCCGCCGTGGCGGTGCACCAGGGCGCACAGCTCTTTCACCTGGGTTTCGAACACGCCGTGCGTGCTGGGGTAGGTGATCATCACGCAGGCCAGGTTCTGGCTGTGCTGCTCGCACTTGGCTTGCAGGTCGGCCATGTCCACGTTGCCGTTTTCATCGCACTTGGTGACCACCACCTGCATGCCCACCATCTGGGCGCTGGCGGGGTTGGTGCCGTGGGCGCTGCTGGGGATCAGGCAGATGTTGCGGTGCGCATGGCCCTGGGCCGCGTGGTAGGCCTGGATGGCCAGCAGCCCGGCATATTCGCCCTGGCTGCCTGCGTTGGGCTGCAGGCTGATGCCTGCGTAGCCCGTGGCCTGGCACAGCCAGGCGCGCAACTGCTCGTCCAGCTCCTTGTAGCCCTGCTGTTGGTCAGCCGGGGCAAACGGGTGCATGTTGGCAAACTCTGGCCAGGTGATGGGGATCATCTCGCTGGTGGCGTTGAGCTTCATGGTGCAACTGCCCAGCGGGATCATGCTGCGGTCGAGCGCCAGGTCTTTGTCGGACAACTGGCGGATGTAGCGCAGCATGCCCGTCTCGGAATGGTGGGTGTTGAACACCGGGTGCGTGAGGTAGGGGCTGGTGCGGCGCAGGGCGGCGGGGATAAGCGGCTCCACGCCCTTTTCGAACGCATCGAATGTGGGCAGTGCCTGGCCGTCCTTGGCGAAGATCTTCCACAGCAGCTCGATGTCGGCGCGTGTGG
>NZ_JAPUDY010000040.1 GCF_027492855.1 Acidovorax sp.
CCGACACAGCGGCACTGGGGCCGCTGGCATCGGCGATGACCACCGTCTTGCCCACACCCAGGCCCGCGAGCAAGCCGCCTACGCGGAAGGTGGGGGTGTTGGGAGGGGGTGGGGCGTCACCACCACTACCGCCACCGCAGGCTGCCAGCACGAGGGCGGTGGCCAGCAGCCAGGCGTGGGCCAGGGGGCGGAGGGTAGGAGTGGTCTGGGTGACCATGCGGCGGTTCCTTGTAGTTGTCTTGCGGGATGAGCAAGACTGAACGTACCGGATTCGCGCGGGTTTGTATGTCCCCAAAACTGATGACAAGAGCGAGAGCGGGTGGCGGTGCAGAAGAGGGGTAAAAAGTGGCTCTAGCGCTTATTTAACAAGCGCTAATAGCTATTAAATTAATAGTAATGCGTGCTGAGGATTTTCGTCAGCGCAGCGCGCCAGGCCCCGCCATGAATCGCGCCCACGCCGGGGCTTTGCCGGTGAGTTGCCCCACGATGGCGGCCTGTAGCGGGGGCAGGCGGCGGGCGCCCTGCAGCACCAGTTGCCGCAGCAGGCGGGGCACGGGGCGGGCGTCGGTGTACAGGCGCACGATGGCGTTGGTGCCCTGGTAGATGGGCCAGGCGTGGCGGTGGTGTTCGCGGGCGTAGGGGGCCAGGGCGTCGGCGCTGCCGATGTCTTGCCCGCGCTGGCGGGCGGCCACCAGCGCGGCGGTCAGGCGTTCTACCCCGGCCAGGCCCAGGTTGTAGCCGTGGGCGGTGACGGGGTGCATGCCCACGGCGGCGTCGCCCAGCAAGGCGCAGCGGTGGCCTGCAAAGCGCTGGGCATACACGGCGACCAGGGGGTAAGCGTGGCGCTCGCCGTCGAGCTCCATGGCGCCCAGCCGGTTGTCGAACTGCGCTTGCACCTGGGCGGCAAAGGCCTCGGGGGCCAGCGCCATCAGCGCGGCGGCATCGTCGGCGCTGGCCGTGACCACCACGGAGCACAGGGGGCTCCCGTCTTCGGGCGCGTCGGGCAGGGGCAACACGGCCAGCGTGCGTTCGTAGCCAAAACATTCATGCGCCACGTTGCCGTGTGGCGTGGCGTGGCGCATGCGGCAGACGATGACGGTGCGGCCGAAGTCGGTCATCTGCGCGCCCAGGCCCAGTTGGCGGCGTGTGGCCGAGAAGCGGCTGTCGGCGGCCACCAGCAAGGGGGCGCTCAGGCGCTGGGGGGCAGCGGCATCGCCGGTGGGCTGGTAGTCCAGCTCGGCATGGCCGGGCAGTGCGGCCACGCGCGTGACCTGGGTGCCGGTGAGGATGCGCACGCCCTCGGTGCGCGCGGCCACCGCGTAGGCCGTGCGGCGCAGCGCATGGTTGGGCACGATGAAGCCCAGGGCGTTGGTGCCTGCCGGTGTGTTGCTGCCGCCGCCGCTGCCGGTGTTCAACTGCAGGGCGCTACGTTGGCCCAGGGGGCCGTCGTGCACCTGGGCCTCGTCGATGGTGCCCAGCTCATGGGCGGCCAGGTGGGCCCAACTGCCCAGCCGCTGCAGCGTGGCGCGGCTGGGGTGGGTGAGGGCGATCTCGCGGCCGTCGGGCGCGGGCTGGGCCAGGGTGCTTTCGGGTTGCTGCTCGACCACCGTGGCGGTGAAACCGGCCTGCGCCAGGGAGATGGACAGCGACAGGCCCGCCGGGCCTGCGCCGACGATGAGCACGTCGCTGTGGTGGGTGGTCATAGCAGTAGAGAACGGAGCGCTGAATCCAGAGCGCCCGCCCCAGGGCGGGGCAGGCTGCGCGCCATTGTGGACGGAGGTGCCAGGGCGGGTATTGCCCTGCGTCAATCCGTTGTCGATCGGGTGCTATTAAATTGGTAGCTGCTGGCGCTTGTCCATCAAGCGCCAGGGGGCAAAAAATGCCACATGAATCGTCAACACGTTCTCATCTCAGGGGTATTGGTGCCCCCGGCGCGTGCGCCGGGTGTCCCCTGCGGGCAGGCCGGTGGTGGGGCCGCTGCCGGTGAGTGCGCTGCTGGCCCCGACGGTGCTGCCGGAGGCGGGTGTATCAAAGCCATAGGTTCCCTGCCACACCGCCCAGGTCATGTCGTTGGCCGAGCACTGGCTGTCCTTGAACGCCAGCGTGTGGGTGCTTTCTATGAGGTTGGCCGCCGCAGAAAGCTGGGTGGCCAGATTGGCCGGCCGGCTTTGGCAGGACAGGCCGCCGTAGGGGGGCAGGCTGTCGTTGCTGATGATGTTGTGGCTGATGCGTGTGCCAAAGCTGGTGGGGTTGAACGGCCCCCAATTCATGCCGATGCGTTGCTTGACGACGGTGTTGTGATGCACGTCGTGGTCGCGCATGTAGCAGGTCGTCTGAAAACACTGCACACCCAGGTGGATGCCGGTGTTGATGAGCAGGTTGTGGTGAATGTGCAGGTTGGTCGAGTTGCCTTGCGCGGACACCTGTATGCCCATGGCATTGCGATGGGCGTCCGAGAAGCTGATGTAGTTCTCGCGATAGGTGTTGTACTGCGAGTTGTCCTTGTCGTGAAAGCCACCAAAGGTCTGGCCCAGGTTCAGCTGGTTGTTCTCTATCAGCGATTCGCCGGCATCGAACAGGGTGGTGGCGTAGCCATCGCCCACATAGGTGCCGAAGTCGTTGTCCTGCAGCAGGAGCTTGTGCCGCCAGGCCGCGCCGGTGTCGCCCCAGCCGTGGATGAACGCAGGGTTCTCGCGGTTGTCGGTTGCCTCGCCATCCAGAAACCGCACATTGCGGACCACCAGCCCGGCCTTGCTGGGATCGCTGACGATGCCCCATTGCTTGACGCCTGTGATGTCGACACCTTCGATGCGTGCTGCCGGAGCCAGGTCGCTGTTGACGGAGATGCGGCTGCCGCTGCCCAGGGTCAGCGTCACCACTTCATCCGGATAGGCAAGAAACTGTTTGGCCTTGCTGTCGTTGACCCTGATGGCGCCGGGAAGATACGTGCCCTTGCGCAGAACGATGGCCTGGTTGGCGGCTGAATTGGCCAGCGCATAGGCCAGCGTTTTGTAGGGTGCGGCCACGGTGCCGCGCCCTGCGGTGTCGGCACCATCGGTTGCAACGAAGAGGAAGCGCGAGGCGGCAGACTGGATCGTGAAGCTTTGCTCCAGCGTTTTTTGCGCCGCGCCACTGTCGCGTATCTCCAGCGTCAGGACATAGGTGCCCTCTCTGGCAGGCGTGAAACGTACCGTGCCCCGCCGCCAGTCCAGCGATACGTCGGCCATGTTTTGCGCAACGCCGCCCAGGGTGAAGCTCTTGATGCGGTATTCATACGGAAAAAGCCCCCCCACAACACCAGGCCGGCTCTCGTAGGCAATGCCTGGGTAGGCGATGTCGCGCATTCCGAAAGACACGGCCAGCGCTGCGTTGGGCAGCGTCTCGGGCATGGTGATGCGCGCCGCCGGGGTATGGGTGCAATGGACAAATACGGGCGCACCGTCTGCGGGCACCGTGGCGGGTGCCCCTGCGGACACGGCACACGATTGGCCCACGGGCTGCGCCAGCACCCGCAAATCCAGCGCAGCACCTGCGGCCACTTGTGGCGCGAACGCATAGGGCTGATTGAGCGTGGCATCGAGCGCGGCCGAACCATGCCCCAGCTTGAGGGTGGCACCCAAGCCAAGCCCTTGGACCCGCACATTCAAGGTGGTGGGGCTGACTGGTCCTGGAGTTGGTGTCGGTGTTGGAGTGGGCGTTGGGGTCGGAGTTGGCGTGGGCGTGGGCGTGGGCGTGGGCGTGGGCGTCGGAGTCGGAGTCGGGCTAGGCGCAGGTTCCGTGGGCACCTGAGAAAAAGGGGGCGGCCGGTTGGTCGATGGGGTGGCAGGGTCGTCCGATCCGCCGCAAGCGGCCAGCCCTGCGGCCAGGGCCCAAGCTGCCATGGCCTGGGCCATGCGTCGTTGAGGGTTGGGCGCGGGCGCAGGCAAGCGGTGGATATGGGGCAGCATCGAGCGCAGATCCTTCAGGTCTGGGGTTTGTGGCGCCCGGCTGTGCGCCGGGGCGTTTATGAGGCTGCCGCAGGTGTGCAACCCCCTCTCTGGCCGCGGATTCTGGGTGCGCCGGATGCCGTGCGCGATAGGGGCACCCCCTAAATTTGTTAGTCCTTGTAACTATTTAGTGGGTGTGTAGCAGCACGGCACGCAGTGCGGCTGGACCATTCAGGCGCTTCTATTTTGATAGCTGCTTGCGCTTATTCATCAAGCGCTAGAGGCCAAAAAACCTCTAAAGCATCTGCCGCTCAGTCCTTGGCGGTCTTGCGTGTGCTTTTGGCGGGTTTCTTGCGGGCAGGGCCTGCGGTTTGCTGCTTGCCGCGCAGGTGCAGCCCCCAGGTGATCATCAGCCACAGGTAGGACACCAGGATGCCGTAGGCCGCTGCGGCGGCCAGTGACAGCGGTGGGGCGGCGATGGAGCGTGGGCTGGCCATGGTGGTGAGCAACTGGCGCGTGCCGGTGCCCACCACGGGCGCAGCCTGCTGGCTGCCCGAGCGGGCCATCAGCGCCGCCATGAAGGTGAAAAACTCCATGAGCAGCGCGCCGATCAAAAAGCAGGCCGCCAGGGCCAGCAGGTGCGCCACCGCCCGGCGGTTGCCCTTGGCCAGGAAGACGATGGCCGATACCAGCACCAGCGCGGGCAACAGCAGCACCAGGGCGGGCCAGGCGGACGTGAGCAGGTGCATGGGCATCGGAGGGCGTGTGTGAAAAGCGCAGCGATTGCGCGGAGGGAACGGTGCGGATGATAGACGCACCGCCCCCGGCCCCTGCCCCTACGGCCGCTGTTGCGGCGCCGTGGCGGCGGGCGGCTCCACCATCTCGCGCATGCGGCGGCGCAGGGCGCGGTCGCGGCGGTCTTCGGCTTCCCAGTCGGCTTTCACGCCGCGCCACAGTGCTATGGCCATCAGCAAGATGACGGCGGCGAACGGCAGCGCGAAGACGATGGTGGCGGTCTGCACCGCCTTCACGCCACCGGCCAGCAGCAGGCTGATGGCGATGCCCGAGATCAGCACGCCCCACACGATCTTGATGCGCGCGGAAGGGTTCTCTTGCCCGCCAGTGCTCATCATGCCCAGCACCAGCGTGGCCGAATCGCCCGAGGTGACGAAGAACACCAGCACCAGCACGGTGGCCACCACCGACATCACCGCGCCCCAGGGCAGGGCGTTGAACATGGCGAACAGGGCGGTGGAGACATCGGCGTTGACCGCGTCGGCCAGGGGCACGCCCTGCATGATCTGCAGGTGCAGCGCCGCGCCGCCGAACACCGAGAACCACACGAATGCGGCCAGCGTGGGCGCGAGCACCGTGCCCAGGATGAATTCACGGATGGTGCGCCCGCGCGAAACGCGTGCGATGAACAGGCCCACAAACGGCGACCAGCTCACCCACCAGGCCCAATAGAACACCGTCCAGCCGCCCACCCAGCCGCTGTCGCGGAACGGGGTCATGCGCAGGCTCATGCGCACGAAGTCGCTGAGGTAGCTGCCCAGCGTGTTGGTGAAGGTGTCGATGATGGCCACGGTGGGCCCGAGCACGAACACGGCCAGCGCCAGCAGCGCCGCCACGACGAGGTTGAAGGTGGACAACCACTTGATGCCGCGCCCCAGGCCCGACACCGCCGAGATGAGAAACAGCACCGTGGTCACCACGATGATGCCCACCTGCCAGGCTTCGCTCACCGGCACACCCATCGCGGCGTGCAGCCCGCTGTTGATCTGCAGCGCGCCCATGCCCAGCGAGGCCGCCACGCCAAAGGCGGTGGCGATCACGGCCAAAATATTGACGGCCGGGCCGATGCGCTGGAGCGGTGCCCAGGGCAGCGACTGCACCACCGTGCTGGCCAGGGCCGAGCCACCCCGGCGGAACTGGAAGAACGCGATCGCCAGCGCCACGATGCTGTACACCGCCCAGGGGTGCAGCCCCCAGTGAAAGAAGCTGTAGCGCATGGCGGCGTTGGCCGCCTCGGGTGTGTTTGCGGCAATGCCGGGCGGCGGTGCGCCGTAGTGCGAGATGGGCTCGGCCACGCCCCAGAACACCAGGCCGATGCCCATGCCCGCCGCGAACAGCATGGCAAACCAGGCGCCGATGGAGAACTCGGGCTCATCGTCCTCCTGGCCCAGCTTCAGGTCGCCGTAGCGGCTGAGCGCCAGCAAGACTGCCATCACCACCAGCCCCAGCACCACCCACAGGTAGAACCAGCCGAAGTTGCGCGTGATGGCTGCGAGCGCCGTGTCGAACACGGCGCCCAGGGCATCCGGCGCAATCACGCCCCAGAGCACGATGGCGAGGATCAGGCCCGCCGAGATAAGAAGTTCCATAGGTCACCTTTCTGGACAATCGGAAAAGGCGATGTGCGCACCCACCGTGCCCGCTGCACCGCAGTGCCAGCGCGTCCAAAAAAGAAGCGCCCACGGGCCGACAAAGCCCGCAGAAAACAAAGCGGTGCAACACAGGCCGACAGACAGCCTGTGTGGAAAAGGGCAAAAGGGGCCGGAGCGGGCGGGACCAGGGCCGCCGTATCCGCCTGCACATCACGGAAGGCGGGCCGCGCTTTTTTTTGCACACGGTGTGTGCACCTGCACGGCGCGCGCGTGGCGCTCCATGCATGGGCGTGGCCCGGTGCCGATGCGCGCAGCGAAGGCGCGGCAAGGCGGGGGAATGGCTCCGTGCAGGGCGTGCACAGAGCGGGGAGGGCGTAATTTTAGGCAATGCGCGCCGTGGGCGCCGTGCAATACCGCAGTCAAGCGCAGGGGTGCTGTCAATTCGGGGACGGCCCGGCATGGTCAGCGCGCGGGTGCGCTGGTACGCTGTGTTGCTATGGAGACACCACAAAAATCCCCGCCTTTCATCCCCCAGATCCGGCTGTACCAGAACTGGCTGCGCGATGCGCGCGGACTGCAGTTCGACAGCTACGACGCGCTGTGGCGCTGGTCCACCACCGAGCTCGATGTGTTCTGGCAAAGCGTGTGGGATTACTTCGACATCCAATCCCCCACGCCGCACACCGCCGTGCTGGGCAAAAACACCATGCCGGGCGCGCAGTGGTTTCCCGGCGCGCAGGTCAACTACGCGCGCCAGGCGCTGCGCCATGTCGATGCCGCGCACGCCGCAGGCATGCCCGCCATCATCAGCCGCAATGAAAAGGGCCAGCACCGGGAACTGAGTTGGCCCGAGCTGCGCCGCCAGGTCGCATCGCTGGCGCTGCACCTCAAGGCGCAAGGGGTTCAGCCCGGCGACCGTGTGGCCGCCTACCTGCCCAACGTGCCCGAGGCCATGATCGCCTTTTTGGCCACGGTGAGCATTGGCGGCGTGTGGAGCATCTGCGCGCCCGACATGGGCACCCACGCGGTGCTCGACCGCTTTCGCCAGATCGAGCCCACCGTGCTCATCGGCGTGGACGGCGTGACCTATGGCGGGCGCGACCACGACCGCCGCCCCGTGCTGGCCGAGCTGCGCGACGCCCTGCCCAGCGTGCGGCACGCGGTGCTGCTGGGCAATCTGGATGCTTCTGTTTCGATAGCAGGTTGGGTAAATTGGACAAGCGCTACCGGCCGAAATGATGCTGAAACTGCGGCCTTCGAGCCGATGTGGCTGCCGTTCGACCACCCGCTGTGGATCGTCTATTCCAGCGGCACCACCGGCCTGCCCAAACCCATCGTGCACGGCCATGGCGGCACGGTGCTGGTGGCGCTGCAGCTCAAGGTGCTGCACAACGACATCGGCTGCAGCTACGAGGCCAACAGCCTGGGTGAGCGCTACCACTGGTACAGCTCCACCGGCTGGGTGATGTGGAACGCGCAGATGAGCGGACTGCTCTCGGGCACCACCTGCGTGATCTTCGACGGCAACCCCGGCGGCAGCAAGGACAAGCCCGACTGGGGCGTGCTCTGGCGCTTTGCCGCCGAGACGGGCGTGACCTTTTTTGGCGCGGGCGCAGCCTTCTTCGCCAACTGCATGAAGGCGGGCATCACGCTCAGCGACTATGGCGACCTCAGCCGCGTCCGTGCGCTGGGCACCACCGGCTCGCCGCTGTCGCCCGAGGTGCAGGAGTGGGGCACGGCGCAGTTCGAGGCGCTGGGCACATCGGATATCTGGTGGAACAACATCTCCGGCGGCACGGATTTTTGTGGTGCCTTCATCGGCGGCAACCGCGAGATGCAGCAGGTGCCCGGCGAGATGCAGTGCCGCATGCTGGGCGCCGCCGTGGAATCGTGGAACGCCGAGGGCCTGCCGGTGACCGACGAAGTGGGCGAGCTGGTCTGCGCGCAGCCGATTCCGTCGATGCCTTTGTACCTGTGGGGCGACAAGGACGGCTCGCGTTACCTGTCGAGCTACTTCGACATGTACCCCGCAGGCCACGGCCGCCAGCCCGGTGGTGGCGATGGCCCCGTCAGCATGGGCGCGGTGTGGCGCCATGGCGACTGGCTCAAGATCGGCGCCAACGGCGGCTGCACCATCTATGGCCGCAGCGACGCCACCATCAACCGCCACGGCCTGCGCATGGGCACGAGCGAGATCTACAGCGCGGTCGAATCCCTGCCCGAGGTGCTCGACAGTTTGGTGGTGGACCTGGAATACCTCGGCCGTGAAAGCTACATGCCGCTGTTTGTGGTGCTGCGCCCCGGCAGCGCGCTGGATGACGCCCTGCGCGCACGCATCAACGGCGCGGTGCGCACGGCGCTCAGCCCGCGTTTTGTGCCCGACGACATTTTTGCGGTGGCCGAGGTGCCGCGCACTTTGAGCGGCAAGAAGCAGGAGCTGCCCATCAAAAAACTGCTTTTGGGCCAGCCCATCGACAAGGTGGTCAACAAAGACGCCATGGCCAATCCGGGGTGCCTGGACTGGTATGTGGCGTTTGCGGCCGAGCGGGCCGAGCGGGCCGCGCAACAGCCCGGCAGCGGCGCATAGCAGCCCCGGTCAGGAGGCCGACGTCACCATCACCGCCACCACCTGCACCGTGGTGCGGATGGGCAGGGGCGCCAGCACTGCGTCCAGGCGTTCCTTGAGGGCCAGGAGCGCCTGGGTCTGCGCCGGGTTGTCGGCGCCCGAGAGCAGCACACGCACGCCGTTGTCGCCATCGGGCAGCACCTCGCTGTGGCAGGTGGTGCCCAGGTCGGCGCGGGCCGCAGCCACCCGTGCGGCCACCGTGTGGCAGGCGGCTTGCTGGCGCAGCGCGGGCTTGTAGATCTTGCCCACGTTGGTCATGGGCAGGGCGTCCAGCACCCGCACCCAGCGGGGGCGGGCCACGGGCTCGTCCACGCGGGCGGCGGTGAAGTCCATCAGCTCGGCTTCGGACGCGGTGGTGCCTGGCAGCAGCGTGGCAAAGGCCACGGGCAGCTCGCCTGCGTAGGCATCGGGCGCACCCACGGCGGCGCACAGTTGCACGGCAGGGTGGGCGCCCAGGGCGTCTTCGATCACGCGGGGGTCGATGTTGTGGCCGCTGCGGATGATGAGGTCCTTGGCGCGGCCGCTCAGGTGCAGGCGGCCCTCGGCATCCACAAAACCCAGGTCTCCGGTGATCAGCCAGCCGTCGGGCGTGAAGGCCGGGGCGGTGTCGGCGGTGTCGAGAAACCCCGAGAACAGGTTGGGCGACTGGAACAGCACCATGCCCGGCTGGCCGGGCAGCGCGTCGGTGTCGGAAAGCTCGCCCTGCGCATCCAGCGCCACGATGCGCAGTTGCGCGTAAGGCATGCGCCAACCCACGCAGCCCACGGGTGCGCGCACGCCGGGCGGGGTGATGGTGGAGATGCCGGCCATCTCCGTCATGCCCAGGCTTTCGTGCAAGTGCAGGCCGAACAGGCGCTCGAAGCGCGCGGCCAGCTCGGGCGCAAGGATGGCCGCGCCGGTGCGGCAGTGGCGCAGCGATGAAATGTCCGCCCCATCCAGCGGCACGCTGGCCAGCGCCGCCAGCACCGTGGGCACGGCCGACAGGCTGGTGCAGCGGTGGCGCTCCACCAGCCGCCAGTAGTTGTCGATGACCGCGCGGTTGCGGAACAGGTCGGTGGTGGGGATGATGGTCTCCACCCCTGCCGACAACGCCGCGAGCGAGCCGGGCAGCACGCCCGCCACGTGGAACAGCGGGTAGCCGTTGATCCACACGTCCTGCGACGTCGTGCCCTGCATCTGCACGCTGGCCCAGGCGGTGAACACCTGCGCGCCGTGGCTGTGGCGCGCAAGCTTGGGCGCACCCGTGGTGCCGCCGGTGTGAAAGTACGCGGCGATGTCGGTGGCCGCGATGCGGCGCCCGCTCACCAGCCGGTCGGCGGGCTGGCGCAGGCGGGCCGCAAAGTCCACCACGCCCTCGGGCAACACGCCTGCGGCGCCGGGCACCTCGCCATGCGGGGCCACGCGCAGCACCGTGGAGAGTGTGGGCACCTGGCTGAGCAGGCGCAGGGCCTTGGCCCACAGGCCGCCGCCACTCTCGGTGCCCCCGGTGTCGTCGGTGCAGCCGGTGCCATAGGCGATCAGGACCTTGGTGTGCGCCAGGTTCATCATGGCCGCAAGCTTCTCGTCGGAGAGCATGGGGTTGAGCGGCTGCACGATGCCTGCGGCCTCGCCGCCCCACAGGGCCAGGTGGTATTCGAGGCAGCCGGGCAGCAGCACGGCCACCGCATCCCTGGGGCCCATGCCCAGTGCGTGCAACAGGTTCGCCGTCTGGTGGATGCCTGCGAGCAGTTGTGCGTAGGACCAGCGCACCGGCTCGGTGGTGGTGTCGTCGAGATCGGCCGTGGGCAGAAAGGTCAGCGCTGTTTTGTTGCGAAACGCATGGGCTGCATTGCGAAAGATTTCGTAGGTGCTTTGCACCGGCTGGGCCAGGGCCAGGGGTTGCCGCTCCAGACGCTCGATGTCTTGCAGACTGCGGATGGTGGACGAACGGGCGAAGGGTGGATTGAGTGCGGGGGCAGCCATGGGCTCGAAGAAGAATCAGAGCCAGCCATTGTTATGTGGCTAATAATTATTGACAATAACAGAGATTATTGACGCTCTGTATGAAAATTTTTGACAAAACCTCCGAGGCGGACCGCCTGGACCTCTCGGCCCTGAGCGTGTTGGTGGAGATCTTGGACGCCGGCAACCTCAGCCTGGCCGCGCGCAAGCTCAAGATGAGCCGCGCCAACGTGAGCTACCACCTGGCCCAGCTTGAAAAGGCGGTGGGCGTGCAACTGGTGCGCCGCACCACCCGGCGTGTGGAGCCTACCGAGGTGGGGCTGCGCCTGTACGCGCATGGCCGCAGCATCGTCAACGAAATGCTGGCCGCGCAGGAGACCATCGCCACGCTGGGCAAAAGCCTGCAGGGCCGCGTGGGGCTGAGCATGCCTGCGGGCTACGGCCAGGTTGTCGTGACCAGGTGGCTGATCGAGTTCAAGCGCCTGTACCCCGGCATCCTCTTGGAGGTGATGTTCGAAAACCATGTGGACGACCTGGTGCGCGAGGACGTCGATGTCGCCATCCGCATCATGACCGAGCCCCCGCCCGCGCTGGTGGCCCGCCTGCTGGCGCCCATGCGCTACGTGGTCTGCGCATCGCGCGACTATGCGGCGGCGCACGGCATGCCCCGGCAGTTGAGCGAGCTCTCTGCGGTGCCGCTGATCACCGCCGACTTCATCGGCCGCCAATTGCGCGTGGCCGCCTACCGCAACGGCCAGCGTGAAGAGGTGGTGCCCCGGCCCACGCTGTTGTCCGAGCACATGCTGTTTCTGCGGGATGCGGTGGTGGCGGGCCTGGGCGTGGGCCTGGTGCCCGACTACGTGGTGCAGGACCTGGTGGACCAGGGCAGCCTGGTGACCGCGCTGGACGACTACCGCCTGAGCGTGTTCGGCACGCAGATGTTTCTGCTGTACATGCCCAACCGCTACCAGACCAGCTCGGTGCGCACGCTGATCGATTTCATTCTCGCCAAGGTGAGCCAGGCCCGCGTGGAGCGTTTGTCGGGGCGCCCATAATGGCACTGGCTCCGTTTTCTCTGTCTTTCTCTTAGCACTGCGCGCCCTGGAGCGCTCCTTCCATGAACACTCCCCAACCCCCCAAGCGTTTTTCGATGATCCGCGAGTTCCATCTGGCGGACTGGTTCACGCTGGGCAACGCGTTCTGCGGCGTGGGTGCCCTGTTTTCGGTCATGTCGTACCTGGAGACGAGTGACGTGATCCACATCTACTTCGCCTGCGCCCTGGTGCTGGCCGCGCTGATCTTCGACGTGCTCGACGGCCGCATTGCCCGCTGGCGCCAGAAAAGCTCGGCCATGGGCCGCGAGCTCGACTCGCTGGCCGACGTGATCTCGTTCGGCGTGGCCCCGGCCATCATCGCCTACGGCTGCGGCATGCAAGGGCTGTACGACCGCATCGTGCTCGCCTACTTCGTGGCCTGCGGCGTCTCGCGCCTGGCGCGCTACAACGTCACGGCCGAAACGCTGTCGGGCGACGACGGCAAGGTGAAGTATTTCGAGGGCACGCCCATCCCCACCTCCATCGTGCTGGTGGGCCTGCTCGCCCTGGCCGCCAGCATGGGCGCCGTGCGCGAGAACCTGTGGTTCGGCAAGGTGCTGATCGGCGGTTTCACGCTGCACCCGCTGGTGCTGCTGTTTGCGGTGTCGGGCTCGCTGATGATCAGCCGGATCAAGATTCCAAAACTGTAAATGCTATAAATTTAATAGCTGCTCGCGCTTATTGAGTAAGTGCTAGAGGCTATTTTCACTTGATTGGTAACCGATCTCAGACTTCACACCCACGACCCGTTCGGGCTGAGCTTGTCGAAGCCTTGCACGCACGCGGCAAGCCCTGGCTTCGACAAGCTCAGCCCGAACGGATGGGAGAGAGGTGTCTGAGGTATGTACATAGTCAGACATTTCCATTCACATTCAAGGCGTAGCGGGCCGCCGGTTCACCAGCACGATGCCCGCCGCCACCAGCACCAGCGCGGCCACCAGGCCGGGGGTGACGGGCTCGCCCAGCCACCAGGCGCCAAACAGCAGCGCGAACACGGGCGTGAGGAACACAAACACCGAGATCTTCGTGGCCGGGTAGTGCGCCAGCATCCACATCCAGGCCAGGTAGCTCACAAACGCACCCACCAGCGCCTGCGCCAGCAGCGAGCCCCAGGCAAAGCGGCTTAGCTGCAGGGTCCAGGTTTCGCCCAGCGCCAGCGAGAGCACGGGCAGCACGATGGCGCTCACGCCCACCTGGTACAGCAACTGCTTGGCGGGCGCCACACGTGCCAGCGGCGTGGCGCGGATGACCACCGTGGTCAGTGCCCACATCAGGCCAGCGGCCACGCCCATCAGGTCGCCCAGCCAAGCCTGGGGCAGGGCGGCGTTGGCCTGGCCCACAAAACCATCGCCCAGCGCCAGCGCCACGCCCACAAAGGCAGCGGTCAGGCCCAGCCACTGCGCGCCCCGCAGGCGCTCGCCGGGGATGAAGCGCGGCAGCAGCAGCGCCACCCAGAACGGTGCGGTGTACAGAAACACCGTGAGCCGCGAAGCCGTGGTGTATTGCAGGCCCAGGTAGATACACGCGAACTCGCCCGCGAACAACAGCCCCGCCAGCAACCCGCCGCGCAGCGCGCCCACCGGCTCGGCCCGGGAGGACAGCGGCACACCGCGCCACACGCACCAGGCCGCCACGGCCGCCGTGGCCAGCACAAACCGCAAGAACGCCTGGAACACCGGGGCCACCTCGCCCACGGTGGCTTTCACCAGCACCTGCTGAAAGCCCCAGAACAGGCAGCAGGCCAGCAGCAGGGCAACGGCCAGGGAGTCGAGTTGGGTTTTCCGGGCGGATGAAGACATCGGGCGATTATCAAAGGGGCCGCGCGATCGGCGCGTCACCTGCGCGCATGCCCTAACGTTCTGGCATCAACGTAGCTGCAGATACTTGGCGGACAGCATCGGCCAAGATGTTCGCCGCAGCCGAAGGAGTTCGATCCCGTTGCCAGATAAGACCCAGATTCATACGCAATGGAGTGCGATCTCCTTGTTTATCCAACTCCGAGACTTTGAGCCGGTACAGCCACCGGGCCGCCACTTCCAGCGCAAACACGTTCAGCGGGGCGATGACCACGGCGTCGTTCTTCAAGGTGTACTCTCGCAGCACCAGGGCGCTTTCGCACTCCATAGCTAGGGACACCAATCCGGACTCGTCACTGCCAAAAATCTTGGCCAGCTTGCGGCTGAGCGGAGCGGGTAGATGCACACTGGCCAACGGGTAGAGCCTGACGTCCGCGAGGGTGACTTGCTCACTTTGAGCCAGCGGGTGCGCCTCGCGCACATACAAGCCACCAATCGCAGCGCCCAAGGGCTCGACCCGGCACAGGGGGTGCCCCACAAGTTCGCTGAGGTCGGCCACGAAAAAGTCCAGCTGCTCGTCCAGCAGCATGTACTGCAGGGCCAACGGAGAACCCGTTTCCAGGCGCACCCCCACCGACGGATGCGCCGCCTGCAGTTGTGCAATGGCTCCGGCCATGAGCGTGGGACCGGAAAAAGGCCCGGATCCCACGGTGATGTCGCCCAGGTCACCGCTGCGCAGCAGGTCCATTTCACGCGCCAAGTCGGCAGAACTTGAGAGCAGGCGCCGGGCCCGGGCCATAACCTGCTCACCGGATGAGGTGAGCCGCACAAAGCCCGGACCGCGATCAAACAAGCGCATGCCAATTGCTTCTTCAAGCGCCGCCACGCTACGGCTGAAGGCCGGCTGCGATAGACAGGCGCGCTCGGCAGCGCGTCCGAAATGGGACTCTTCGGCCAACAGCACCACGTGCTGCAACTGGCGCAGGTTCAGTGTCAGGTGGGAGGCCATGGCCGCAGCGGGGAAAGATGACGATGCACAAATTGCATCATGCATTGATAACAAATGCAATAGACAGAAAACGGGGTGAATTTTATTGTTCGCTTTCGGCCGCCCCTGCCCGTTCAAGGATGGTCAGGCCCTCGGCCCTGAAAACCCCACGAGACAAGGCAGAACAACATGGCTTCGCGCGACACGGCATCCCTGCAGGACCGATACACCACCCAGGAGGGCTGGGTCTACCTGACAGGCATGCAGGCACTGGTGCGTCTGCCACTCCAACAAAAGGCCCGTGACGCGGCCGCGGGCTGGAACACCGGCGGCTATATCTCCGGCTACCGCGGCTCGCCCATGGGGCGTTACGACATGGAGTTGTGGGCCGCCGACAAGGCACTCAAGGCGGCCAATGTGGTGTTCCGCCCCGGCCTCAACGAAGATCTGGCGGCCACGGCCATCTGGGGCTCGCAGTATGTGGGCACTTTCCCTGGCGCCCAGGTCGACGGCGTGTTCGGCATCTGGTACGGCAAGGGCCCAGGTGTGGACCGCTCGACCGACGCCCTGCGCCACGCCAACCTGGCCGGCACCTCGCCCAAGGGAGGGGTGGTCTGCCTGGCCGGTGACGATCATGGTGCCAAGAGCTCTACCGTGGCCAACTTCTCTGACCCGGTGTTCATCGCCGTGGGCATGCCCGTTCTTTACCCCAGCGACACCCAGGAGGTACTGGACTACGGCCTGCACGGCATCGCCATGAGCCGCTACTCGGGCTGCTGGGTCGGCCTCAAATTGGTCACGGACGTAGTCGAAGGCGGTGGTTCGGTCTACGTCGCGCCCGACTCGCCATCCATCACCCTGCCCGAGCCGCCCAGCGTACCCAAAGACATGTTCGGCAGCGGCTTCCACATCCGCGGTTTTGACATGCCGATGGCGCAGGAAGATCGCCTCTACCACCACAAGATCGCCGCCGCCGTGGCCTATGCGCGCGCCAACGGCCTCAACCGCATCACCGCCGCCGCGCCCGGCGCCAAGGTCGGCATCGTATCGGCCGGAAAGAGCTGGCAGGACGTGCTTCAGGCCCTGACCAACATGGGCATCCAGGGCATCGAAGGGGCGGAGGCTGCTGGCATCCGCCTGCTCAAGCTCGGCATGATCTGGCCGCTGGACCCGGTGGTGGTGCAGGAATTTGCCGAAGGCCTGTCCACCATCATCGTGGTCGAGGAAAAGCGCCCGCTGGTCGAAGAACAGTTGCGCGCCGTGCTCTATGGCGGCCCGGCCGCGCCGCAGATCGTGGGCAAGCACCTGGGCGGCACCGTTTTCGACCCCGCGCACGGCCCACGTGCCTTCCCCAACGCGGCCGAAATTTCCCCGGCCCTGGTGGCCCAGGTGCTGGCCAGCGTCATGCAGCAGGTGCAACCCGGCTGCGCCCTGGCCGCTGCCAGTGGGGCGCCAAGCGCGACCAAAGGCCCCACGCCAGGCCTGCCCCAGCGCGTTCCGGGCTTTTGCTCCGGCTGCCCGCACAGCCGCTCCACGCGCCTGCCCGAAGGCAGCCGCGCGCTGGCCGGCATTGGCTGCCACACCATGGCCATGCTGGTGAACCCCAAGACCACCAGTGCACCGTCGCAGATGGGCGGCGAAGGCATGCACTGGCTAGGCCAGCAGCCGTTCACAAATGAAAAGCATGTGTTCGCCAACCTCGGCGACGGCACTTTCTCGCACTCGGGCTACTTGGCCGTGCGTCAGGCCGTGGCGGTGGGCGTGCCCATCACCTACAAGCTGCTCTACAACGGCTTCAACTCCATGACTGGCGGCCAGCCTTGCGAGAGCGGGCAGAGCCCGGCCATGATCCTCACCAGCCTGGCCGGTGAAGGCGTGAAAAAGATGGCCGTGGTCACCGACGAGCCCGAGCGCTACCAGGGTGTGACGCTGCCCGAAGGCGTGCTGGTGCACCACCGCGACCGCATGGACGCCGTGATGCGCGAGTTCCGCGAGTTTCCCGGTGTCTCCGTCATCCTGTACGACCAGCCCTGTGCCACCGAGCGTCGGCGCCTGCGCAAGCGCGGCAAGTGGGCCGACCCGGCCAAGCGCAGCTTCATCAACCCTGCCGTGTGCGAGGGCTGTGGCGACTGCGGCCAGGCCTCTGGCTGCATGTCCATCGAACCGCTGGAAACCGAGCTGGGCCGCAAGCGTCGCATCAATCAAGCCAGCTGCAACAAGGACTACACCTGCGTCGACGGCTTCTGCCCCAGCTTTGTTACGGTGCACGGTGGCGCCTTGCGCAAGTCGACCAAGGCGGACGCGGCACCGGCCAAGCCCGAATGGACCGCTCCACTGCCCGAACCCGCTGTGCCGGCCCTGACCGCGTTGCACAGCGTGCTGGTGGGGGGCATTGGCGGCACGGGCGTGGTCACCATCGGCCAGACCTTGGCCATGGCCGCCCATCTGGAGGGCGCCTACAGCTCCAACCTGGACGTGACCGGCCTGTCGCAGAAATACGGCGCCGTGCACTCCCATGTGCGCTTTGCACCCGACCCCAAGATGCTGCACGCCACCCGCATCGGTGCGGGCGAGGCCCACACTCTGATCGGCTGCGATCTGATCGTGGCCGCTGGTGACGATTCGGTCAGCCGCCTGAACCCCGCGCACAGCCAGGCCGTGGCCTGCACCGACATGATTCCCACGGCCGACTTTGCCCGCAACCCCGACTGGCAGGCCAATGGTGCCGTGCTGACGCAGCGCCTGAGCGATCTGCTGGGCGAACGCGCCCTGCTGCTCGAAGGCCAGCGCCTGGCCACCGCCTTGCTGGGCGACCCGATTGCTTCCAACATGTTCATGCTGGGTGCGGCCTGGCAGCGCGGGCAGATTCCGCTGAAGCTCTCCTCCATCGAGCGTGCCATAGAACTCAATGGCGTGGCCGTGGCTATGAACAAGGGCGCCTTCCTGTGGGGCCGCCGCGCCGCGCACGACCTGGCCGCCGTGGAGCGCTGGGTGAAAGAACGTCAACCGAGCAACGTCATCACCTTCGTGCCGCGCACCAAGCGCAGTCTGGAAGACACCCTGCGCCACCGCAGCGAACACCTGGTGGCCCACACCGGCGAGGCTCTGGCCCAACGCTACCGCGCCTTCGTGGACAAGGTGCGTGCCACCGAGGCCAAACTGGGTAGCGGCGACGCCCTGGCGCGTGCCGTGGCCCACAACTACCACCGCCTGCTGGCCGTCAAGGACGAGTGGGAAGTGGCGCGCCTGTACAGCCACCCCGACTTCAAGGCGGCGCTGGCACGCGACTTTGAGGGCGAATACACGCTGCACTTCCACCTGGGCGCCTGGCCCTTTGCCAAGAAGGACGCCGACACCGGTGCCCTGCGCAAGGCCGAAATCGGCCCCTGGATGTTGTCCGCCATGGGTTGGATGGCGCGCTTCAAGGGCCTGCGCGGCAGCTGGATGGACCCATTCCGCAACAACGCCGAGCGCCGCCTCGACCAGAGCCTGCTGGCCCAGTACGAGGCCGACATCGACGGCCTGCTGGCCCGGCTCACGGCCGAGCGTCTGCCTGCGGCGGTGAAGCTGGCGTCCCTGCCCCAGGGCATCCGTGGTTATGGCCATGTGAAGCAGGCCCAGGCCCAGACCGCCGCCACGCAGCGCCAGCAGTTGCTGGAAGAGTTGCAGGCACCCGCCGCCGTGGCCCGCGTGGCCTGAAGCGATACACCCCCAAACCCATAAACACCACACCCCACGGACCATCCCATGGTGATGCCTACACGAACCGACACCCATATCCACCTGGCCGAGCACATCCCCGCGGACATGCGCCAGACCTTCCTGGCGCAGCGCGCCGCCTACAAAAAAAACCGCATGTCCAGCCTGGCCGAGCGCCGCGATGATCTGCGCGCCATCCACCGCCTGCTGCTGGAAAACCGCGAAGCCCTGGTCGAAGCCATCAACCAGGACTACGGTTGCCGCAGCCGCTTCGAGTCCCTGTTCGCCGAAATGCTGCAGGGCCAGGAATCGGCGCTGTCGGCCATTCACGACCTGCGCGGCTGGATGAAGAAGCGCAAGCGCGGCGTGGACATGACGCAATACCCGCTGGCCAGCGCCTACACCTTCCCCCAGCCGGTGGGCGTGGTAGGCATCGTCGTGCCCTGGAACTTCCCTGTGGCCATGACCTTCCAGCCGCTGATAAGCGCCTTTGCCGCCGGCAACCGCGCCATGGTCAAGATGTCGGAAAACTCGCAGAACCTGGCACGCCTGCTCAAGACCCTGGCACCGCGCTACTTTGCGCACGACAAGCTGGCCATCTTTGAAGACGGTGGCGCTGGCCAGTCCGTGGGCCCGCAGTTCACCCAGCTGCCGTTCGACCACCTGTTCTTCACCGGCTCGCCGCAGACCGGCAAGGCCGTCATGGCCAACTGCGCGGCCAACCTCACGCCGGTAACGCTGGAACTGGGCGGCAAGTCGCCCTGCGTGGTCGCGCCCGATTTCCCGCTGGAGAAGGCTGCCGATCGCATCCTGTGGGCAAAGATGCTCAACGCCGGACAGATCTGCACCAACGTGGACTACCTATTCCTGCCCGCGGCCAGCGTGGACGGCTTCGTCGCGCACGCCCAGCGCATCGTGGCGCAGCGTTACCCCGACATCACCAACGGCGACTACACCGCCATCATCGACCAGCGCCAGTACGACCGGCTGCAGGAAACCCTGGCCGACGCCAAGGCCAAGGGCGCGCGCATCGTGCCCCTGTGCCCCGGACAAAAGGGCGATCCGGCACGGCGCATCATGCCGCCGGTGGCAGTGCTGGACGTGCACGACGGCATGCTCATCATGCAGCGCGAGATCTTCGGCCCGCTGCTGCCGATCATGACCTACGGCAACAAGGAACATGTGGTGGACTACATCGGCGCACACCACAGCCCGCTGGCGCTCTACCTCTACACCTACGACCGTGCGTTGCAGGACTACTACCTCACCCACACCCTGTCCGGTGGTGTGACCGTGAACGACATCCTGCTCCACGGCGCCCAGCACGACCTACCGTTTGGCGGAGTGGGCCACAGCGGCATGGGGCATTACCACGGCTACGAGGGCTTCCTGACCTTCTCCAAGCTGCGCCCGGTGTTCAAGCAAAGCCGTCTGCGCGGGCTGGACTTCCTGATGCCGCCCTACAAGGGCCTGCCCAGCAAGATGCTGGACTTCATGTTCTGGCGCAACCGTTAAAGGCCACCGACCATGAGCCAGCCTGTGTCAATCCCCGCCGCGTTTGACGACTGGTGCACCCTGGCGCAGCGGCGCCTGCCCAACTTCCTGTTCGGCTATGTCGATGGCGGAAGCCTGGACGAGCACACTTTGCGCGCCAACGTCAGCGCCTGGCGCCAGGTGCACCTGCGCCAGCATGTGCTGCGCGATGTGTCGGCTTGCCAGAGCGGCATCCGCTTCTTCGGCGTGGACGCCCGCGTGCCCCTGGCCCCTGGCTCCGGTGGGGCTGGGTGGTGTGCTGCGCAGGCGTGGCGAGGTGCAGCACGCTGGTCTTCACCGTGGACCTGGCCGACGTGCGCCATGGCATGGACGGCGGTGGTGGTGCGGGTGCGGCGCTGCGCCGCCTGGGCTCTGTGGCTGCGCATCCGCGCTGGGCCTGGGACGTGGCGCTGCCGCGCATCACCGAAGCCTTGGCTGGGCGTGGCCGATCTGGCCACCGTAAGACGCCAGCACGTGGCGGATTGAAACGACGCGGCACAACCTTTTTTCACCCACTCACACCATAAACCATAAGGAGACAAAACCATGAGTGAAATCCACGACTACGTCGTTGTCGGCGGCGGCCCGGGCGGCTGCCCGGTCGCCAACCGTCTCTCGGCCGACGGGCGCACCCGCGTGTGCCTGATCGAGGCCGGCGGTGACAACCAGCACGTGACGGTGCGCGTGCCGCTGCTGCTGATCGCCAATGTGCCGAAGAAGAACGGTTTCAACTGGTCCTTCGACACTGTGCCCCAGAAGGGGCTGAACGGTCGGGTCGGCTTTCAACCGCGCGGCAAGGGGATGGGCGGCTCGTCGGCGATCAACGCGCTGGTCTACATGCGCGGCCACCCCGGCGATTACGACGAATGGGAAGCCCTGGGTTGCCCGGGTTGGGGCTACAAGGACGTGCTGCCGATCTTTCGCAAGTCGGAGAACAACGAAGTCTTCCGCGACGAATTCCACGGCCAGGGCGGCGAGCTCAACGTTGCGGCGCTGCGCACCGACAACCGCTACCACCAGATCCTGACGGACATGCTGCGCGACGCTGGCGTGCGCGAAACCGACCCCAACGGGGCTGAGCAGGAGGGCTACAGCATCGCCCAGGTGATGCAGAAGAACGGCGAGCGCTGTTCCGCCGCAAACGCCTTCATCGACCCGATCCGCGACCAACGCAAGAACCTGATGATCCACCTGAACACCCAGGTGATGCGCATCGTGTTCGAAGGCAAACGCGCAGTGGGCGTGGAGGTGATGCACAAAGGGCAAGCCCGCATCATCCGCGCTGCCAAGGAAGTCATCCTGGCAGCCGGTGCGCTGCAGACACCGCAGTTGCTGCAGCTCTCGGGCGTGGGCCGTGCCAGCGACCTGCAGCCGCTGGGCATCACCATGGTGCACGACCTGCCCGAGGTGGGCTATCAGCTGTCGGACCACCCGGACTTCATCCTGGGCTACCACATCCCCGACGCCGACGGCCTGCTGGGCATGTCGCCCAAGGGGCTGTTCGGTTTGTGGAAACAATGGGGCCGCTACAAGGTCGAGCGCCGCGGTACGTTCACGTCGAACTTTGCCGAGATCAATGGCTTCATGCGCCTGACTCCGCAGAGTCCGCGGCCGGAAGTGCAGTACGAGTTTGTCGTCGGACTGGCCATCGACCATGCGCGTACGCTGGAGCCGCGCCACGGCCTGTCCTGCCACATCCTGGGCCTGCGCCCCAAGAGCCGGGGTTCGGTCAAGCTCCAGAGTACTCGCTGGGACGATGCGCCACTGATCGACCCGAATTTCCTGGACCACCCCGACGATGTGCGCGAGATGGTCAAGGGCGCCAAGCATATCGACCGCATTGTCAAGCAGTCCAAACAGTTGGGGCCCCGCATCAAGCGGGATCTGTTCACCGCCGATTGCCATACCGATGCCGACTGGGAGGCGGTGATCCGTGCGCGCGCCGACACCAACTACCACCCGGTGGGCAGCTGCCGCATGGGCACCGACGCCAAGGCAGTGGTGGATGCGCGCAGCCTCAAGGTCAACGGGGTGGAGGGCCTGCGCATCTCCGATGCGTCGGTCATGCCCGCCATCACCGGCGGCAACACCACGGCGCCAACGGTGCTCATCTCGGAGAAGTGCGCCGAGTTCATCCTGGCGGGGCGCTAAGTAGAGGCCATGGACGAGGCGCAACTACTGCAATGCATCGTGCAGCACTGCGGCGAGGCCTGCGTGGTGGCGCCGCAGGACGTGGCCCAGCGCACGCTCATCGGCTGTGACCTCATCGTGGCCGCGGGCGACGAATCCGTCAGCCGCCTGGACCCGGCACGCAGCCAGGCCGACGCCGCTGCACGCCAGCGGGAGCAACTGCTCGCAACCCTGCAGGGCCTTGCAACGCCATCCACATCGCCGGCGTTGGCTTCGGCCGCATGAATAAACAAGAAAAGCAGCTTTTCACACAAGGAGACAACCCATGAAACTTTCTCATCCTCTGCGATGCATCCTGGTCGCCGCTGGCTTGATGCTGGTCGCAGCCGCGCAAGCTCAATCTGACAAACCCATCTCGGTGGTAGTGGCCTACCCTGCAGGAGGCCAAGCCGATGTGACCGGGCGAATCGTGTTGCCCACCATGCAAAAGGTGCTTGGCCCGCCGCTGGTGGTGGACAACGTCTCCGGCGCCGCTGGCTCCATCGGCTCGCAGAAAGTGCATGACGCCAAACCCGACGGCCAGACCATCATGGTGGCTACACCCATTGAACTCGTACAGACGCCCATGGCCATGCGCACCAAGTACGTGTCAGAGGACTTCCGGCTGGTCGGACAAATCGCCAGCACCTACATGATGCTGGTCACACGACCAGACCTGCCTGTGAGCAATTTGTCCGAGGTGATTGCTTTGGCAAAGAAATCAGAAGGAAAGGAACTGTCCTACGGCACCACTGGCCGCGGCACCATCTATCACCTGGTCGCTGAGCGATTCGCCCGGGATACCGGTGTGAAGCTGCTGCACGTTCCCTACAAGGGTGCGGCCCAGATCTTCAGTGACCTGGCCGGTGGACAGATCGACATGGTGTTCATGCCTCTGGGTGGCCCGGTGGCCGGCATGATCCAGACCGGCAAGTTCAAGGCCATCGCCTACACCGGCCCGACACGCCACCCGAGCTTTCCCAACGTGCCCACCATGAACGAAACCAAACTCGTTCAAGACTTTGTGTTCGACGTCTGGGCAGGCGTGGTGGTTCCCAAGAACACCCCCGATGCCACCGTTGAGCGCTTGAGCAGCGCTTTGAATGAGGCCCTGCGCCAAGACAACGTCCGCAAAGAACTTGCTGCCAGTGGCGCGATACCGTCCTCGCCCATGAGCGCGGCAGATGCCCAGAAGTTCTACTCTGCCGAAATCACCCGCTACCGGGCGATTGGCAAGGCCATCAATCTGCAGCCGGAATAAGACCATGGCAACGCATGCACTCCGTTCCTGCACCGTCACCCAAGGCCGCATGGCGGCCGGTGCCAGAGCCCTGTGGCGCGCCACCGGCGTGGCCGACGGAGATTTTGGCAAGCCCATCATCGCCATCGCCAATGCCTACACCCAGTTCGTGCCGGGGCATGTGCACCTCAAAAACCTAGGCGACGTGGTGGCCGAGGAAATCGCGGCAGCCGGCGGTATCGGGCGCGAGTTCAACACCATTGCCGTGGACGATGGCATCGCAATGGGTCATGAAGGCATGCGCTACTCCCTGCCCAGCCGCGACCTGATTGCCGATGCCGTGGAAACCATGGTGCAGGCGCACCGGGCCGATGCGCTGGTCTGCATTTCCAACTGCGACAAGATCACCCCGGCCATGCTGATGGCCGCGCTGCGCCTGAACATCCCCACCATCTTCGTCTCCGGCGGACCCATGGAGTCGGGCGTCTTCAACCACCGCGGCGTGGTCAAGCGCGTGGACGCCATTGACTCGCTGATGGTGATGGGCGACCCAAAATCCACCGAGGCCGACCTGCACGGCATCCAGGAATCCGCGTGCCCCACCTGCGGATCCTGCGCCATCATGGGCACGGCCAATTCGATGAACTGCATCACCGAAGGCATGGGCCTGGCCTTGCCGGGCAACGGCACATTGGTGGCCACGCACAAGGACCGCGAAGGCCTGTTCCGTGCCGCCGGGCGGCGCATCGTGGAACTGGCCCGTGCCTATTACGAGCAAGGCGACGAGCGCGTGCTACCCCGCTCCATCGCCACCAAACAGGGCTTTGAGCATGGCATGCGCGTTTCCATGGCCATTGGCGGCTCTACCAATACCACCCTGCACCTGCTGGCCGCCGCGCGCGAGGCGCAGGTGGACTTCACCATCGACGACATCGCGCGCGTTTCTGACACCACGCCGCTGATCTGCAAGGTCTCTCCAGCCCGCCACGAGATGTTCATTGAGGACATGCACCGCGCTGGCGGCGTGATGCGGGTGCTGGGCGAACTCGACCGTGCTGGCCTGATCGACAAGAGCCTGCCCTGCGTGCATGCGACCAGCCTGGGCGATGCGCTGGCGCACTGGGACCTGGCACGTTGCCAGGACCATGCCGAAGCCGATGCCACGCAGACCTTCTACCGCGCCGGCCCCGGTGGCGTGCGCAGCGCCACCGCCTTCAGCCAAAGCAAGCGCTTTCCCAGCATCGACCTGGACGGCATCCATGGCTGCATCCACGACGCCGCGCACGCCTTCGACACCGTGGGCGGCCTGGCCGTGCTCTACGGCAACCTGGCGCCCAATAGCGCCGTCGTCAAGTCCGCCGCCGTGCCTGACAACATGAAGCATTTCACGGGCCGCGCCATCTGCTTCGAACTGATGGAGGACGCCTGCGCCGCCATCCAGGACGGCACGGTGCAGGCCGGCCATGTGGTGGTGATCCGCTATGAAGGCCCGCGCGGCGGCCCCGGCATGCGCGAAATGCTGCTGCCTACCGGCCTGCTGGTGGCGCGCAAGCTGCACACCCAGTGCGCGCTGGTGACCGACGGCCGCTTCTCCGGTGCCACCGAAGGCCTGGCAGTGGGCCATGTCTCGCCCGAGGCGGCTTCGGGTGGGGTCATCGCCTTGATCGAGGACGGCGACGAAATCACCTTCGACATCCCCGGTCGCGGCCTGCACCTGCGCGTGGACGAGGCCACCTTGCAAGCCCGCGCGGCCACCATGCGCTCGCTGGGCGACAAGGCCTGGCGCCCGACCAAGCCACGCACGGCGTCGCTCTGGCTGCGCAGCTTTGGCGCCCTGGCCAGCTCGGCCGACCAGGGCGGTGGGCGCGACCCGCAGCGGCTGGCGCAGCTCGAAGCCCTACAGGCCCCGCGCTGAAAAAGGGAGTGCGCATGATGAGCCGCCCTTCGCCCATCCCCGCGTCCTTCGACGATTGGCGCGCCCAAGCCCAACGGCGCCTGCCCAATTTCCTGTTCGGCTATGTTGATGGCGGCAGCCTGGACGAACAAACCCTGCGCGACAACATCGCGGCCTGGCGCCGCGTGCACCTGCGCCAGCATGTTCTGCGCGATGTGTCCGCCTGCCAGACCGCGACCCGTTTCTTTGACGTTGACGCCCGCATCCCCCTGGCGCTGGCACCCGTGGGGCTAGGTGGCGCACTGCGCCAGCGCGGCGAGGTACAGGCCGCCCGGGCCGCGCAGGAGTTTGGTGTGCCTTTCACCCTGTGCACGCCCTCCATCTGCTCCATGGAAGAAGTGCGCGCGGCCACCACCGCGCCGTTCTGGTACCAGCTCTACATGATGCGCGACCGCGGCATCGTGCGAGAACTGCTGCAGCGTGCGCAAGCGGTAGGGTGCACCACCCTGGTCTTTACCGTGGACCTGGCCCGTGTAGGCTGTCGGCGCGCCGACATCCGCCACGGCATGGACGGCGGCGGCGGTGCCGCTGCAGCTCTGCGCCGCGTGGGCTCGGTGCTTGCGCACCCGCGCTGGACCTGGGACGTGGCGCTGCGCGGCGGCCCCCTGGTGTTTGGCAACCTGCGGCCCTACCTGCCCAAAGCCACGAAACTGGCCGATTTCAAGACCTGGGTGGACGCGCAGTTCGACGCCAGCGTCACCTGGAAGGACATTGAATGGCTGCGCAGCCAATGGAACGGCCCGATCCTGCTCAAGGGCATCCTGGAGGTGGAGGACGCGGGCCTGGCCGCCGACATCGGCGTGCAGGGCATTGTGGTGTCCAACCATGGCGGGCGCCAGCTCGACGGCGCGGTATCCACCGCTGAAGCCCTGCCGCGCATTGTGGACGCCATTGGTGGCCGCGGCCTGACCGTGCTGGTCGATGGCGGCATTCGCAGCGGCAACGACATCCTGCGTGCCCGCGCCCTGGGAGCCGATGGCGTGATGGTGGGTCGGCCCTGGGTCTATGCCAATGCAGCCGGCGGCCAGGCTGGTGTGGCGCGCTGGTTGGGTCAGATGGAACACGAGCTGGCGACGTCGCTGGGCCTGATGGGTGTAGACAAGCTCGCTGATTTGGGACGCCAGCATCTGGCCGATTGACAACAACAAGGAGAACCCCATGCACATCGAAAAAAAACCCAAGGTCGTCATCGCCCTGCCATTGCCACCGGAACAGGTGGCGCGCATTGCCGCTGTGGCCGAAGTGGTTTGCCCAACTGGTACAGCAGCGATGTCACCCAACGAACTGAAGACGGCGCTGCTGGATGCCGATGCCGTTGTGCTGAGTGTCTTCCAGCCGGTGGGCGCCACACTGCTGACCGGTGCGCCCAGGCTGCGCTACCTGACCAGCATTGGCGTGGGCACCGACCACATCGACCTGGCCGCATGCGCACACCGGGGTATCACGGTGACCAACACACCGGGCGTCGTGAACGAGCCCACCGCCGACCATGTGTTTGCCCTTATGCTGGCGGCCGCACGCAAGGTGGTGGAGGCCGATGCCTATGTGCGCGCGGGCCGCTGGACCTCGCCGCACGCCCCCTTGCTGGGGCTGGACCTGCACCACCGCACGCTGGGCATCATCGGCCTGGGCGCCATCGGCAGCCAGGTGGCACGCCGTGCCTCGGGGTTTGAGATGAAGGTGCTGTATGCGCAGCCCAAGCGCGCACAACCCGAGGTTGAAGCCAAGCTGGGTGCGACCCACGTGTCTGTGGACGCCCTGCTGGCACAGTCAGACTTCGTGGTGGTGCAGGTGCCCTTGCTGCCAGGCACCCGCCACCTGATTGATGCCACCGCATTCGCCCGCATGAAGAAGACCGCCATCCTGGTCAATGCAGCGCGCGGCGGCGTCGTGGACGACGCGGCACTCGCCCAGGCCCTGACCGAAGGGCGCATTGCCGGGGCCGCGCTCGACGTGGTGGAGAACGAACCCGCCGTGCTGCACGCGCTGCTACAGGCGCCCAACCTGGTACTCAGCCCGCACCTGGGCAGCGCCACCGGCGCCACCCGCTACGCCATGGTCGTGCAGGCGGTGGACAACCTGCTGGCGGGCTTGTCGGGCGCTGTGCCACCTGATCGCGTACGCGCGGCCTGAGCCCTCGGAGAACTGACGGAACATGCCATGACCGACACAGAGCTTTTACACCGCATCGTGCGGCATTGCGGCGAGGCCTGCGTGGTGGCGCCCACGGAAACGGCCCAGCGCACGCTCAATCTGCGCGGCGAAGCCTTCTCCGCCGTGCCCCTGTTGCGCCCTTCCAGCACGGAGGAGGTGGTATTCATCGTCAAGCTGGCGCGCCAGGCCGGCCGCGCCCTGGTGCCAGTGGGCGGAGCGACCGGCTTGGTCGATGCCCTCAAGACCACCGGGGAGGGGCAGTGGTACCTCTCGCTGGAGCGCATGCGCCAGATCGAACGCCTGGATGCCGATTCGCGCCTGGCCGTAGTGCAGGCCGGCGTGGTACTGCAAACCTTGCAGGACGCGGCGGCCGCGCAAGGCCTGCTGTTTGCCGTGGACCTGGGCGCGCGCGGCTCGGCCACCGTGGGCGGGCTGATCGCCACCAACGCTGGCGGCGAGCGCGTGTTGCGCTTTGGCATGATGCGCGAGCAGGTGCTAGGACTGGAGGTGGTCACCGCCGACGGTCAGGTGCTGGACCTGATGGCTGAGGTGCTGAAGAACAACGCCGGCTACGACCTCAAGCAACTGTTCATCGGCAGCGAAGGCACGCTGGGTATCGTGACCCGTGCCGTAGTGCGCTTGCGCAGCGCCTTCGAGTCGCACGACGCGGCCTGGCTGGCCTTGCCCGACCTGGAGCGCCTGCCTGCAGTGCTGACGCGTCTGGAGCGCGGTCTGGGCGGCACGCTGTCGGCTTTCGAATTGATGTGGCCCGAGTTCGTCACCGCCATGTGCGGGGCAGCGGACTCACCGCACCGTTGCCCAGTCGGCATCGAGGCCGCCGGTCATGTTCTGATTGAAAGTGAAGGCGGTCATGCTGCGGATGACCACGCGCGTTTCGAGACCGTGCTGGGCGCCTTGCTGGAAGAAGGCCTGATCGCCGACGCCATGATTGCGCAAAGCGATGCCGATCGGCAGGCGCTGTGGGCGCTGCGCAATGACATTCCCCGCCTGGCACGCCACATGTTTCCGCCTGTGGCCTTTGACGTGAGCGTGGCCATTGGGCAAATGGCGGGCGTGGTCGATGAACTGCGCGCCACGCTGACCAGTCGTTGGCCAGACGCGCGCCTAGTGGTGTTCGGCCATGTGGCCGACAACAACCTGCACATCGTCGTCAACACCGGCGTCAACACGCTGCGCGAATCCAAAGCCATTGCCGAAGTGGTGTACCGCGCAGTCGTGGCGCGGTGCGGTTCGATCTCAGCCGAACACGGCATCGGCATGGAAAAGCGTGCGGCGCTCGCCACCCACCTGCCCGCGCCGGTGCTCGAGCAGATGCGCCGCCTGAAGGCGCTGATGGACCCCCAAGGCTTGCTTAACCCCGGCAAGGTGCTGGAGCCGACTGGCATGACGATGGAACCCCACCTTTCACCATAAACCCAGCGCGTGATTGCAAATTTCTACAACCCTAAAAGGGAGACAACATGAACCCCAGCTTTTCTGTGCGCGGCATTGCCGCAGCGGCCCTTATGGCCACGGCGTTGGTGGCACAAGCCCAGACGCCTCCCAAGCCGCTCTCGCCGGCCGACTCCGACCCGGTGAAGATGGGTTGGATGGTGGGCTCGCCACCGCCACCGGACAAGATGGTCAAGCTGGCCGATCTCTCGCACTTCCGCTTCCCACAGATTCGGTGGTCGTTTGCGAACATGCGCCAGATCATTCCCAGCACCAACGTGGCGCGTGGCGAGGGCCCGGTGGCCGCGTTGCCACATGCCGAACGCACGGACCTTGATGGTGTGAGCTTCACGCCCCTGGGCCAGACTACGCCCATGACCTGGGCACAGTCGGTGGATGCGAACTACACCGATTCCATCGTGGTGCTGCACAAGGGAAGGATCGTTTACGAGAAGTACTTTGGCGTGAACACCGCTGCCACGCAGCACATCTCCAACTCGGTCACCAAGTCGTTCTTTGGCACGCTGGGCGCCATGCTTGTCGAAGAAGGCAAGCTGGATCCCAAGGCCACGGTCAGCCGCTACATCCCCGAGTTGAAGGACTCTGCTTTTGGCGATGCCACTGTGCGCCAGGTGCTGGACATGACAACCGGCTTCAAATACTCCGAAAACTACGCCGACCCCAAGGCCGATGTCTGGGCGTACGCCCGCGCCGGCAGCATGTTCCCGCGCCCCCCTGGCTACGCTGGCCCCCAGAACTTCTACGAATATCTGCAGACCCTGGTCAAGGAGGGCGAACACGGAGAAGCATTCACCTACAAGACACCCAACTCCGAGCTGATGGGCTGGCTGATCCGCCGCGCCACCGGACAGACCGTCGGTCAGGCCCTGAGCGAACGGATCTGGAGCAAGCTGGGTGTGGAGCGCGAGGCATACCTGATGGTTGACACGGGCGGCAACGAATTCGCCGGTGGCGGCTTCAACCTGACTGCGCGCGACATGGCCCGTTTTGGCGAGATGATGCGCCTGGATGGCCGGTACAACGGCCAGCAGATTGTGCCGAAAGCAGTGGTGGATGACATCCGAGGCGGTGGCGGCAAGGCCGAGTTTGCCAAGGCGGGCTACACCACACTGCCCGGTTGGACCTACCGCGACATGTGGTGGGTGTCACACAACGAGCACGGTGCCTACTCGGCCCGTGGCATCCACGGGCAGGCCCTCTACATCGACCCGAAAGCCGAGATGGTGATTGCACGCTTTGCATCCCACCCACTGGCCGCCAATGCCAATATCGACCCCACTTCGCTGCCGGCCTACCACGCACTGGCCAAGCATCTGATGAAGGCCGACTGACCGTAGACAAGTTTGGAGGTAGCTCGTTCAAGCAGACCAGCCGGGGTTGCCGCTGACGTTTGGCAAGCCGAGCACGCACACGCACGACTGCACGACTACAAACGCCATGGGACAACGTCGCTGTTTGCAGCACTGGACGTGGCCCCGAAAAGATCCTCAACACGTTCTTAAGGTGCTCTCTGTATCAAGGCCCTTCGCACCCCTCTCGGCCATCGGCCCGGGCGCGCCACAGCGCTGGGCCGATGCGCCACAGCAGCACCGCGAACGCCGCGCACCAGCCCAGGCCTGCCGCCATCAGCCACGCCGGGCCGCCGCCCCACCAGGCGGCGCCCGCGCGCACCGCCGTGGCCAACAGCAGCACGGCGGCGGCCAGCGGAATCCAGCGGCTGGTGTCGGGTGGCAGGCCGCAGTGGGCGCGCCCGGCGATGAAGATCACCGCAAAGATGTTCAGCCCCACCGCGCCCATGGTCAGCAGGTGCCGCCCGGCGCCCGGTGCACCGCCCGCGCCCAGATGGGCCAGGCCCAGCGCGCCGTAGCCCAGCGCCATGCAGGCATACACCGCATACAGCATCAGCGGTGTGCGCCGCAGCAGCGCGCGGCCCACATGCCAGTCGCTCATCAGGTGGAACACCGAGGCGCTGGCCGCCAGCGCCAGCCACCCGGCCAACTGCGTGCCGGGCTGCAGAAACTCGGCGGCGGTGTACAGCGCGATGCACAGCGTGGCCAGGTGCCGCCGGGGTGGCCGTGCAAGATAAGGTGGCGCACTGGGTGTGACCTGCTCAATGGCGCGGTTCACGATGCGCATGGAAATGCGGCTCATCGCCACCACGATCAGCAGCATCAACAGCCCCAAGGCCAGGTGCAGCCAGCGCAGGCTCGGCAGGCCGCGCAGCGCGTCGGCATAAAAGCCCGCCACGGCCACAGCCAGCGCCAGCAGCGCCCACCAGAATGCCGCGTGGCGCCGCCCCGCCGGTGCCCACAGGGGCCGTGCCAGCACGGCGGCCAGCCCGAGCAGCAGGCCCAGGTGCGCCAACGCTGCCAGCACCAGCGCGGGTGCACCGGCCAGGCCCGAGCCCCAGAAGCCCACGCGCCCCAGCAGCCACAGCGCCACCAGGGCGCGCAACTGGCCACGCGTGGCGCCGGGTGCACCGGTGAACTCGGGGATGGCGGTGAGCGCAAAGCCCGCCACCGCCGCCAGCGCGAAGCCAAACACCAGCTCGTGCACATGCCACACCATGGGGCCACCCGCCACGGGCGGCGGCGGCAGGCCCGCGCCCAGCACCAGCAGCCACCACAGCACCAGGCCCAGGGCCGAGCCCATGGCCAGCAAGAAGAAAGGGCGCATGCCACACATCCACACCGGGTGCGCGGCCTGCCAGGGAAGGCCGCGTGAAGAAGATGGTGGGCGCTTCAGCATGCATCGGCCTCTTGTGTTGCCGGGGCCTGCGCCACCGGCTGCCAGCCGCCCAGCACGGAGGCTGGCGCTACGGAGGGCGTGTTGCCATGGGGTTCGGGCAGGCCAAACGCCGCGCGCACGGCGGGGTGCTGCTGCAGCTCGGCCGTGCAGCGGTACACCAGGGCGTCGTCGCGGGCCAGCGCGGCCAGCGGCGGGGTGTAGTGCGCCACGATGCGCCCCGGCGCGGCGGCCATGACGAGCACCGTGTCGGCCAGACGCACGGCCTCCATCAGGTCGTGTGTGATGAGCAGCACGGCCATGCCCAGCGCGGCCTGGCGTGCCAGCAGCAACTGGTGCAGTTGGCTGCGCAGGCCCACGTCGAGGGCGCTGAAGGGCTCGTCCATGAGCAGCAGGTCGGGCACCAGCACCAGCGCACGCGCCAGGGCCGCGCGGCTTTGCATGCCGCCCGACAGTTCGGCCGGAAACTGCCGGAGCGCGGTGGCGGACAGCCCCATCGCCAGCGCTGCCTCGGTGGCGCGCTGGTGACGGGCAGCGCGGTGCACGCCCAGCGCCTTCAGGCCCAGCGCGATGTTGTCCAGCGTGCCCATCCACGGCAGCAGCCGGGGCTGCTGGAACATCACCGCAGGCTGCGCGAAACTATGCTGGATATGGCCCTGTTGCGGCGCGAGCAGCCCGGCGCACAGGTGCAGCAGCGTGGTCTTGCCGCAACCGGACGGCCCTACCAGGGCCACGGTGCGGCCTGCGGGCAGGTTAAGGTCGATACCGGCCAGCACGGTGGTGGGGCCGAAGGCATGGTGCAGCCCGCGTATCTGCAGGGCGGGTGGGGTGGGGGTCGTCATGGGGTTTGTGTTTTTCTGAATGCCGAGAGCGCTAGGTTCCTGCGCCCCGCCATCGCTCCAGCTCGCGCTTGAGGGGCTCCAGCAGCGCGTACTCCAGCACCAGCAGGCTGCCGACCACGGCGCAGATCCAGGCCAGCGATGCGCTGGTGTCCAGGTGCGATCGCGTCACCGCCAGGGCCGCGCCCACGCCGTCGCTGGTGGCCAGCAGTTCGGCCATCACCGCCACCTTCCACGACGAGCCCAGTGCCGTGATCCAGGCCGGAAACAGGTAGGCCGCCACGTGTGGCAGGTACAAATCAAACAAGCGCATGCGCCAGGGCAGGCGGTAGGCGCGGGCCATGTCCTTCAGGTGGTGGTCGAGCGTGCGCGTGCCCTGCAGTGCGCCGATGAAGACTACCGGCAGGCACGCCACGAACACGGTGAACACGGGCGTGCCGTCACCTGCGCCGAACCACAACATGGCCAGCACCAGCCAGGCGATGGGTGGCATGCCCAGCATCAGCGTGACCCAGGGGCGCGCCATCATCGAGGCGGTCATCGACAGGCCTGCCAGCAGGCCCAGCGCGCTGCCCACGCCCGCCGCGAGCAGTAGGCCCAGCAAGGCGCGGCGCGCGGTGGTGGCCAGCTCGGGCCAGGCCGCGCCGGACTCCCACAGCCGCCACAGCGTGGCAAAGGTGGTGAGTGGATCGGGCAGGATCAGCGGGCCGTACACGCCCGCGCCAATGTCCCACAGCGCCACAAACAGCAGCAGACTGGCCAGTGCGCCCCAGCCGCTCCACAGGTAGGCGGGCACGCCGCGCAGCAGCCGCCACACCATCAGCGCGGGCCCTGCGGGGCTGCTGCGGGATCGGCAGCGGCACCGGTTTCGGGGACGTAAACCATGGAGCCGTCCTTCATGCGATAGGCCACCCCGGCCTTCTCGCCGTCGCCTTCACCGATCTCGCCGCTGGCCTTGTATTTCTCGATCTTCTCGCCACGCTTTTGGATGACCTCCATCGTGGGCTTGCCCGCGTCGGTGATCACGGTGACGTCCTGCTTGGAGAAGGGGCTGAGCAGCGGATTCTTGGCCACGGTGATGAGCAAAGCTGCAATGATCACCAAAAACACGTCGATGAGGTTGACCACCGACAAGATGGGGTCGTCGGCCTCGGTTTCGTCGAGGAACTTCATGCCTCGCTCCCGGCTTCGGCCATGTGGCCCGCCGCCGGGGTGCGCACGCCATGGCGTTGCAGCCACACCAGTTCCTCGGCCAGCCAGCGCCGCTGCACGGAGACCACCCAGAAGGTGATGGCCGCCGCGATCAGCGCCAGGATCACCGCAGCAAAGGCCACGGCCAGGTTGTCCGACACCTGGCCCAGGTTGCCGCTGGACAGGCCCTTGAGCGCGGGCCCCATGGGGATCATGGTGGCGATCAGCCCCAGCATAGGCGCCACGCGGGTGGCGATGCGCGGCAGCTCCAGCAATTGGTGGGCTTTCACATCCAGCTCGTCGGCACTGGCGTCGGGGTGGCGCTGCGCCCATTGCAGCAGGCTGTGGCCGCGCATGGACGCCTCTTTTTTGCTGGCCTGGCGTTGCCGCCATTGCACGGCAAACATGCCCAGCAGCACAAAGGCATACAAAAACAGTGCCGTGATGGCCAACAGGGTGGGCAGCAGAAAGACCTGGCTGGCCTGGTACATCAGGGACTCAAGCAAATGGCTCACACGAAAACTCCTGGGTTGGGGGGAACATGGGGTGCAAAAGGATGGCGCTGTGTTTGCTATTTGTTTGCTAGCTACCAGCGCTTATCTGTATTGCGGAAAAGCTGTTTTTGTTTGAATCCACGCCTGCGCTGCCACCAGCCGCCACCAAGCATGGCAGCGCCCAGCACCAGTGCCACCAGCAGGGTCTGCAGCGGGGGCAGTGCAGGCGCGTCGGGCTGCTCGGCCACCTTGTCCAGCCGCATGCCGCTGATGGGGGGTGGAGGCGGCGGCGGGGGCGGCGCTGCGGGGGCGGCTTCGGTGGCTGGGGGCGCAGGTGCCGCGGCCGGCGCGCCAGCGGGCGCTTGCCCCGGCGCCAGGCCGAAGCCCGCAGCGCTCTGCCCCGCGCCCACGTAGCGCTGGAAGGCGGTGTTGTCGGTGCGCACGTCAAAGCGCTGGGCCAGGTCGCGCCAGCGGTCTTTGAGCTCGGCCACGGTGGCAGCGTCGGCCTGCCAGTAGCCCTGGCGCGCGGCCTCCAGCATGCGCTCGATGTTCTGCGCCAGCGCGTGTGGGTTGTGCGCCTCGAACCAGCGTTTCAGGCCGAGCTGGTGCTTGTCGCGCACGTACACGTCCACCATCTCCTGCCACTGGTCGTCGCGCACGATCTCGCGCGCCACCGCCGTCCAGCCCCAGAAGTTGTTGGTGGCGTCCAGCACCTGCAGCGTGCCGGCGTAGCCCTCGTCCATCAGGCCCTTGATGTAGCCGGGGTGGAACTGCCGCGTGGCCAGCTCCTTGGCGAGGAACTGCGCCGCGCCTTCCACGCGCCCGCTGCCCCCATTGCCGGTCGCGCGCAGGTTGCTGATGTAGAGCTGCGGCGCCTTGCCGTCGAGGTGCCGCACGGCCAGCCCGATGCCGCCCAGGTATTGGAACGGGTCGTCGGTGGTGAGCATGCCGTAGGTGTTGGAGCTGCGCGAGAGCACCGCGCCTTCGGTGCCGCGCAGGTGCTCGGCGTAGAGGTTGATCGGCTGGCCGTCCTTGCCCTTGAAGCCGCTGCCCTGCAGGCTGCCCCAGGTCGATTCATCGGCGCCGTAGGCGAACTGCATGCGCGAGAGATAGAGCTGCGCGAGCTTGCGGTCGCCCTCGGCCTTGCCCTTCCAGGTGTCGGTGGCGAGCGTGGCGTCGTCCAGGCCGGTGCCGTATTTGCCCGATTCGGACGAGTAGATGCGTGTTTCCGCCGCCGCCTGCGCAGCCTTCTCGGGCATGCCCTGGGCACGCAGGCGCGCGGCGATGGCGCGGGTGTGTGCGGCCACGGGGTTGGCCTCGTCGCCCGGCCCCTGGGCCTGCGCGGCCAGTTGCGCGGCCTGGGCAAGGATCTTCATGGTGTTGGGGAAGTGGTCGCGGTACAGGCCCGTGGCCGAGAGCACCACGTCCACGCGCTCGCGCCCCAGCGTGCTGCGCGGCACGAGCTTCACGCCCGTGACGCGGCCGCCCTCGTCCCACACGGGCTCCACGCCCAGCAGCCACAGGGCCTGCGCTTCGAGCAGGCCCTGGTGGCGCATGGTCTCCACCGACCACAGCGACACGGCCAGCTTGGCGGGCTGCTTGCCGGTCTGGCGGCGGTGCTCGGCAATGAGCTGCTCGGCAGCCTCTTTGCCTGCCGCCCAGGCTTGCTGCGTGGGCACGCGCGAGGGGTCGAAGCCGTAGAGGTTGCGACCCGTGGGGTAGGCGTCGGGGTTCTTGATCGGGTCGCCGCCGTAGGAGGTGGCAAGGTGCCGGCCCGCCAGCACGGTCAGCAGCGCGGGCAGTTCGTTGTCGGCGCCGATGGCGGCATGCCAGGCGCGGGCCTTGGCCAGGCCTTCGCGCAGCGTGGGCGGCAGGCCCTGCGTGTTTTGCCCTTCCACGACATGGCGCTGCAGCAGGCGGTACGGCGCCGTGGTGGGCAGTTGGCTGTAGTCGGCCAGCAGGGCTTCGTCCACGTCGGCGGCGGGGGTGCCTGCGTGCAGTGCGGCGGCCTCCCAGAACGGGCGGCCCAGCATCAGCAGCACGGTGGCCAGGCGATGCTGGGCCTCGGGTGCGCGGCCCAGGGTGTGCAGGCCCAGGGGCTGGGCGGTTTCGGCCAGCTCGTGCAGGTGGGCGTGCAGCACATCGACGAAGGCGGGGAATTCGGCGCGTGCGCGCTCGCCCGTCCAGCCCATGTCGAGGGCGATGCGCTCCTTGGCGGTGGCGGCCAGCAGGTCGGCCTTGAGCTTTTCTTTCACCACGCCCTCGTCCTGCGCCAGCCAGGCGTGCAGCAGGTCGTGCATGCGCGTGAGCACCTGGTGCAGCCCTGCGGGCTTGAACGGCGGCGTCTGGTGGCTGACGATGACGGCGCGGCCCCGGCGCTTGGCTTGCTGGGCTTCGCCGATGTTGTCGGCGATGTAGGGGTAGGCCACGGGCAGGTCGCCCACGGCGAGCATGCCGGGGTCAAACACCGAAAGGCCGCGCTCCTTGCCGGGCAGCCATTCCTGGCTGCCATGGGTGCCGAAGTGCACCAGCGCATCGCTGGCTTGCTGCTCGCGCGCCCACAGGTAGGCGGCCAGGTAGTAGTGCGAGGGCCAGGCGCTGCTGGAGTGGTAGAGCGCTTTTTCTTTGGGTTCCCACTTCTCGCCGCGTGGCGGCTGCGGCAGGATGGCGATCTTGCCGAGCATGAGGCGCGGTACCACGAACACGGCTTGGTTCCCTTGGCCCAAGACCATCGACGATGCCTCGGGCTCGCCCCAGCGCTCGCGCAGCGCGGCCTGCACGCCAGCGGGCTGCTGGGCCAGCCAGGCGCGGTAGCGCGCCAGGGGTACGGTGGCGGCCAGGCCGTCGCGCAGCAGGGGTTCGAGCTCACCCGCGCGGTAGGCGGGCGCGAGCAGGCGCTGCAGCTTGCCGATGAGCTCGGGCTCGGACGGCACCTCGGTGTCGTAGCCCTGGGCCGCCAGCGCAGCCAGCGTGGTCTGCAGGCTGCGCGGCACGTTGAGGAAGGAGGCCGAGAGGTTCTTCTCGCCCGGCGGATAGTTCCAGAAGAAGACCGACAGGCGCTTGTCGCCCGGCGCCTTGCGCTGCAGTGCCACAAGGCGCATCGCCTTGCCGACCACAGCCTTGGCCTGCGCGGGAATGGCGGCGATGGGGCCGTCGCCCGCGCTTGCGGCCGACGCCACCTGGATGTCGGTCACGCCCGCGTATTCGGCCTGCGCGAGGTAGAAGGGCACGTCCATCAGCGGCACGCCCTGGGGGTTGGCCTGCCAGTGGGCGGCATCGCCGCGCCGGTAGGTCATGGCCTGCAGCACGGGGATGCCCAGGCGCTCGAACTCGGCGCGGCGCATCTCGGGCAGCAGCATGATCTGCGTGTTGATGAGCACGTCGGCCAGGGCCGTGCCGCCCGGGCGCAGCATGCGGTCGAGTGCGCCAGTGTCCATCATCGGGCCATAGAAGGTCAGCGCCACGGCGCCGCTGGCTTCGATGCGCGCGATCAGGTCGTCGATGTACTCGCTTTGCATCGAGGCGATGTACTGCTGGTGCACGGCCAGCGCCACCACGGGGCGGCGCTTGGCGTCGGCAGGGTCGACACCCGCCCAGCGCAGGTAGGCGAGCGGGTCGGCGAACACCAGGCCCGGTGCGCGGGGGTGATAGACGGCTGTCTTGGGGAAGATCACCGGGTCGGGCACGCCCTGTGCGGGTTGGCCCCGCAGATGGGCCGCGAGCGTGGCGAAGAAGCCCTCGAAGTTCTGCCGCCCGCCGTTGCTGTAGTAGTCGGCCAGGCGCCGCGCCATCGGCTCGGCCAGGCCGCCGCCCCAGGCCGGGCGCACGTCGTAAAGCCAGGCGTGCGGGGCGCGCAGGCCCGGTAGTGCGCGGGCCAGGTGCTGGCGCACGCTGTCTTGCTGGTAGGTGTCGAAGAACACCATGTCCTGGCCCTGGAACAGCCCGGCATCAGCGTCGGCCGGGATCTTGTTCAGGTAGCGCATCTGCACCTCGATGCCGTGCGGGCGGGCGATCTCGGCGAGCTGGCGGAACTTGCCCGCTGGCACGTTGGAGGTGGCGATGAACAGCACCGACGCCGCCTGCGCAGCGCCCCAAGGCAAAAACGCCAGCAGGCACAGGGCCAGCCAGCGGCGCAGCGAATACACGGTGCGTGCAATGGTTATTTGAATCAAATCTGCCTCTTGCGCTTATTGACAAAGCGCTAATAGCTATTGTTTTAATAGCATTTCAAAGCCCTGCACCACACCCCGGCCCGCGCGTCCCCACCAGAGAAGAGGCTGGGGGTGGTTCAGTTCAGGTTTCCGAGCGCTGGCCCCTCAGAAGTCCATGCGCGCACTGGCGAACAGGCGCCGGGCGCGCTCGGCATAACCGAAGCTGGCGGACTTTTCCGCCAGGTTCACGTTGCCGATGTTGTCCAGCCCGGCTCGCAGCATCAGCTTGCGCTCTCCGCTGAGCGCGATCTGCTTGCCCACGCTGGCGCTCCACAGCGCGTAGGAAGGCAGGCCCTTGCCATCGGTCGCCGTCTGGCTGCCGATGAACTCGGCCGACACGCGGGCGCTCCAGCCCGTGGCGTCCTTCCACTCCAGGCGCGATGTGAAGCTGTTCGAAGGCCGGTCGGCCAGGCGCTTGCCGGTGGTCTTGTCGCGTGTGTTCAGCAGCGTGATGTCGTTGCTCCAGGTCCAATGGCGCGCCATGTCCCACACCACGCCTGCCTCCAGGCCCCGGATGCGCGCTGCGTTGATGTTGTCGTACTGGTAGAAGCGGCGTATGCCCTCGGTGCGCACCAGGCGGTAGGTGATGAGGTCTTTCACCTCGGTGTTGAACGCCGTGGCGCGCAGCGACCAGCCGGGCGCGGCCTGCCAGTCGGCGCCGACTTCAAACGAGTTCGACGACTCGGGCTTGATGTTGCCGTTGCCCGCAAAGGTGTGTGGCCCTTCGGAGCCCACATAGTTGGGCGAGATCTGCTTGAGCGTGGGCGCCTTGAACGCATGGCCGAAGCCGCCCTTGACCACGAGCGCCGGGCTGGCCTCCCACACCAGGTAGGCGCGCGGGCTGACTTCGCTGCCGAAGATCTGGTGGTTGTCGGCGCGTAGGCCTGCGGTGAGCATGAGCGACTGGCCCAGTGCCAGCTCGTCCTGCACGAACAAGGCCTTGTGCGTTGCCGAGTCGCTGCCGTTTTTCAGGCCCGCGTTGCGCAGGGTTTCATCGCGCCACTCACCGCCCACGGTGAGCTGGTGGGCGCCGAGCTTGAAGCTGGCGTGGCCGTCGAGCACATCGTCCGTCATGTTCTGCGGCCGCGTGGGCGTGACGCCCTTGCTGGCCGAGTTGGTGATGTCGATCTCGCTGCGGTAGGCGCGCACGCGGCCGCGCCACTGGTCGAAGCGCCCCTCCCAGCCCGCATGGATCTGTGTGCGGTCGATGTCGTAGGTGCTGCGGTAGGCCCCCTTGGTGGTGGAAGTGGTGTCGTAGAAGCGGCGCTCGTTGTTGCCCGTCCAGCCCGCCTCCAGGGCCTGTTGCGGCGTGATGGCAAAGCGGGCGCTCACGCCCCCGGCCTGCGAGTGATGGCCCTCGATCTCGGAAACGCGTGGGTCCTTGCGGTCCGCCACGGGGGCAGCGTGCGAGACCTCGCCGTTCACGCGCAGCGTGAGGCGCTCACCCACCGGTCCGGCGGCAAATACCGAGGCCTTGCCCGTGGGCTCGCCCTCGCTCGAACTGGTGGGGTTGCTGCCCGTGATGCCGACCGAGCCGATCCAGCGGTCTTTGGGCTGGCGCGTGATCATGTTGACCACACCACCCAGCGCCTCGGAGCCATAGAGCGCCGACATAGGCCCCCGGATGATTTCGATGCGCTCAATGGCCGACATGGGCAGCCAGCCGTATTGGTAGTCGGAGTGGCCCACCACGTCGTCCGAGGCGCTGATGCGCCGCCCGTCGATCAGCGTGAGCGTGTGTTTGCCTTCCAGGCCGCGCAGCGCGAGGGTTTTGCGCCCGCCGACCTGGCGCGGCGAGAGCGTGAGGCCGGGCGCGCCGCGCACCGCGTCGAGCAGGTCGGAGGCGTTGCGCGCCTCCAGCTCCTCGCGGTCGATCACGGTGACGCTGGCGGGCGCGGTGCGTGTTTCGTGCTCGGCCAGTGTGGCAGTCACGGTGACCGATGGCAGCGTGCCCGCAGTCGCGGTCTGTGGGGTGGCGGTTTGCGCGGCGGCGCTGCCCGCAGCGCACAGCAGCAGGGCGGCCTGGGCCAGGGGCTTCAGGCGCGCGAGATGGATGGAGGATCGGTTCATGGGCGCTTTTCCTGGGCCGCAGGAGGCTGGATTTCGGTGAGCTGCAAAACCACGGGTTCCTTCAGCGTGCGGGCAAAGTGCTTGTGCCCGGCGTGCTCCGAGAACACGCTGCCGGGTGGCAGTGTCTTGAGCGCGGCGGCGTCGAAGCGGTCGCCAAAGCCCAGCAGCAGCGTGCCGCTGACCACGGTGGCCAGGCGGTAGCCGCGTTCATGCCCATGGGGCGGCAGCTCGGTGTTGGCGGGGATGCGCACCCGCCGCGTCACCACGTGGTACGCGGGGTCGGCGTGTACCTCAGCCTTCTGAACGGCCTTGCCTTCTTGCCAGGTGATCTGCTCAGGGGTGAGTGCGAATTCTCCACCCCCAGCGGCGAGGGCAGCGGCAGGGGAGAGGGCGAGCGTGGCCAGCAGGGCGGGCAGCAGCGCGTTCAGGCGATGGCGTTGTGGCATGAAGAATGTCCTTGCAAAGAAGCGAAAGAACCGCAGTGGCTGGACGCGGGCGCTGCAAGGCTGGCGTGGGGCTGGGCGGGGGAGTGGATGAAACCGGCATCGGGCAGCTTGCCGCCCAGCAAAGCCGGGTCGCGCGCGTAGAGCTGTTCGAAGAAAAAGGCGATGTCGCTTCGCGCGGCTTGGGCGGGCACGGCGTCGAGTTGGCTGGTGGCGATGGCGTCGGCCACGGCCTCGGGCGTGAGCAGGTCAATGCGTGCCGCCATCAGGCGTCCGCAGTCCTGTGGATTGGCGCGGCACCACGCCACCGAGCGTGCGTAGGCCTCGCTGACGGCGGCCAGCACGGCGGGCTGCCCACGCACCGCGCCCACGGCCGCGATGCCCGCTTGTGGCAGGCGGGGTGGGCGTTGGAACACGCGGCCCCATTCCTGCTGCAGATCGGCGCCCCGGTGCAACTCGGGTGCGATGAGGCCCACAGGAAACGACTGCGTCTTGCGCAGCGCCATCGATACCGCGGGCTCGGACAGCAGTGCGTGGGATACCCGGCGCGTGATGAGCAACTGCATCGCCTCCATGGGCGTGGGCACGTAGCGCACGCGCAGGTCGCGCCGCACGTCCAGCCCCTGCTTGGCAGCCAGCAGCTGCAGCATCAGGTCGGGCATGTCGCCGCGAAACGGCACGGCGATCTCCTCGCCGCGGAAGTCCGCAAGCGCCTTGCGCTGCGCATCGCGCGTGACGATCCACAGCGCGCCCCAGGTGGCGATGTTCAGCAGCGTCACGCCCGCGCCCCGGTTGTAGAGGTTGGCGGCCACGTTGCTCGGCATGGCCAGCACGTCGGCCTTGTGGCCCAGGGCCATCACGCGCAGCTGGTCGGGGTCGCGCCACAGGGTGAAGGTGGTGTGCTCGGTGATGCCGCCGAGCGCGTTCGTCTCGGCCATGTGGATGAGCGGCGCGGAGACGATGGCAGGCGGCCCGGCCAGCGCGATCCGTGGCAGGCGGCCTGCGGCTGCAGCTGCTGCTGCAGCGGGCGGCGCGGCCCATGTGGACCCGGCCAGCGCCAGGGCGCCGCTTGCTGCCAGCCACTGGCGGCGGCGCAGGTTACCCAAGGAGGAGGTCATGGCGGCGCTCCCCTCAGAACTGGTAGTTGACACCGGCCGCAAAGCTGCGGCCCAGGCCCGGCAGGTAGCCCGGCTGTGCGGCCGTGGCGCGGTTGCGGATGGCGTAGCTGCTGGCGTAGCGGCGGTCGGTCACGTTCTCGGCCTGCAGGTAGGCGGCCCAGGGGCCGTTGCGCCATTCGAGCTTCATGCCCAGCAGCGCATAGGCGTCCTGCTCGGCGCCTGCGGTGTTGGCGTGGTCGGTGGGCGTGCTGGTGGGCAGCCAGCGCAGGTTGGGCCCAAAGCGCCAGGCCCCCACGCGCCACAGTACTTCGGCGTTGATGAGGTGGCGTGGCACGCCCGCGATCTGCTTGCCCGCGTATTCGCCGCCCTTGAAGCGGAAATCGCTGTACGTCCACGAACCGCGCCAGTCGAGCGCACCCATGGCCAGGGGCAGGGTGCCCGACAGGCCCGCTTCCACGCCCTGGTGGCGTGTGCCGCCCGCGTAGTTGTAAGTGCCCACCTTGATGCCGTCGGCGTCGGTGGTGCTGATGAGTTCGTCGGCCACCTGGCTGCGGTAGACCGCAGCGGTCCAATGCACCGCACCCGTGCCATCGCCCCAGCGGCCCGCGCCGCCCAGCTCGGCCGTGGTGGCGCGCTGCATGCGCAGGCGGATCAGTTCACTGCGGGCCGTGGCCGGGTTGTTGGGGGCCACGGTGGCGCTCAGGACTTCCCAGAACGTCGGCGCCTCCTGGCTGCGGCTCAGGTTGGCCCACCAGCGTGTGGTGGGCGTGGGGTTCCAGTTCACGCCCACCTTGGGCGTGGCAAAGGTCCATTGCTGGTCCAGCCCAGCGCCGCCGGTGCGGCTGGCCGCATCGCGCGACTGGCGACTCCACTGCAGGTGGCCGACCAGCGTCCACTCTGGCGCCATGCGCCAGTCGGCGGCGGCCAGGGCCTGCAGGTTGTCTGCGGTGAGGTCGTAGGCGCCAAAACGCTGAAGGCGCGTGCCGTTGGCGGGGTTGTTGGCGTACAGGTCGCGGTCCATGTTGCTGCGCGACCACGACAAGGCCGTGCGCCAGCCCAGCGGCCCGGCCTCGCCCGCCGGGCGGCCGCTGGCCTGCCACTGCGCGCCGGTGGTGCGGGTGCTGCTGACCGTGTGGCTGGTCTGGTTGTTGAACATGTCGTCCGTGTCTTGCCAGTACACGCCCACTTCCTGGCGCAGGGCCTCGCTGCCCCAACGCGAGCGGTTGGCCAGGCGCAGTTGCGTGGCCTCGCGGCGCGGGTCGCGCTTGTAGACGTTCAGGAGCTGGTCCTGGGGCGTGTTGCCGTCGCCCAGCACGCCGCGCGGGTTGGAGGAGATGCGGTCTTTGGGCACCACGGTGGGGATCTGGAATGCCAGGTCTGTCCAACTCACGAAGGTGCGGTTTTCAAAACCGCCATCGCCCATGAACCCGATGTTGGCGTGCACCGCGTCGCGGCTGGAGGCGGAATGGTGGCGGTAGCCGTCAAGGCGGTCGCGGCTTGCGCTCAGGCGCGCGTCCCATTGCTCGCCGCGTGAGCCCACGGCGGCCTGCAGCCCCTCGCGGCCAAAGCTGCCTGCCTCGGCGCGTACGCGGCCACGCTCGTCCAACCCCGTGAGTGACTGGAAGTCCAGCTCGCCGCCCAGCGTGGTCGCCCCCGGCGTGAGCGTGTTGGCGCCGCGCCGGGCGCTCACCAGCGCAGCGTTGCGCGGCTCGATCAGGCCGATGATGAAAGAGCCGTCGGCCTCATTGAGCGGCAGGCCGTCCTGTAGCAGCAGCACGCCCCGGTTCACCGGGTTGCTCTGGATGCCCGAGCCGCGGATCGACAGGCGCGGCTGGTCGGTGCCGCCAAAGAAGTCCTGGATCACGATGCCCGGCTGGTAGTCGAGCGCGTCGCGCAGCGTGGCCAGGCGGGTTTCCTTCTGGGGCTCGACCAGGTTGGTGCCGCCCGGCACGCGGGCCAGGCGCTGGCGCTCCGCCGCTACCGAGGACCGCACTGGCGAGGCATTGGTGGTGGTGTCTGCGCGCACCGTCACGGCGGGCAACTCGGCGGCCTGCGGGCTGGTGGATTGGGCGGAGGCGGGCAGCGACACAAAGGCGCCAGCCAGTGCGGCAACCAGAGCCGTGCGACGGAAGGTGAAATGGGGTGGCATGGCGAATTTACAAGAAAATGAATGAGATTTATTCGTATTAGTGGAGAATGCCTGCTGAAAGAGGAATTGAAAATGACTTTTATCAACGCCGTATCGATCGAACGGAGGGTTGTGCGATCTCCTGGCCCGCGCGCGGCGGCGGCGGTGGAAGACCTGCTGGCGGCCGCGCACCTGCTGGCCGGATTGCCGCGCGAGGTGCTGGCCACCCTGGCGGCCGACGCCGTGTACCGCAGGTACGGGGGCGGCGACACCTTGTTTTATGAAGGGGACGAGGCGCGCCACTGCATGCTTGTGGTGCGGGGCTCTATCGAGGTGCTGCGCTACGACGCCTCGGGCGACGAGCGCATGCTGCATTGCTTCGAGGCGGGCGAGATGGTGGCCGAGGCGGCCATGTTCATGCCCCATGGCCTGTATCCGATGACGGCGCGCGTGCAGGGCGATACGGAGGTCTGGCGCTTTTCCCGCAGGGCGGTACGCGAAGCCTGCGAGCGCCACCCCGTACTGGCCCTGCGGCTGCTGGAGTCGCTCAGCCTGCGCCTGTACAAGCGGGTGAACCAGGTGGACTGGCTCACCAGCAGCAGCGCCCAGCAGCGCGTGGCGGCCTATCTGGTGACGCTGGCCGAACGGCTGGGAGAGGAGCAGGACATCGAACTGCCCACCAGCCAGCGCCACCTTGCAGCGCACCTGGGCATTCGCGCGGAAACGCTCAACCGCATCCTGGCCGAATGGCAGGCCAAGGGCTGGATCAGCGGCGGGCGCCGCCTGTGGAGCCTGCAGGACATCACACCTTTGCGCACGCTGGCCGCGCCCGCTGCGCGCGCGTTCTGACCGTGTAGGGCCTAAAACACGTTCTTACACAGGCCCACGGTACACTTTGCGCCTTCCGGGACAGGTTCCCGCGCTCCTTTCCATTGCTCCCGATTCATGGCCCTTACGACGGCGGCCCAGGCCCGCACCAGCTTTGACCTCAAAAGCGCTTCGCTGCCCGTGGTGGCCGTGGTGCTCAAGACCACCGACGCCGCGCAGTTTGGCGCTGACCTGGCCGAGCGCGTGGCCGATGCCCCCGGTTTTTTCGACAACGATCCGGTGCTGATCGACCTGGCCGCCGTGCGCGAGGCCGAGGCGGCCATCGACTTTGCCGCCATCGCTGCCGAACTGCGCCGCCACAACACCCTGCCCGTGGCCGTGCGCGGCGGCAGCCCCGCCCAGATGGATGCCGCGCGTGCCGCCGGCCTGACCGCCGCGCCCGATGCGCCGCCCGCCCGCGCTGAAGCGCAGGCTCCTGAAGTGCGCGAAGTGATCCGCGAGGTCGAGGTCGAAGTAGTGCGCGAAGTGCCCATGCCCGGCCCTGGCGCCGTGGTGGTGGACAAACCCCTGCGCTCGGGCCAGCAGGTCTATGCGCGCGGCGCCGACCTGGTGGTGATGGCCGTGGTGAGCTTTGGCGCTGAGGTGATTGCCGACGGCAATATCCACGTCTATGCCCCGCTGCGCGGCCGTGCCATTGCCGGTGCGCGCGGCAACACCGAGGCCCGCATTTTTTCGACCTGCCTGGAGCCGCAGCTGGTCTCCATTGCAGGCATCTACCGCACCACCGAGACCGAGTTGCCCGCCGAGGTGCGCGGTAAACCGGCCCAGGTGCGGCTTGACGGCGAAAAGCTCCTCATCGAGCCGCTTGCCTGACGCCATTTTCCATTCGTATCAACCCCACAGAGAATCAGCAACACATGGCCAAAATCGTCGTCGTGACTTCCGGCAAAGGTGGCGTGGGCAAGACCACCACCAGTGCCAGCTTTGCCACCGGCCTCGCCCTGCGCGGCCACAAGACCGCCGTGATCGACTTTGACGTCGGCCTGCGCAACCTGGACCTCATCATGGGCTGTGAGCGCCGCGTGGTGTATGACCTCATCAACGTGATCCATGGCGAGGCCAACCTGAACCAGGCCCTCATCAAGGACAAGCAGTGCGACAACCTGTTCGTGCTGGCCGCCAGCCAGACACGCGACAAGGACGCCCTGACGCAAGAGGGCGTCGAAAAAGTGCTCAAGGACTTGGCGGCGATGGACTTCGAGTACATCGTGTGCGATTCGCCTGCCGGTATCGAGAGCGGCGCCCTCATGGCCATGCACTTCGCCGACGAGGCGCTGCTGGTGACCAACCCTGAGGTGTCGTCCGTGCGCGATTCCGACCGCATCCTGGGCATGCTGGGCAGCAAAACCAAACGCGCCATCGACGGTGGCGAGCCCATCAAGGAGCACCTGCTCATCACGCGCTACAACCCCAGCCGCGTGCAGGACGGCCAGATGCTGAGCCTGGAAGACATCCAGGACATCCTGCGCATCAAGCTGATCGGTGTGATTCCCGAGTCGGAAGTGGTGCTGCAGTCGTCCAACCAGGGCACGCCCGCCATCCACGCCAAGGACACGGATGTGTCCGAGGCCTACAAGGATGTGATCGACCGTTTCCTGGGCGCCACCGACAAGCCGTTGCGTTTCATCGATGCCGAAAAGCCCGGCTTCTTCAAACGCCTGTTCGGGAGCAAGTAAGCCATGGCATCTTTCCTGTCCTTCCTGCTCGGAGAGAAGAAAAAAACCGCCAGCGTGGCCAAGGAGCGGCTGCAGATCATCCTGGCGCATGAGCGCAACGGCCGCAATGCTGCCGAGCCTGACTACCTGCCCGCGCTGCAGCGCGAACTGGTGGCCGTGATCTCCAAATACGTGAAGATCAACCCCGACGACCTCAAGGTGCACCTGGAACGCCAGGACAACCTGGAAGTGCTCGAAGTCAAGATCGAGCTGCCCGACGCGGCGCGCTGAGGCCGCCGCGCACCCGCACCGAGGCCGACGGGCCCCGGTGGCTTACCAGCCCCAGAGCAGGCGCTTGGACACCCAGCCCTTGAGGCCGTCGTCCTGCTGAACCTTCACCCAGCCCGAGCGCCGGTCCAGCGTGCGCAGAACCTCGCCGTGCTCAGCCTGCCCCAGCACGCGGCTGCGGGTGCCGGGCGCGCTGCGGATGTTGGCCACGCGGCTCTTGACGATGTGATGGGGTGTTTTGTTGACCAGCGAGCGAAAGACCCAGCCGGTGTCATTCTCGAAGTCGCGCACTTTGAGCCATTGGCCGCTGCGCCCCGTGACCTCCAGCGGAAACCCCTTGCCCAGCGCCCACAGCGCGCCATGACGGGTTCCGGCACCTGAGCGCATGTTGATCTCAGGCTTGGCGACACTCACCATCTCCCGGGACTGCGCGCCGTTGGCGAACGCAGCCAGGGTGAGTGCGAGGAGAAGTGCGGGAATACGTCGGGTGACAGGCATTGGGCTCCATTCTTGAGTCAGTGGCAAACAGCCCGGCGCACGAGTCGTCGTGCGCCGCAGCATAAAGCCCCGTATTTTTTCAGCCACAGGCTTCTTGTCAAAAGATGACCGCTTTACCGCAGTAGGCGGCATGGATTTTTAGGGGCACGCTACCCCCGCCAAACATCGACAGCGGTCTTTCGGACACCGTTCGTTACATTGCCGTGAGAAACATTTTGGACACATATCAGGCATAGTCAGAACCATGGGCGCCACGCCGTGGCGCACCAGGGGTGGACAACCAGGGGGTGCCTATGAAAAAGCTCGCTGCGCGTGGGGTTGGGGTGGCTTTGTGGTGTTCCGTGCTTGCGTCCTGCGGGGGCGGTGACCCGCCAGGCGGTGACACCACCAGCGCCGCGCTTAAAAACGCCGCACCCATGGTGCAGATCAGCCTGCAGCCCACGGACGAGGACTTTCCCAATCCCGAGCGGGGCTTCTACCGCTTTGCCACCGACCCGGCCCGCATCACCGCCACGTCGCTGCAGTATGTGGTGGACGACGGGCAACGGCTGGTCTACACCCCGGCCGACCTGAGCGCCTGGCGCACGCGCGATCTGCCCGCCACCTACCTCAACAAACTCAACACCGGTTTTGCCAACCTGCGCAAACAGGGGCTCAAGGCCGTGCTGCGCTTTGCCTACAACTACCCCGAGACGGAAAACGACTACCTCAACGCCCGCGACGCAACACTTTCGCGCGTCAAGCGCCACATCACCCAGCTCACGCCCGTGCTGCAGGCCAATGCCGACGTGATCGCCGTGATGCAGGGCGGCTTTATTGGCGCCTGGGGCGAGTGGCATACCTCGTCCAACAACCTCACCAGCCACGTGAACAAGGCCGCCGTGCGCGATGCCCTGCTGGCTGCCTTGCCCAGCCAGCGCACGCTGCAGGTGCGCTATCCGGCTGATTTGAGGCGCTGGTACCCCGACCCCGCCACCATCACACGCATCGGCTTGCACAACGACTGTTTTCTGGCCAGCCCCGACGACGTAGGCACCTATTTTTCGGAAGATCCCGCAGAGTCTGCCGCGCTGCGCACCTATGCCCAACAAGCGGGCGCGCTGACCGGCGCGGGCGGCGAGACCTGCTACCCCCCTGAGGTGGCCCAGGCCCGCATGCGCTGCCAGGACATCCTGGCCGAAGGCGCGGCCTACCGCATGAGCTATCTCAACCGCGATTACTACGACGGCTTTTTCGCCCAGTGGCAGGCGGGCGGCTGTATGGCCGATGTGTCGAAAAAGCTGGGCTACCGGCTGGAGCTGCAAACTGTGGCCCACAGCAGCGCGGCCCCCGTGGGCGGCACGCTGGATTGGTCGCTGGCGCTGGCCAACCAGGGCTGGGCGCAGCCGCTGAATGTGCGCTCCCTGGTGCTGTACCTGGTGGACGCCAACCAGCAGGCCACGCCCCTGCCCCTGGCCGGCACCGACCTGCGCCAGGCCTTGCCCGGCCAAACCCTGCAACTCAGCGGCAGCGTGGCCTTGCCCGCCAGCCTGCCTGCTGGCAGCTACCAGGTGCGCCTGGCGGCCCCCGACGAGGCCTCCGCCCTGGCGGACAAACCCGCCTACGCGCTGCGTTTTGCCAACGCCGACCAGGCCGCCAGCGGCGTGCAGTGGCTGCCCGTGCAAGGCCAACTGGCGCTGGGGAGCGCCGTGCAGATTCAGTAGGGGGTTTTAGTAAAAAGTGCCTCTGCCGCTTGTTCTTCAATGCCTTGTTGCTTCTAAAAGCATAGCAAATGATGTGCGCCAAGGTGGCTGCGTTACCGACACCACGGTGTCAGTAGCGCAGCGGTAAGCTTCGCCGCATGGCGGGAAGCCAAAGTCTTGTGAAACGGATGGCGCTTGTGCAAGCGAATACAGTCGCCATCGTTGTTATGCCCACTGTGGAGTGATATGGGATTTCCTGCGGCAGAGAAAGAGCAAATGTTGGCCCTGCATGGCGTGGGGGCCACCGTCGTCACGCGCCTGGAGCAGATAGGGTTCTCGTCGCTGGCCGAGTTGGCGGACGCGGACGTGGCCGCCGTGACCAAAGCTATCTCGGAGATGATGCGCTCCACCTGCTGGCACAACAGCCCTCAGGCGCGCGGTGCTGTGGGCGCCATCGTGGCGCTGGCGCAAAGCCATCGGGCGTAGCTGCTGACGCCACGGTGGCAGCAGGGGGTGGGTACGGTCAAGGTTCCTTTTGTTTTTTCGAACCCACCGCATGAAGACCAACCAACTCGCCGCACTGCCTGCCATCACCCAATTTGGAGGTATGGAGTTTTCCACTTTCCGCCTGGCCCCAGGCGTGACCGAAGCCGAGCTGATCCCTGCCGTGGAGACCATGGTGCAAAGCCTGTATGCCGCAGAGCCAGGTTTTCTGGGCCATGCCGTGCTCCGGGGCGCAGAGGGTGTGTACGTGGATGTCATTTTCGCCACCAGCCAGGCCCGCGCGGCCGAGTTGTGTGGCAAATGGGGCACGGGGCCGTTTGCCCCCGCCTGCCTGCCTTACCTGGAAAAGATCCAGGAAGGCTCAGCCCAGCTCGCTTTCTTTGAGCGCATCCGCTGACCCTGCCTTTGTACGGTGAAGGCGCCGCTGGCGGCGGTACTCAGAGCGGGTGCTCGGTGTAGAACTTGCCCCCGTGGTACAGCAGGGGGGATGCCCCTGCGCGGTGCTCGCAGCGCTCGACCTCGCCCACAAAAATGGTGTGGTCACCCTCTTTGTACTGGCTGCGGTTGAAGCACTCGAACGTGGCGGCGGCACCGGCCAGCAGGGGGGCGCCGCTGATGCCGGGGCGATGCTCCAGGCCCTCCCAGCGGTCGATGCCGCGCGTGGCAAAACGTTCAGCCAGGGCCTTTTGGTCTGCGGCCAGCACATGGATGGCGTAGTGCGAGCCGTTGGCAAAGGCGGACATGGAGCTGGCGCCGTGCGACAGGCTCCACAGCACCAGAGGGGGATCGAGCGACACCGAATTGAACGAGCTGGCCGTGAGCCCCACCAGATCGCCCGCCGCGTTGTGGGCGGTGACGATGGTTACCCCCGTGGCAAACATGCCCAGCGCATTGCGAAACTCGCGGGTCGAGAAGCTCGGGGGCAGAGCGAGGGCAGGGCGGGGGGACGAGCGGTTCACAAAGACGGCGCCAGCAATGGCAACAGGGAGGGATGCAACTATTATCAGGCGGCACCCGCAACGATGCTGTTGCGGGGTTTACACCTCCCTTCACCACTGCATGGCCGTCCTTCCTACCTTCACCGCCTTGGGCTCCGGCCCGACCGTGCTCATGCTGCATGACGCAGATGGCGACCATCTCACGTTCGCGCCCCAGGTGGAGACATTGGCCACGGCTGGTTACCGCGCGGTGGCCTGGGACATGCCGGGCTACGGCCGCAGCGCGCCGGTGGAGCCCTACACCTTCAAGGCGCTGGCGCAGCGTTGCCTGGCCTTGATCGACGCCCTGCAGAGCGGCCCCGTCACGCTGGTGGGACACGGTATGGGCGCGATGGTGGCACTGGAGGTGGCCGTGCGTGCGCCATCGCAGGTGAGCCGCATGGTGCTGTGCGCGGGCGGCCCGCCGCTGGATGCGCAGGCCGTGGAGGACTGGGTGGTGCCACGGCTGCGGGCCTTGCAGGTGCTGGAGGCTGGCGGCAGCCTGGAGCAGCTGGCGCAGACGCTGGTGCCCCAGTTCATCGGCACGGGCGCGCTGCCCGAAGGCGTGCGGCTGGCCAGCCACGCGTTGGCCCAGGTGTATCCGGGTGCTTACCGGCGTGCTTTGGAGGCCTTGCCCACCTTCGACCGGAGTGCCGCCGCCCTGGCGCACCTGGCGATGCCCATGCTGCTGGTGGGCGGTGACCAGGACCGCTGCACACCACCAGCGGCCCTGCAAGCCTTGGCCCAGGTGCTGCCCGACGCGGTGACCTTGCAGTTGCCCCACGTCGGGCACTGGCCGCAGCTGGAAGACCCAGAGGGGTTTGACGGTGCGCTGCTGGACTTTCTGGCCCAGCGGCGTTTGCTGCACTGAGCCAGGGCCTGGCCTCAGTGCCTTGGCTGCATCTCCATGCTGTTTGCTCTCAAGAAAATCTTTTCCGCGCTGCTGATGCCGCCGGTGTCCAGCATCCTGCTGGCGTTTGTTGGCCTGTGGATGGCGCGCCGCCACCCGCGCACGGGCATGGCCGTGGTGGTGCTGTCGCTGCTGTCGGTGCTGGCGCTGTCGTGGCCGCCGGTGGCCGATGCGCTGGTGCGCAGCCTGGAGCGTTATCCGGCCGTGGCTCCCAAGCAGTTGCCTGCATCGAAAACCCAGGCCATCGTGGTGCTGGGCGGTGGGGCCGACACCGTGGCCCCTGAATACGGGGTAGACGTGCTCAGCCGGGGCGCCCGCGAGCGGGTGCGTTATGCCGTGTACCTGCACCAGCAAACAGGGCTACCCATTCTGGCGACAGGGGGCTCCACAGGCGGCACGCGCGCCGAGGCGCTGGTGATGAAGGACGTGGTCGAGCGCGAGTTCAAGGGCCGGGTGCGCTGGACGGAGGAGGAGTCGCTTGATACTCGCAGCAACGCCGAAAAGTCTGCTGCAGTGCTCAAGGCCGCGGGCATCGAGCGCATTGCGCTGGTCACGCACGGCTGGCACATGGTGCGCGCCGCCGAAGCCTTCGAGCGCGCCGGGCTACAGGTGCTGCCCGCGCCCATGGGCTTCAAGGGCGGGCAGACCCGCAGGTTGTACCGGGTGCTGCCGCGTGCCTCTGCGTTGGCCGACAGCAGCCTGGCGTTGCACGAATGGCTGGGCATCCTGGCCCAGCGCTGGTCGCTGGACCGTTGAAGCGTTCAGGCTGCGGCGGACGCGAGCAGAAAGCGACTCGCCGCAGCCAGCGCCTGCGTATCCCCCTGAACGGCGCCCGGTGGCCCGCCTTTGCCCCAAAGAGCCCCGCCCCAGGTCATCGACAGGAACTGCGCGCACAGCGCCACCGAGTCGATCATGGGCTGGGCCTTGGCGCGGTCGCCACTGGTGGTGATGAGCGCCAGCGTCTTGGCGCCCATGGGCTCCTTGAAGGCCAGGCCGGGCACACGCATCCAGGCGCTCCAGTGGTCCAGATAGGTCTTGAGCGGCGAGGGGATGCTGTACCAATAGACCGGTGTCACGAAGACGATGTGCGTGGCCGCCAGCGTGGCGTCGAGCAAGGTCTTCATGTCGCCTTCGGGCGGCGCGTAGGTGCCCGTGGTGTGGCGTTGGTCCACGAAGGGCGGCAAGTCCATGCGCGCCAGGTGGTGCCATGTCTGCAGGGTGTCTTTAGGCAGTGCAGCGGCGGCTTGGCGGGCCAGCCATTCGGTATTGCCGGTGTGGCCCGGCTCGCGGGTGGAGGTGGTGAGGAAAAGGTAATGTGGTGCGTTGGGCGTGGTCATGGCGCCATCGTAGCGTCGCAGACACCGGAAGGCCCCAGGTACGACAGGCACAGTCCAACGAGCGCTTCCTCGAACTCAGGGCTGTCCAGCAACGGCGACTGCTCCAGCGAGGCGGCGCGCACCGCGCCCATGAAGGCACGGGTGAGCACGAAGAGTTGGGCGGCCGAGGGCACGCGCATTTGCTGAGCCTGTGCCATCTGCCCCAGATGCAGGGCCAGCCGTTCGCTGGTGCCGCGCACCGAAACCAGCACGGACGCGCGGTAGTCGAGCTTCCACGACAGGCGGGCGAGCGCGCGTCCTTCCGGTGGGCCGCCGCCAAAAGCCTGCAGGTAGTGGCGCACGTACAGGCGCACTTGCTGGTCGGGCGTCCAGCCCTCGGCGCGGGCCTGGGCGAGCAGGGCGTCCAGCTCCAGCATCACACGGTCGCAATGCTGGTCCAGCATGGCCAGCAGGATCGCATCCTTGCTCGGAAAGTACTGGTACAGAGAGCCCACGGACACACCCGCCAGTTCGGCGATGCGGTTGGTGGTGAGTGCGCCTTCGCCATGCGTAGCCACGATGCGGGCAACGGCCTCGAAGATGGCATCGACGGTGAACTGAGAGCGCTCCTGCCGGGGCGTGCGGCGGGGAGGCGATGCGGCTTTGGACATGGAAAACCTGAGTGCAATGCGAGTAGGCGGAAGAGCCGGGCCGACCTATTCTGCCGCCTTCCATTGAACGCACCACCCGGAGGACCCCACACCATGCACGAAACCATCCAGCCCGCTCTGGGCGCGGCCATCATCGGCCTTGCAGGTGTGTGGATGTGGCGTGGTCGGCCCGCTCTACGTGTATTGCACCGCGCCAGTGCCATGGCGCTGGCCCTGTTCTTGGCGATGCATCTGCTGAGCCATCTTGTGGGCCTGGCGGGCGCCGCCGCGCACCAGGTGGTGCTGCAGGCGCTGCGCGGCGTGTACCGCCAGCCGCTGGTCGAAGGCATGCTGCTGGCCGTGGTGATGTTCCAGGCGGGCAGCGGGCTCACGCTGCTGTGGCGTGGGCGGCGCCAGCGCCAGGGCGCCGTGGCGTGGGTGCAGGCGGCGTCGGGCGCTTACCTGTCGCTGTTCTTGCTGAACCACGTGGCGGCGGTGCTGCTCGCGCGCTTGCAGGGGGTGGACACCAACCTGCAGTTTGCGGCGGCGGGGTTGCATACGCCGCCCTGGCAGTGGTTTTTCGGTCCGTACTATTTTTTGGCGGTGCTGGCCTTGTGCACCCATGGAGGCTGCGCGTTGTACTGGAACCTGCCCGAGCGGCTACGCGCCCCGGCGCTGCGGGGCTCCGTGCTGGTGGGGGTGTTGCTGGCAGCCACGCTGGTGGGCATGCTGGCTGGCGAGGGGTTTCAGGGCGGGAAGCTCTGGCTGGGCGCGTAGCTTGGAGCCCTGCAGGGCGCTTCCTCAGGCAGCTCTGGCTGCCGTCAGCGCGCGCTCGCCGTGCTTCACACCGTAGAACCCGAAGTTCATCGCCGGCACCTGGCCGCTGATGAGTTCCGCCAGTGCCTTGCCCGAGCCCGCGCCATGCGTCCAACCCAAGGTGCCATGGCCCGCGTTGACCCACAGCTTGCCCACGCGGGTCTGGCCGATGAAGGGGATGTTGGTGGGCGTGGCGGGGCGCAGGCCGGTCCAGTATTGCGGATCGCCGCCCTGCTCGGGTGTGCGGGTGTCGCACACGCCGGGCAGGATTTCCTCGATGCGGCGCGACAGCATGTGGCAGCGGGCCTTGGCCACGGCGTTGTCGAGCGACAGGTCGTAGCCACCGAGCTCGATGGTGCCTGCCACGCGCAGCACGTTGCCCAGGCGGCTCATGGCGATCTTGCGGCCGTCGTCGATGGTCGAAACCTGGGGCGCGGCCTCGGGCCGGAGTAATGGAAAAGTGGCGCTGTAGCCCTTGCCAGGGTAAATCGGCAAGTCCACACCCACGCTGCGCAGAAGCGGCGCACTGTAAGAGCCGCAAGCCACAACGATGGCGTCACCTTTCAAAATGAAGTCTTTTTTGCCGCTAGCGCTTGATTGGCGTGCGCAAACAGCTACTGAATCGATAGCATTCCCGATCTGATTGAGGCGCAGCACGTCGTGGCCGTAGAGGAACTGCGCGCCGTGCTCTGCGCAGCGGCGGGCCAGCTCTTGGGTGAACACGCGTGCATCGCCGCTCTCGTCGGTGCTGGTGTAGGTGCCGCCGGTGATGTGGTCGCCGTAGGCCTTGAAGGCCGGTTCGATCTGGAGCAGCTCCTCGCGGCTGACCAGGCGGCGCTGCACGCCGTGTTTGCGCATGAGTTCGACCGCATGGCCTGCGGCGTCAAACGATTTTTGGTCGGTGTAGAAGTGGGCGATGCCGCGTTCGAGCCGGTTGTATTCGATGCCCGTGGCGCGGACCAGGTCCTTGTGCGCGGCATGGCTGTAGGCACCCAACGCCACGATCTGCTGCACATTGCGCTCGAAAGCCGCGTCGTTGCATTGCGCCAGAAACTGCAGGCCCCAGCGCCATTGCTGCCAGTCCATCTGTGGGCGAAACAGCAGCGGGGCCTCTTTGTCGAACATCCACTTGAGCGCCTTCCACGGCGCCTCGCGGTTGGCCCAGGGCTCGCAGTAGCTCACCGAGATCTGCGCCGCATTGGCAAAGCTGGTTTCGAGCGCCGCATCGGGCTGACGGTCGACCACGATGACCTCGTGACCGCGCTCCAGCAGGTGCCACGCCGTGCTGATGCCGATAATGCCGGCGCCCAAAATGATGGTTTTCATGAGGGCGCAGTGTGCGCGACATTGCGTTCCACTAAAAGCAAAATTAAACTTACTCCAAAAACATCAGAATACCTAATAAATGCTGCTACCCAGCCTCTCGTTTTTGTTGGAGACTTCCGCCCATGAGTGCCTATGACCCCGCCGCCCTGGAATGCCTTGCCGCCATCGTTGAGGAAGGGGGCTTTGAGCGCGCCGCGCAGCGCCTGAGCGTGACGCAGTCAGCCGTATCGCAGCGCCTGCGCGCGCTGGAAGCGCAGGTGGGCTCCGTGCTCATCGTGCGCAGCCGGCCCCTGCGGCCCACGTCGGCCGGGCAATTGCTGCTCAAGCACACCAAGCAGATGCGTTTGCTGCGCGCCGACCTGGAGCGTGACCTGCAAGAGCTTGCGCCCAGCGCACCCGGCGGCACGCGCGAGGACGAGCGCATTTCGATCGCCATCAACGCCGACAGCATTGCCACCTGGGCCATGGGCGCGCTGCACGACCTGGTGCGTGAGCGCGTGCCGCTCGAAATCATCGTGGACGACCAGGATTTCACGCAGGAGTGGCTGCGCTCGGGCCAGGTGCTGGGCTGCGTGACCACGCTCAAGCAGGCGCTGCGCGGCTGCAAGATGGTGCCGCTTGGTGCCATGCATTACGTGGCCGTGGCGTCGACGGGCTATGCAAACAAGCACCTGCCGCAGGGGCTCACGCCCCACAATTTCCGTGATGTGTCGTTTCTGTCGTTCAACCGCAAGGACGATATGGCGGCCGAGTTCGTGGCGCGGGCGTTCGGGCTCAAGCGCGTGGCGCTCAATCACTTGTTTGTGCCGGGCTCCGAGGCGCAGATGCGTGCCGTGGCCGCAGGCTGGGCGGTGGGCGTGGTGCCCGAGTCGCTCGCGCGCGGCCCCATCGCCGATGGCAGCATGGTGGACCTTGCGCCGGGCCGCTCTCTGCCGATCCAGCTGTATTGGCATTGCTGGAACCTGGAGTCCGAACTGCTCGATGCCTTGTCGGCCGCCTTGACCGGCGCCGCCGCCCAGGCACTGGTGCCCTGAGTGTAAACCCTTTGGTTTTATTGCAACCAGGGTATTTATTTTTTTACTGCAATGTATAAAATAGACCCCATGCAAACGCAGCCAACCAAAGTTTCGTTCAAGGAGCAGATGCACCAGGCGCGCGAGGAAGCCATCCTCCGCTCTGCCTGTGTTCTGCTGGGCGAAAAGCCCTTTGACACCATGACCATGGACGATGTCGCCAACGACGTAGGCATCGCGAAGGCCAGCCTGTACAAGCACTTTTGCAGCAAGGAAGAGCTGTGCAGTGCGGCCATGGTGCAGGTGCTGGGGCGGGTGCAGGCCTATCTGGCGGGCCTGCCTGCCGAGATGCCGCCGCTGGACAAACTCCGCGCACTGTTGCATTGGTCGCTGGAGCGCCTGCTGGCCAACGAAATGCCGCTGCTCCCAAGCCGCAACTCCACGTTGCGCGGGGTGCTGATGACGAACCAGGACTACATCAACGGCATGGCCGTGGTCAGCGACCGGATCAACGGATGGATCGTCGAAGCCCAGGCGCAGGGTGTGATCGACGCCACCCTGCCTCCCGCAGTGGTGCTGCACGCCCTGTATGCGCGGGCCTGCGATCCGATGGTGTGTTTCCTCAAGGAAAGCGGCGAGTATTCGGACGCGGAAATCGTGGATCTGGTGGTGCGCATCGGCTTTGATGGCCTGGCGGCACGCTGATATCTAGAACCTCGCCGCCATAAAAAAGCCCCGCGCAAGGCGGGGCTCCGGGGCCTTCAAACAAAGGCCTGCAGGCCTCAGCGCACGATCAGCAAAGGCACTCCACATTGGGCCAGCACCTGGGTGGTGACCGAGCCCATCACCAGCGTGGCGAGGGCGCCGTGGCCGTGCGAGCCCATCACCAGCAGGTCGAACTTGCCGGTGTCGGCCACTTTGGCAATGGTTTCGCCCACGGCACCCACCTTGACGTTGCGCTTGGCATCCACGCCATGGCGGGTCAGAAACTTGCATACGGGTGCGAGGATCTTGTCGGCTTCTTCGGCGTGGTAGGCATCCACGACTTCCTTGCCCAGCGCGGCACGGGCGCGGGTGGGTAGAGGGGACTGCACAGTCAGCACCGTGTAGGTGTGGGTGCTGCCCAGCAGTTCTTCATGGGTGGCGAGATAGGCCAGCATTTTTTTGGTGTAGGCGCTGCCATCGACAGCGAGCAGGATGTTCATGGTTTTCTCCGAGAAGGGATAAGGCAGACTACTCTGCGCAGGTGCCTGTTGTCTTGACCTTTGTCATGTTTTTCTTCCGGCGCGCGGGGGTGTCCAAGCACCCGCGCGCCGATCATACGGTGACGGCATGCCGTGGCATGAAGGTGACCTGTTCACCTTTGCGGGCATAGCCCAGCGGGTTGGCAACCACGCGGCACCGCCACGTGGTTCCATCACTGCGCTGGCCGCTGGCGACATAGTCGCTGGGCGCGTGGAGGTGGCCATGCAGCCACAGTTGGGCATGGGGCAGCAGCGCATCCAGGGCGTTGCAGAACCCCGCCGTGCCGGGCACCAGGCCATAGCGCGGGTCGGCGCTTTTCAGGCTGGGCGCAAAGTGTGTCACAGCCACCGTCGGGCCATCGAACGGCTGCTGCAATGCGGCCGTCAGCCACTCCTGGCAGGCCAGGGCCTGTTCGCGCAGGGGCTCGGCCAAAAACGGCTCTCCGTGCCGGGTGCCGCCGGTTTTGCGCAGGTAGAAGTTGGCGGCGCGGAAGGCCTTGTCGCGCAGTTTCAGGCGCCGCGTGAGGTCGGTGGCGCCTTCATGGTCGGCCAGGGCGTCAAAGTCGCTCCACAGCGTAGTGCCCACAAACCGCACGCCTTGCAGCACCTGCGTTTCGCGCTCCAGCCACACAATGCCCAGGCGGTCGCAGGTCTGCCGCAGGCGCAGGTGGGCGGCGTCGAAGTCCTGGGCGTCGTACTCGTGGTTGCCGGGCACAAAAAACACCGGGGTGGGCCAGCCCGCATGCTGGGGCAGTGGCGAAAACCGGGCCAGGCCAAAGTCATCGTCGTTCAGTTGCGAGCCGGGCTGGTACGAGCCCACGTCGCCCGCCAGCACCAGCACATCGGCGTCGGGGGCAGGTTCGGGGGCAAAGTGGGGATGCGCCTCCAGGTGGAGGTCGGACAGAAGCTGGATGTTCATCGACTGCGCAGTCTACGGGCTCTCGTGTGTTCCTTGCTCCGGGAAGGTCCGCCGGGCGGAGCGCGCGAGCGCATGCAGCAGCCAGGGCATGGCGGTCTGCTGTGGGCCCCGCCGTCGCCACAGCGCATCCACATGCACGGGCGGCACGTCAAACGGCAAGGTTCTTTGCACCAGCGCGTCGGCAATGCCGGTCACGGGCACGAAGTGGCGCGGCAGCACGGAGAGCAGGTCAGAGCCAGACACCACCCGCCCGGCGGTGAAGAACTGGTTGACCGTGATCACCACCTTGCGCTCGCGCCCCAGCGAGGCCAGGGCCTCGTCGATGAAGCCGAAGGGGCGGCCTGAGAAGCTGACCAGCATATGCCGGGCCTCGCAATAGGCGTCCAGGGTCAGCGGACTGTCTGCCAGCGGATGGCCCTTGCGCATCACGCACACATACTCGCCGTCGTAGAGGCGGCGGCTATCAAACGCCACCACCCCGCCCGACTGGGCGCGCGCCGTGAGGTCCGCCAGTGCGGCTGGGAAGTAGCCCACGGCCATATCGGCGGCTTCCTCGTCCAGCAGGCGCCGGGGGTCGCGGGTGGTCAGCGGCAGCACCCGGATGGAAATGCCGGGCGCCTCGCGTTCGATGATCTCGACCAAGGCAGGCACCAGCGTGGCGGCCGTGGCGTCGGCCATGGCCAGCACAAAGGTGGACTCGGCCGTGGCGGGCTCGAACCGTCCGGGCGCCAGGGATTCCTGCAAATGGGCCAGGGCCTCGCGCACCGGGGGCCACAGCGCCAGCGCCCGTGGCGTGGGCTCCACCCCCTGGCCGCTGCGCACCACCAGCTCATCGCCCAGCACATCGCGCAGGCGCCGTATGGCATTGCTCACGGCGGGCTGGGTGATGGACAGCTTGTGTGCCGCGCGCGTCAGGCTGCGCTCGGCCATCACCTCGTCAAACACGCGCAGCAGGTTCAGGTCCAAGGAGCGGAAGTTCAAGGTGCCCATGGTGCAATCATCACTGATATGAATATCGATGATTCAAAATATAAACTTGAATAAGCAAAGGGTAAACCCTAGTATTCACCCATCGCCCGGCAATCTCGCCACAAGCGTTTGACAAGGGAAACCAAAATGACCAGCTTTGCACACGTTAGCTACCCCACCGAACACCCTGGTGTTGTCCGCGCCGAAAACGCAGCTACAGCCCTGAAGGGCGCTGCTGCCCGCTTCGACGGCGCCCGTGGTGCTGCCTCTCTGTTGCTCGCAGCCGTGGTTTCGGCCCTGCTGGTGGTGGCCAATCAGGTGATCGACACCTGGAGCGAAGGCCACCTGCTGGCCGCCTGGATGGTGCTGTGGCTCGTCGCGTTTGCGGGCCTGGCCCTGCTGAGCGCTCCCGCCCGCCGTGCCGGCGTGGTTCTGCGCAGCGCCGCACAGACCTGGACGGAACGCCGCCGCCTTGCCGCTGAAGACGAGCGCACCTGGCAAGTCGCCCTGAAGGACCCGCGCATCATGGTCGAGTTGAACCACGCGATGGGCATCCCGACCGTGGAAGACATCCGCAAGTACTACTGAAACCACTGCCCACGCGGCCCAGGCCGTGTGGGTGTGCGAAGAATATTCAAAGCCGTGGCATGCCACGGCTTTTTTTCTTGCGCCCGGGTCAGCTGCTTGTGCTCTGTCGTCGCAGCGACTTTCAGCGCAGGCAAAAGCGGCATGGCGGCGGTGGGCTTGTGCTGTGTCGCAAATATGACACATTGCTACAAATATAAATGATAGTAATTATCATTCAACATAAGATATAGCAAGAGCCAACCATCTGCTTGATCGCACGCGCCCACCCTGGGGTGCTCTTTGTGGAACGTCAGCCAGCTTTCACAAACACCCAGGAGAAGCCATGGCGCGCGCCACCAAATCCCACCCCTCGTTTCCACCCAAACTTCTCGCACTGGCGATTGCAGCCCTGCCTGGGGTTGTGTCAGTTGCGGCACAGGCCGCCGAGAAAAGCCTGCCCGAGACCACCGTCAGCTCGGACGCGGCCATTCCCTACAAAACCGAGAGGGCGGCCAATCCCAAGCTCACGCAGCCGCTGGTGAACACGCCGCAGACCATCTCGGTCATCAACCAGGACGTGATTCGCGAGCAAGGCGGTGCCTCGCTGATGGATGCATTGCGCAACACGCCCGGGATCACCATGCAATTGGGTGAAAACGGCAATACGTCGGCGGGCGACACCTTTATGTTGCGCGCGTTTTCCACGCAGACGGCCACCTTCATCGACGGCATCCGTGATCTGGGCGCCATCACCCGCGATGTGTTCAACGTGGACCAGGTGGAGGTGGTGAAGGGCCCCGCAGGCGCCGACATCGGCCGGGGCGCGGCCTCGGGCTACATCAACCTGATCACCAAGCTGCCCAGCCGTACCGACCAGTACGGCCTGAACACCACCTGGAGCACGGCCAACCACAAGCGCGTGACGGCTGACCTGAACAAGCGCCTGGGCGAGACCGCCGCTGCGCGCCTGAACGTGATGGGCCAGGCCGGTGGCGTGCAAGGGCGCAATGTGGTCGAGAACAACGGCTACGCCATTGCTCCATCCTTCGCGTTTGGCCTGGGCACGCCCACGCGCATCTACTTGTATTCGCAGCACGTGCGCCAGGACAACGTGCCTGACGGCGGTATTCCCACCATCGGCATGCCCGGCTTCTACAACGCAGCGGCGCAGGTGAATACTGGCCGCCAGGTCAACCGCGAGAACTTCTACGGCAGCTCGGGCGACTACGAAAAGGTGGACGCCGACATGGTGAGCGTCAAGTTCGAGCATGACCTGGGCGGTGGCACCGTGGTGCGCAACATCGCGCGGGCGGGCACCACCAAAATGGACCGCAGCCTCACCGGTGTGCACAACATCAATGCCGCCAACCTGGCCCAGCCCAATAGCTGGACAGTGGACCGCAGGCGCCAGCGCGTGGACCAGGCCAACGACGTGCTGGCCAACCTCACCAACCTGACCAGCGAGTTCGCCACCGGCTCGGTCAAGCACACCGTATCGGCCGGTCTGGAGCTGATGTATGAGCGCCAGAAGACCCTGGGCTTTGGCACCACGGCCCAGACCATCAACGGCGTGGCGTATCCCGCCACCGTCAGCCCGCCCGCCAATCTGTATGCGCCCAATCCGGGTGATGTGCTGGGCCTGCCCTATAAAACGGGCGCCGATACCGACGGCAACACCAGCACCGCTGCCTTGTATGCGTTTGACACGCTGCAGCTCAATGACCAGTGGCAGGTCAGCGGCGGCCTGCGCTACGAGCACTACCGCACCAAGACGAACGCCAAGACCATCGTGACCACCGCCAACGCGGGCAGCTACCCTGGCTATGGTGCTGGCGCGCTGGCACCCACGGACATGGGCGTGTCGGGCAACCTGGCGAGCTGGAAGCTGGGCGTGCTCTACAAACCCGCCGCCAACGGCAGCATCTACGCAGCTCTGGGCAACTCGCTCACGCCACCGGGGGGCGCCAACTTTGCACTGTCGCCAACCGCCACCAACCAGAACAACGCCGCGCTGGACCCGCAGGAGACCCGCAACATCGAGTTGGGCACCAAGTGGGAACTGCTGAACAACCGCCTCAACCTGACGGCCGCCGTGTTCCGCACCGACAACGACAAGCAGGTGACGTACGACTCGACAACCGGCCTCTACACCCAGCACGGCAAGACCCGCGTGCAGGGCATCGAGCTGGCCGCCGTGGGCCAGATCACCAACTTCTGGCAGGTGTCGGCCGGTATTGCGAAGACCCAGACCCGTGCCTTGGGCCAGGCCAGCCGTGACAGTGCGGGCGTGGTGACGCGCAGCGACAGCGTGCGCTGGTCGCCCGACCTCACGGCCACGGCCTGGACTTCGTACACATGGGACGCCTTCACCCTGGGTGGCGGCGTGCGTTATGTGTCGGACCAGAAGCGCGTGGTGACGGCGGGCACCAACCTGGGTGTACAAAACATGCCAAAAATCCCTTCCTTCGTGGTGGCGGACCTGATGGCTGCCTACAAGGTCAATCGCAACGTCAACCTGCGCCTGAATCTGTACAACCTGTTTGACAAAAAGTACATCAGCACGCTGAACAACAGCGGTGCACGCATGGTGCTGGGCGCACCGCGCTCCGCTTCGTTGACAGCTGAAGTTCTGTTCTGACCAGAGGCCCGGGCTTCGGCCCTCCATCTTGAAGGACACGCACATGACTTCTCCTATGCTGGGCCGCCGGGCACTGCTCTCGCGCGGCGCTTTGACGGCCCTTGCAGCATCGTCAGGCGCCTGGGGCCATGGCCTGGCCCTGGCGGCCACCGCGCCTGACGATGCCGTCACCTACGTGGGCGCCGCCTGGCGCGGTCCCAAGGCCACCGACACCCACTACGCTGGCGTGCTGGCTGCAGACTGGGGCAGCAAAAAGCTCAGCATCCGCTACGCCGTGCCCCTGCCCACGCGGCCCCATGGCCTGGTGCCGCTGGCCGATGGCGGCTTGCTCATCAACGGCGTGCGCCCCGGCACCTGGTTGATGCGCTGCGATGGTGCGGGCAAGGTGGTGCGCCAGGTCACGCTGGACAAGGACGCCGATGCCGTGCTGTTCAGCGGCCACACCGTGCCGTCGGCCGACGGCAAACTGCTCTACAGCACCGAAATCGACTACCGCAGCGGGCGTGGGCGCATTGGCGTGCGCGACGCGGCCACTCTGCGCAAAGAGGACGAGTGGGACAGCGGCGGCATCGACCCGCACCAGGTGCTGCTCGATGGCAGCGGCCACGTCGTGGTGGCCAACGGGGGCTTGCCGCGCAATCTGGCAGACACCAAGTACGACCACCACCGCATGGAATCGACCCTGGTGCGCATCAACGTGCAGACGGGCGGCATTGCCCGCCAGTGGCGGCTGGACGACCCGCGCCTGGGCATGCGCCACATTGCCTGGAGCCGGGCGGCGTCCGGTGGCGCACAGCCCGAGCCACCCCGCCTGGGCGTGTCCCTGCAGGCCGAACACGACAGCCCCGCACGCCGTGCCGAGGCCCCCATCCTGGCCGTGTTGGAGAACAACCGCTTGGAGCTGCCCAGCCGTGTGAACGATGGTTATGGTTATTCAGGCGACATCACCCCCGCGCACAGCGGCGGCTTTGTGCTGTCGAGCAACAAGGCGGGGCTTGCGCAGCTGTGGCAACCCGGCGCGCCCGACAAGCTCTCGACCATCGTGCAACTGCAGGAGGCCTACGCCCTGACCCACTGGACCGGCCCGCAGCCCGGCGGCGGCGTGCTGGTGGCCACAGCGCCCGGCCTGGTGCGCTGGCACCCCACGGCGGCGCCCGCCTTCCTGGTGTGGCCGCAGCCCATGGCGCTGGACAACCACTGGGTGCTGATGGGATGACGTCAAGCGGTTGACGCAGGGGCCTGCAAGAAAAAGGCCTCTGCCGCTTAACTGTATTCAGAGTTTGCTATTAATAAAATAGCGAGCTAGGCGGGCCTGGCAGCAGCACCTGAAGGGCGTGCCGCCTGGGCCCTGCGGTTGTTGGGTCAGGCGCCTGCGAGGCGCTCTTCCAACTGTGCCTTGGTATCGAGTAGTGCCTTTGGCAGGTGGTAGGCCAGTTGCTCGAAGTGGGTGTCGTGCAGCTTGAACTCTTCGGCCCAAGCCGCCTTGTCGATGCTGGTCACGGCGTCGAACTTCTGGGCGCTGAAATCCAGGCCCGTCCAGTTGATCTCGGCGTACTGGGGGGCCACGCCGAACATCGTTTCCTGGCCCTGGGCCTGGCCTTCGATGCGGTCGATCATCCACTTGAGCACACGCATGTTGTCGCCGTAGCCGGGCCAGACGAACTTGCCCGCCTCGTCCTTGCGGAACCAGTTCACGCAGAAGACCTTGGGCACGGACTTGCCGGTGGCGGCGATCTTGCCTTCCATGCTGAGCCAGTGCTGGAAGTAGTCGCTCATGTTGTAGCCGCAGAAGGGCAGCATGGCGAACGGGTCGCGGCGCACCACGCCCTGCGCGCCAAAGGCGGCGGCGGTGGTTTCGGAGCCCATGGTTGCGGCCATGTACACGCCTTCCGTCCAGGTGCGGGCTTCCGTCACCAGCGGCACGGTGGTCGAGCGGCGGCCGCCGAAGATGAAGGCGTCGATCGCCACGCCATTGGCGTCGTCCCACTGCGCATCAAGCGCAGGGTTGTTGCCAGCGGCCACGGTGAAGCGCGAGTTGGGGTGGGCGGCCTTGGCGCCGGTTTCCTTGGCGATCTGGGGCGTCCAGTCCTTGCCTTGCCAGTCGATCAGGTGATCGGGCAGCTTGCCGGTGTCCTTTTCCATGCCTTCCCACCACACGTCGCCATCGTCTGTCAGGGCCACGTTGGTGAAGATCACGTCTTTGTCCAGACTGCGCATGCAGTTTGGGTTGGTGTGCATGTTGGTGCCGGGGGCCACGCCGAAGTAACCGGCTTCGGGGTTGATGGCGAGCATCTTGCCGTCGGCGTTGGGCTTGATCCAGGCGATGTCGTCACCGATGGTGGTGACCTTCCAGCCTGCAAAACCGGCCTCAGGCGGCACCAGCATCGAGAAGTTGGTCTTGCCGCAGGCGCTGGGGAAGGCGGCTGCCACGTGGTACTTCTTGCCCGCAGGGTTGGTCACGCCCAGGATGAGCATGTGCTCGGCCAGCCAGCCCTGGTCGCGGCCCATGGTGGAGGCGATGCGCAGGGCCAGGCACTTCTTGCCCAGCAGTGCGTTGCCGCCGTAGCCCGAGCCGTAGGACCAGATCTCGCGCGTTTCGGGGTAGTGCACGATGTACTTGACCTTGGGGTTGCAAGGCCAGCTTGTGGTGTCCTTCTCGCCAGCGGCCAGAGGGGCGCCCACGGTGTGCATGCAGGGCACGAACTCGCCTTCCACACCCAGCACGTCGTACACGGCCTTGCCCATGCGGGTCATTAGGCGCTGGTTCACGGCCACGTAGGCGCTGTCGGTCAGCTCCACGCCGATGTGGGCGATGTGGCTGCCCAGCGGGCCCATGCTGAAAGGCACCACGTACATGGTGCGGCCCTTCATGCAGCCGTCGAACAGGGGCTGCAGCGTGGCGCGCATCTGCGCGGGCTCCATCCAGTTGTTGGTGGGGCCTGCGTCTTCCTTGGCGGCCGAGCAGATGTAGGTGCGGTCTTCCACGCGGGCCACGTCCGATGGGTCGGACCAGGCCAGGAAGCTGCCGGGGCGCTTGGCGGGGTTGAGCTTCTTGAAGGTGCCAGCATCGACCAGTTGTTGGCACAGGCGGTCGTACTCTTCCTTGGACCCGTCACACCAATAGATGCTTTCGGGCTTGCACAGGGCGGCCATGTCGGCCACCCAGGCAAGCAGCCGGGCGTTTTTGACGTACGAGGGGGCGTTGAGATTCAGGCCCTGCATGGTGGGTGCGTTCATCGGGGAGCTTCCTAAGTTGAAAAACAGTTTTTTCAAAGGAAGCGGACCTGGTGGATCGCGGCAAGGCCTGGCGCAGGTGCGATGCTGAGCGCTGCCTTTGAGAAAACGGCTTTCGTGCTCAGTCGGCGGGCGGGTGCGTGTGTCAGCCTCACGGGGTGGAGGCTAGTTCCACGGATTCCGCGGGTCGGCTGGGGTGTCAATTTTATGAATCTGCCGCCCGTTTGTCTGTCAGACAGGGGGCAAAATCATGCAAAAAAAGCATGAGGTTATGCTTTGTAAAATGTGCCGTTCACGCCCTTCGTGAGGTAGCAGCCAGCCGTTGAGACCGGCGCGCCCCAAGCCAGTGCACCCGTGGAACTGGCTCTGCCAGGCCACGGGGTGCGCCCCCCTCCCAGGGGAAAGGCTCCGAAGGCGACTCAGGGGGTTTGTCTTGCCGTCCAGCGCTCGAAGCCCGCCTTGCGCAGCGCACAGGCCGGGCAGGTGCCGCAGCCATAGCCCCAGGCGTGCAGGGCGTCGCGCACGCCGTGGTAGCAGGTGTGAGAGTCGTTCACGATCAGATCCACCAGCACCTGCCCGCCCAGCGACCGGGCCAGCTCCCAGGTTTCGGCTTTGTCCAGCCACATCAGGGGGGTGTCGAAGGTGAAGCGCTGCCCCATGCCCAGCGACACGGCCACCTGCAGGGCCTTGAGCGTGTCGTCGCGGCAGTCGGGGTAGCCCGAAAAATCGGTCTCGCACATGCCGCCCACCAGGGTGTGTTGCCCGCGCCGGTAGCCCACGGCGGCGGCGAGCTGGAAGAACAGCAGGTTGCGCCCCGGCACAAAGGTGTTGGGCAGGCCCGCTGCGGTCATCTGGATCTCTGTGTCGCTGGTCAATGCCGTGTCGCTGATGTGGCCCAGCACGGCCAGGTCGAGCATGTGGTCGTCGCCGAGCTTTGCAGCCCAGTGCGGAAATTGCGCGCGCAGCGACGACAGCACCGTCTGGCGTGCCTGCAGCTCGATGTGGTGGCGCTGGCCGTAGTCAAAACCGATGGTTTCCACATGGGCAAAGTTTTCCAGCGCCCAGGCCAGGCAGGTGGTGGAGTCCTGGCCACCGGAAAAAAGGACGAGTGCGTGTCCGGGTCTCATGGGAAGTCTCCTCGACGGATCAAACGGGTGTGCGGGACGAAAAAAAGCCCCGCGCTGCGGGGCTCATGGTGACAGGTGGCGGTGGCCGCCTGCGGCCTGTCAGAGATATATCAGGGCGATCAGGCCATCATCACGGCGATGAAGGCCAACAGAAAGATCATGATGCCGCCCACCACGGGGAGCACCACGGGCATGAATGGAACCACGTTCTCCACGGCGTCGGCCGAGTGTGTTTCAGGGGCGTGCGAGGTGTTGTGGTCGGACATGGTGGGGGCTCCAGGGGCGTAAAACTTGCGCAATTCTAGCCGCGACAGTCCGCGCGGGGCATAAAACCGTGCGGGGCTCAGATCAGCACGGCCTCCATGCCCGCTGCGCGCAGCCGCCCCAGCACCTCGTCCACATGGGCCTTGCTGCGGGTTTGCAGCACCAGTTCGATCTCCACGTTCTGCGCGGCCAGCAGGGTGAAGGCGCGTTGGTGGTGTACCTCGCCGATGTTGGCGCCCGCATCGGCCACGGTGGCGGTGATGCGCGCCAGCACGCCCGGCACGTCGCGCGCGCTGACCTTGATGCGCGCCAGCCGCCCCGAGCGCACCATGCCGCGCTCGATGATGGCGGCCAGCAGTAGCGGGTCGATGTTGCCGCCGCTGAGCACCAGGCCCACGCGCTTGCCCTTGAAGCGCTCGGGGTAGCGCACCAGCGCGGCCAGGCCAGCGGCACCGGCGCCTTCGACCAGCGTCTTTTCGATCTCCAGCAGCATCAGCACGGCCTGCTCGATGTCGCCTTCATCCACCAGCAGCAGGTCGTCCACCAGGCGCTGCACCACCTCCTGGGTGATCTTGCCGGGCGTGCCCACGGCAATGCCTTCGGCAATGGTCGAGGTGCCCATGGGGTGCTGCGTGTGGCGCACAGCGTTGACCATCGACGGAAACCGCGCCGCCTGCACGCCCACGATCTCGATGCCCGGCTTGATCGCCTTGGCGGCCGTGGCCATGCCCGCAATCAGCCCGCCGCCGCCGATGGCGATGACGAGCATGTCCAGGTCGGGCTGGGCGGCCAGCATCTCCAGCGCCACCGTGCCTTGGCCCGCGGCGATGGCCTCGTCGTCGTAGGGGTGCACGAAGGTCAGGCCCTGCTGCTCGGCCAGCGCGTAGGCGTGTTGGCGGGCTTCCTCCAGCGTGTCGCCGTGCAGCACCACCTCGGCGCCAAAGCCACGTGTGCGCTCCACTTTCACGCCGGGCGTGAAGCGCGGCATCACGATCACCGCGCGCAGGCCCAGCCGCTGCGCGTGGTAGGCCACGCCTTGCGCATGGTTGCCCGCGCTCATGGCCACCACGCCCCGGGTGCGCTCTTCGTCGGACAGCCGCGTGAGCCGGTTGCAGGCGCCGCGCTCCTTGAAGGATGCCGTGAACTGCAGGTTCTCGAACTTGAGGAACACCTGCGCGCCCACGATCTGTGAGAGCGTCTTGGATTCCACGCAGGGCGTGTCCAGCACCTGGCCTTGTAGGCGGGTGGCGGCATCGCGGATGTCTTGGAGGGTCAGCATGGCGCCATTGTGGCGCAGGCAGCACCGGGATGCCGCTGCGGGTTGGGTTTGATAAGAAAATGGCAGCTGGCGCTTATTAGATAAGCGCTAATAGCTATCAAAATAATAGCATTACTTGATTCTCAGCCTGCGCGCCAGCTTGTGCAGGTTGCTCGCGTCCACCTCCAGCATGCGCGCGGCCTGGGCCCAGTTGCCTTGGTGGTGGGCCAGGGCGGCGGTGATGTGGGCGCGCTGGCAGGCGTCCACCGCGTCGCGCAGCGGGCCGGTGGGGGATGCTTGTGTGAGCGGTGCCGCCGTGGCCTCTGTGGCCAGAGGGGTGGCCGACACCGGGGTACTGGCCGCATCCAGGTCGAGCAGCGCGGGCTCCAGCGTCACGATGTCGGTGCGGTTCACGCCCCGGCTCAGGGCCTTGAGGGCGGCGCGGCTGATCACATGCTCCAGCTCGCGGATATTGCCGGGCCAGGGGTAGCGGCGCAGCGCGTCCTGCGCGGTGGCCGACAGCCGCAGGCTGCGCAGGCCCAGACGGGCGCGGTTGAGTTCGAGGAAACGGCCCGCGAGTAGCAGCACGTCGTTGCCCCGCTCGCGCAGCGGCGGGATGGGCACGGGGTACACCGACAGCCGGTGGTACAGGTCGGCGCGGAAGGCGCCGCCTGTCACTTGCTCGCGCAGGTTACGGTTGGTGGCGGCGATCACGCGCACGTCCACGCGGCGCGGGCGGTCGGCGCCCAGGCGCTGGATTTCGCCGTTCTGCAGCGTGCGCAGCAGCTTGGCCTGCACGGCCAGGGGTAACTCGCCCACCTCGTCGAGGAACAGCGTGCCGCCTTCGGCCGCTTCAAAGCGCCCCGGCCGGTCGGCCACTGCGCCCGAGAACGCGCCGCGCACGTGGCCGAACAGCTCGCTCTCGGCCAGCGACTCGGGCAGCGCCGCGCAGTTCACGTGCACCAGCGGGCGGGTGGCGCGTGTGGACTGGCGGTGCAGCAGGCGCGCGAACAGCTCCTTGCCCACGCCGGTTTCGCCCAGCAGCAGCACGGGCAGGTCCGAGCCCGCCACCACTTCGAGCTCGTGCAGCAGGCGCGTGAGGGGCGCGCTCTGGCCGACGATCTCCATGTCGCCGTCGCCCGCGCGGGTGGCGCGTTCGTCGTCGGCACTGCGGGTGTGGGGGGCGCTGCGCAGCGCCTGCACTTCGCGCTCCAGCCGCGAGATGCGCACGGCCGCTTCCACCAGCACCTTGCAGTCGGCCAGCGCGGCGCGCGCGGCCTCGCCAAAGGCGCCGGTCTGCAGCGCGTCGAGGGTGAGCACGCCCCAGGGCTGGCCGTCCATCTGCAGGCTGATGCCCATGCAATCGTGCACCGGCAGGGGCTCGCCCACCAGGGTGTCGAGCAGGCCGTCGTACGGGTCGGGCAGGGTGCTGTCGTGGTCAAAGCAGGTCACCTCGCGCCGCGCCAGGATGGCCGCCAGGCGTGGGTGCTGGCCAATGGCAAACCGCCGCCCCAGTGCCTCGCGCACCAGGCCGTCCACGGCCACGGGGCGCAGGTGGTCTTCCTCCAACTGCAGCAACGCCACGGCGCCACAGCGAAAACGCGTGCGCAAGTGGTCCACCAGCCGCTGCAGGCGCACGGCCTGGGGCAAGTCGGTGGCCAGGTCAGCCAGCAGGAGGTTGTGGTCCATGGTGATATTTACCTTGTTGGGGTGAATTAAACCCTATTTTGGTGGGGTGAAAAACACCATGAACGTTGTAAGTGATTGATTTAAAGGGCTTGTGGCCCTGGCCCGTTGCTTGCGATGGAGGGAGTGGACCCCATTCACTCGTTCAGAAAAGCCATGACCACAAAACCCCGGCCCTCAGCGGCCCCACCTGCCGCCAGCGCGCGCTGGCGCCGACCTTTCTTCTCATTCTTTGTCTTGTTGAAGCTGGAGGCCCGCCATGGGTAATTACCGCAAGCTCTGGTTCACGCTGATCGGCGTGCTCATCGTCACCTTCAGCCTGCTGGGCTACTACGGTGCCGAGGTCTATCGCACCGCGCCGCCCATTCCCGCCAAGATCGCCACGGCGGGGGGCGAGGTGCTCTACACACACGACGGCATCCTGGACGGCCAGACCGCCTGGCAGTCGGTGGGCGGCATGCAACTGGGCTCCATCTGGGGCCACGGTGCGTATCAGGCCCCCGACTGGACGGCCGACTGGCTGCACCGCGAGCTGTTGAACTGGCTGGAGGTGGCCGCCGAGCGCGCGCACGGCAAGCCTTTTGCCGAGATCGCCGCCGCCGACCAGGCCGTACTGCGCGACCGTATGAAGACCGAGTACCGCACCAACACCTACAACCCCGCAACAGGCGTGGCCACGGTGTCGTCCACGCGGGCCGATGCGATCGCGATGACCGCGCTGTATTACGACCAGTTGTTCAGCGACATGCCCGCGCTGCAAAAGACGCGCGAGCACTTCGCCATGAAGGAGAACACCCTGCCCAGCGCCGAGCGGCGCGCGCAGATGACGGGCTTCTTCTTCTGGACGGCCTGGGCCGCCGCCACCGAGCGGCCTGGCACCACGGCCACGTACACCAACAACTGGCCCCATGAGCCCCTGATCGGCAACAAGCCGACCGCCGAGAACCTGGTCTGGTCGGTGATGAGTGTGGTCGTGATGATGGCGGGCGTGGGCTTCCTCGTGTGGGGTTGGGCCTTTTTGCGCAAGCACGACGAGGCCGACCCGACGCCGCCACAGCACGACCCGCTCTCGCGCGTGCCGCTCACGCCCTCGCAACGCGCCCTGGGCAAGTATTTGTTCCTCATCGTCGCGCTGTTCAGCTTTCAGGTAATGCTGGGCGGGTTCACTGCGCACTACACGGTGGAAGGCCAGCAGTTCTACGGCATCAACGTGTCGCAGTGGTTTCCCTATTCGCTGGTGCGCACCTGGCACATTCAGAGCGCGCTGTTCTGGATCGCCACGGGCTTCCTCGCGGCGGGGCTGTTCCTCGCACCGCTCATCAACGGCGGCAAGGACCCCGCCTGGCAGAAGCTGGGCGTGGACATCCTGTTCTGGGCGCTGGTCGTAGTGGTGGTCGGCTCGTTCGTAGGCAACTACCTGGCCATCGCGCAGATCATGCCGCCCGAGTGGAACTTCTGGCTGGGCCACCAGGGCTATGAATATGTAGACCTGGGCCGCCTGTGGCAGATCGGCAAGTTCACCGGCATTGCCTTCTGGCTGGTGCTGATGCTGCGCGGCATCGTCCCGGCGCTGCGCACACCGGGTGGCGACAAGAACCTGCTGGCGCTGTTGACGGCATCCGTGGTGGCCATCGGCCTGTTCTACGGCGCGGGCTTCTTCTACGGCGAGCGCACGCACCTGTCGGTGATGGAGTACTGGCGCTGGTGGGTGGTGCACCTGTGGGTCGAGGGCTTCTTCGAAGTCTTCGCCACCACGGCGCTGGCCTTCATCTTCTCCACGCTGGGGCTGGTGTCGGCCCGCATGGCCACCACGGCCAGCCTGGCCTCTGCATCGCTGTTCATGCTGGGCGGCGTGCCCGGCACCTTCCACCACCTGTACTTTGCGGGCACCACCACGCCGGTGATGGCGGTGGGCGCGGCCTTCAGCGCGCTGGAAGTGGTGCCGCTTGTGGTGCTGGGCCATGAGGCCTGGGAACATTGGCGCCTGCAGCACCGCACACCCTGGATGGCGAAGCTGCGCTGGCCGCTGATGTGTTTCGTGGCCGTGGCCTTCTGGAACATGCTGGGCGCGGGCGTCTTTGGTTTCATGATCAACCCGCCCATCTCGCTGTATTACCTGCAAGGCCTGAACACCACACCGGTGCATGCGCACGCCGCGCTGTTCGGGGTGTATGGATTCCTGGCGCTCGGGTTCACGCTGCTGGTGCTGCGCTACATCCGGCCGCAACTGGTGTTCAGCGAGCGGCTCATGAAGACCGGCTTCTGGTGGCTGAACGCGGGCCTGGTGCTGATGATCGCCACCAGCCTGCTGCCCATCGGCCTGTTCCAGTTCCACGCCAGCGTGAGCGAAGGCCTGTGGTACGCCCGGGGCGAGGCTTTCATGCAGCAGCCCTTTATGCAAACGCTGCGCTGGGTGCGCACCTTTGGCGACGTGGTCTTCATCGTCGGCGCACTGGCCGTGGCCTGGCAGGTGGTGAGTGGGCTGTTCGGCTCGCGTGCGCCTGCCGCACCGGCAGGAACCCGCCTGGCGGGGGCTGCCCGCTGAGCCACTGCATGTCTTCTGTTTTGATCCATCGGTAGGGCCTGAGGGCACCTTCCTTTCGCCGGCCCTTGAGGCCGGTTTTTTTTACCCTTGCTTACCGTCGCGCTTGTGTTTGATCAAACTACCTATAGTGTTTGATGGGTATCGTGGACACCATAGGTAGTGTTTTTAACCGCTTTCCAAAGATTGGGCCCATCCATGGCATCCACCCTTGTCAGCCTGCCGCGCGAGGTCATCAACCGCAGCGGCCAGCGTGCTCCCTTCGATGCCGACCGCATCCGCGCCGCATTGCAACGCGCTGGCATGGCCACGGGCGAATACGGGGCGGACGAAGCCGCACTGCTCTCGGCGCAGGTGAGCAAGGTGCTCATCCACCGCTTCCACGGCGAGGCGCCCACCATCGAGCAGATCCAGGACGTGGCCGAGCAAACCCTGATCGCCGCCAACCACCTGGCCACCGCGCGCGCCTACATCGTGTACCGCGAGCAGCACGCCACGCTGCGTGCCGACAAGCAGACGCTGGTGGATGTGGAAAGCTCCATCAACGAATACCTCACCCGCGCCGACTGGCGCGTGAACGCCAACGCCAACCAGGGCTACTCGCTGGGCGGGCTGATCCTCAACGTGGCTGGCAAGGTCACGGCCAACTACTGGCTCTCGCACGTCTACACACCCGAGATCGGCGAGGCGCACCGCCAGGGCGACATCCACATCCACGACCTGGACATGCTCAGCGGCTACTGCGCGGGCTGGTCGCTGCGCACGCTGCTGCACGAGGGGCTGAACGGCGTGCCCGGCAAGGTGGAGGCGGGGCCGCCCAAGCACATGAGCTCGGCCGTGGGGCAGATCGTGAACTTCCTGGGCACGCTGCAAAACGAGTGGGCGGGCGCGCAGGCGTTCTCATCATTCGACACCTACATGGCCCCCTTCGTGCGCCTTGATGCCATGGATTACGCCGCCGTGCGCCAGTGCATCCAGGAGCTGGTCTACAACCTCAACGTGCCCTCGCGCTGGGGCACGCAGACGCCGTTCACCAACCTCACCTTCGACTGGACCTGCCCCGAGGACCTGCGCGAGCAGGTGCCCGTGATCGCAGGCAAAGAGATGCCCTTTGCGTATGGCGAGCTGCAGGCCGAGATGGACCTGATCAACCGCGCCTACATCGACGTCATGACCACGGGCGACGCCAAGGGCCGCGTGTTCACCTTCCCCATCCCCACCTACAACATCACCAAAGACTTCCCCTGGGAGAGCGAGAACGCGCAGCTTCTGTTCGACATGACGGCCAAGTACGGCTTGCCCTACTTCCAGAACTTCATCAACTCCGAGCTTTCGCCCCACATGGTGCGCTCCATGTGCTGCCGCCTGCAGCTTGACCTGCGCGAGTTGCTCAAGCGCGGCAACGGCCTGTTCGGCAGCGCCGAGCAGACCGGCAGCCTGGGCGTGGTCACCATCAACTGCGCGCGCTTGGGCCACCTGCATGCGGGCGACGAAGCGGGCTTGTTTGCCGCGCTCGACCGCCTGATGGAGCTGGGCAAACAAAGCCTGGAGACCAAGCGCAAGCTCATCCAGCGCCTCATGGACCAGGGCCTGTTCCCCTACACAAAACGCTACCTGGGCACGCTGCGCAACCACTTTTCCACACTGGGCGTGAACGGCGTCAACGAGATGGTGCGCAACTTCACCGCCGACGCGCACAACATCACCAGCGAATGGGGCCAGACGTTTGCCGTGCGCCTGCTCGACCATGTGCGCGAGCGCATGACGCAGTTCCAGGAAGAAACCGGCCACCTCTACAACCTGGAGGCCACGCCCGCCGAGGGCACCACCTACCGCTTCGCCAAGGAAGACAAGAAGCGCTGGCCCGCCATCCTGCAGGCCGGCACGGCCGAGCAGCCCTACTACACCAACTCCTCGCAACTGCCCGTGGGCTTCACCGACGACCCGTTCGAGGCCTTGATGCGGCAAGAGGCGCTGCAATCCAAATACACCGGCGGCACCGTGCTGCACCTGTACATGGGCGAGCGCGTCTCCACCGGCCACGCTTGCCGCGACCTGGTGCGCCGCGCGCTCACCAACTTCCGCCTGCCCTACATCACCGTCACGCCCACCTTCTCCATCTGCCCCATGCACGGCTACCTGGCGGGCGAACACCCGTTCTGCCCGCGCTGCGACGAGGAGCGGCTGGCTGCCAAGCGCCGCCGCCTGGCAGCCTGAAGCAAAAAAGGCCGTTGGCGCTTGATAGATAAGCGCCAACAGCTATGAAAATAGTAGCAATTGATTTCTTCCACCACAGAAAGGACCCCGGCATGAGCCACTTCTCCACTACCGAACAAACCGCACTCTCCAGTGCCGCTGCCGCCGTGCAGCTCACCGACGACGAGCGCCAACCCTGCGAGGTCTGGACCCGCGTGATGGGCTACCACCGCCCCGTGGCCAGCTTCAACACCGGCAAGCAGGGCGAGCACGCCGAGCGCCGCTTCTTCGCCGAGCCGCGACGTGGCTGTAGCAACGCCTGCTGAGGTCATCGTGCACCCGCCCACCGCCGGGCTGCGGCTGGGCGGCCTCACGCCGCTGACCACCATCGACTTCCCCGGCCGCCTCGCGGCCGTTTTCTATTGCCAGGGTTGCCCCTGGCGCTGCGGCTACTGCCACAACCCCGAGCTGCTCGACGCCACTGCGCCGCCCACGCTGCCCTGGGCACAGGCGCTGCAGTTCCTGGAAAGCCGCCGTGGCCTGCTCGACGGCGTAGTGTTCTCCGGCGGCGAGCCCACACTGCAAGCCACACTGCCCGCCGCGCTGGCCCAGGTGCGCGCCATGGGCTTTCAAACGGCGCTGCACACCGGCGGTATGTACCCCGAGCGGCTTGCAGCCATGCTGCCCCTGCTCGACTGGGTGGGGCTGGACATCAAGGGGCCAAAACACCGCTACGACGCCATCACGGGCGTACCCGGCAGTGGTATGAAACTGTTTGAATCAATGCGCCGTTTGCTTGCCAGCGGTGTGGCGTACGAGTGCCGCACGACGTGGCATGCGGGACTTTTTGATCGGGAAGAACTCCAGGCGCTGGGGCAACACCTGGCGGACGGGGGCGTTAAGCGCTGGGTGGTGCAAGAGTGCCGCTCTGCGGGCGCAGTGTCTTGGCACCACACTGCGCCGCACGGCCCTTGGCCCCTGCCCACCACCCTGCGCAAGGCATGATGGGTGGTGGTGGGCCACTGGGCGAGCTTTTGGTTACTGAGCCAAGCCGAATCGCGAAATGTGCTCGATCTGTTGCAGCAGCGCGGATGGGCCAATACCCTGTTCAGCATCCTTGTAGATCAACCCGGTGCCTACCCCTTTGGGCGTGGTGATGCGGCGAACCTGGAGCATTTGTCGGGTGCTGTTGGCAGAGGCTAGCGAATCGCCTTCGCCTTCATTGACGCTGTAGGTGAACAGGTAGGAGCGAAGCAACTGGCCGCTGGTGCTGATTTTGACGCACAGCACATTGCCGGCCAGGTTCCCGCGGGTTTGGTGTTCGCAGCCAAAGGTTTCGTTGGCGTTGGACATCAGGCCATTGCCATTGGCTGTGGCGCCCACATTCTTGGTCAGCTCCACCAGGTCCGACTGCAGGCCTTCGGATCCAATGGAATTCAAGGTCCAGAAGCCACGCAGGCTTTCAGGGACAGCGCCATAGCCGAAGTTAAAGCGCGAAATCGCAACCTCGCTCTCGTTCGGGAATTGGATGAATCCAGAAGTGCCAGAGGTGAAGCGAATGCTCACATTGCCCGCGCTGCCTGCATCGACTCCAGAGCGAGCACCGCTGCCGAAATAGCGGCCACCGTTGTACTTGTTCAGCGATGCGGTCACCTTGTTGTCGACGACCTCTCCCACGGCCAGGTAAAACGTGGGCTGGCCGCTGCTCTCGTACGCATACATCTGCATCACCAGGGTGGCGTTCTGCACATCAATTCCAAAGCCTCGGCCTGGTCTGCCATCCACCTCAGAGGTCACCACCCATGTGCCAGATTGCGGGGCGAAGGCATGCGCCAGGCTGGCACCCAGGAACAACGCTGCGGCAATCACTCTCTTGAAAATCATCGGTACGCCCTCTGTAGATTGATTTGATAGTTGAACTTGCGGGGGAAATGTAGCTGGATTCGAAAAAGGAGCGTTGAAAAAATCGAAAACCAATGACGGGCATCAGAAACGTTCGCCCGTGCCGCATCGGTCCGCAGCGCGGGCTTGCGAACTGTTGGTGTTCTGTCGCAGACGCCTGGCAAGGCATTTATGACTTGGATCGATGAACAGGTTTTTGTGTTCAATTTGCAGAAAATTCGAATAAAACTGTGAGTTGAAATTGATTGACGCTGCATTTGATGCGCATCAGAAGCCTTGTAAGCAGGCAAAGCGGATCATCCGCTCCTTCGTCTTTCAGACACTGTCTTGCAAGGAACCACGTCCATGACCCTCGGCCTCCAACTGCTGCACGCGCTCAAGCACCACGGCGCGCACGAAATCTTCGGTATCCCCGGCGACTTCATCCTGCCTTTGTTCAAGCAGATCGAGGAAAGCGGCATCCTGCCCCTGGTCACGCTCAGCCATGAGCCTTCGCTGGGTTTTGCCGCCGATGCCGCCGCGCGCATGCACTGCGGGCTGGGCGTGGTGGCTGTCACCTACGGCGCGGGCGCGCTCAACGTGGTCAACGCCGTGGCCAGCGCCTACGCCGAGCGTTCGCCCTTGGTCGTGCTGGCTGGTTGCCCCGGTGAGGTCGAGGCCCACTCGGGCCTGGTGCTGCACCACCAGGTGCGCCACATCGACTCGCAGTGGCGCATCTTTGGCGAGATCACCTGCGACCAGGTGCGGCTGTCCGACCCCGCCACGGCACAGGCCGATATTGCCCGTGTGCTGCGCAACTGCCTGGAGCTGTCCCAGCCCGTGCTCATCGAGGTGCCGCGCGACATGACGCTGCAGCCCATGGGCGAGGTGCCCGTGCTGCCGCCCAGCGCCTTCAGCGCCGACGCCGTGGCCGAGTGCGCGGACGAGTGGATGGCGCGCATCCGGGCCGCGCAGAGCCCGGTGCTGGTGGTGGACGTGGAGGTGCGCCGTTTTGGCCTGGAGGCGCGGGTGGCCGAGCTTGCGCGCCGCCTGCAGTTGCCTGTGCTCACCACCTTCATGGGGCGTGGCCTGCTGGCCGACGACGGCGTGAGTTTGGGTGTGCAACTGCACGGCACCTACCTGGGCGTGGCGGGTGCGCCCGAAACGAGCGCGCTGCTCGACGACTCCGACCTGCCCGTGATGCTGGGCGCCATCCTGTCGGACAACAACTTCGGCGTGAGCGCCGAGCGCATGGACTTTCGCCGCGCGCTCATCGCCGCGCACCGCGAGGCGCGCGTGGGCCACCACCTGTACCAGAACATCCCGCTGGCCGCGCTGGTCGAGGCGCTGCTTGAGCGCGCCCCGGCGGCGGGCAGCCGCGCCGCGCACGCGCAGCCGCCAAAGCTGGAATACCCCATGGGCCTGGTGGCCGACGACGCACCGGTGTGTGCGGCAGACCTGAGCCGCGCGCTCAATGACCGCATCCTGGCGCACGGGCCCATGAACATCGTCTCCGACATCGGCGACTGCCTGTTCGCTGCCATGGAGTTATTGCCCACGCCGCTGGTGGCGCCGGGCTACTACGCCACCATGGGCTTTGGCGTGCCCGCGGGCATCGGTGCGCAGGTGGCCACGGGCCAGCGCAGCCTGATCCTGGTGGGCGACGGTGCCTTTCAGATGACGGGCTGGGAGCTGGGCAACTGCCCGCGCCTGGGGCTGGACCCCATCGTCATCGTGCTCAACAACCAGACCTGGGAAATGATCCGCGCCTTCCAGACCGAATCGCGCTGCGCGGCGCTGGGCGACTGGCACCTGGCCGCCGCCGCCGATGTGCTGGGCGGGCGTGGCCACCGGGTGCACACCCGCGCCCAGTTCAAGGCCGCGCTCGATGCGGCGTTTGCCGAGCGCGGGCGCTTCCAGCTCATAGAGCTGATGGTGCCGCCGGGCGACAGCACGCCCACGCTGAGGCGCTTTTCCGAAGGCATCCGTGCGCTGCGGGCGCGGGCCGCAGGCGCGACAGGCTGAGCCTTCGTTTTTTTTCGCCCGGCGCGGGTACCCCCTTCCCGCAGCCCTGCGCAGAACAGGGCATGGGAGCGGCCCACCTCCCGCGCTTTCTCTTTTTCTTCTTTCTTGCCAGCAAACCATCCCAGGAGACAACCCATGCCAGATTTCACCTTCACCATCGGCGGCCAGCAGGTCGCAGGTGCTGCCCCTTCCATCCCCGTGATCGACCCGGCCACCGGCCAGCCCTTCGCCCACAGCCCCGCCGCCACTGTGGCGCAGCTCGACCAGGCGGTCAGCGCCGCCGCCCAGGCCTTCGCCACCTGGCAGCACAGCAGCCACGCAGAGCGCAGCGCCGCGCTGGAGCGCGTGGCTGTGGCCATCGAGGAGAACGCGGCCGAGCTGGCGGAGCTGGTCGTGCGCGAGCAGGGCAAGCCGCTGGCGCTGGCGCAGATGGAGGTGGGCGGTGCCGTCGCCTGGACGCGTGCTGCCGCTGCGCTGGAGATTCCGGTCGAGGTGATCGAGCAGCGCGAGGGCAAGCGCATTGAGCTGCACCGCAAGCCGCTGGGCGTGGTCGGCTCCATCACGCCGTGGAACTGGCCGCTGATGATCGCCGTCTGGCACATCATGCCGGCACTGCGCGCGGGCAACGCCGTGGTCATCAAGCCCTCGCCGTTCACGCCGCTGTCCACGCTGCGCCTGGTGCAGATCATGGCCACCGTGCTGCCCGCCGGGCTGGTCAACGGCGTGGTGGGCCAGGCCGAGGTGGGCCAGGCCATGGCTGAGCATCCGGGCATCGCCAAGCTGGTGTTTACTGGCTCCACACGCACCGGCCAGGACATCATGCGCCGCGCTGCGGGCAACCTCAAGCGCCTGACGCTGGAGCTGGGCGGCAACGACGCAGCCATCGTGCTGCCGGGCACCGACATTGCATCCATCGTCGAGGGCCTGTTTGGCACCGCCTTCCTCAACATGGGCCAGACCTGCGCCGCGCTCAAGCGTCTGTACGTGCACGAAAGCCAGGTCGATGCCGTGTGCGAGCAGCTGGCGGCCATCGCTGCGCGCCAGGTGCTGGGCGGCGGCATGGAAGCGGGTGTGAACTTCGGCCCGGTGCAGAACGCACAGCAGCTCGCGCGTGTCGAGGAGCTGGTGGCAGACGCTCGCGCCCAGGGTGCACGTATCGTCTGCGGCGGCCAGCGGCTGGAGCGGGCGGGCTACTTCTACGCGCCCACCATCGTCGCGGGCCTCTCCAACGGCACGCGCCTGGTGGACGAGGAGCAGTTTGGCCCCGTGCTGCCCGTCATCGCCTACCGCACGGTGGACGAAGCCGTGGCGCTGGCCAACGCCAGCAGCATGGGCCTGGGCGGTTCAGTGTGGGGCGATGTGCAGGCCGCCACGGCCCTGGCGCCGCGCCTGGAATGCGGCACGGTCTGGGTCAACGGCCATGCCGAGGTGCTGCCGCACTGCCCGTTCGGTGGCAGCAAGATGTCGGGCGTGGGCGTGGAGTTCGGCCTCGACGGCCTGCTTGAATACACGCAGCCCCAGCTCTTGAACATCAACGGCTGAGTACGGCGCGATGGACGGCTACCTCGCCTTGGTGCGCGCCCAGCCACTGGCCACGGCCATGCTGCAGTTTGCCGTGCTCGGCACGCTGGGTGACCTGCTCGGCGCCTGGCTGGCGGCGCGGCGCGTGCACTGGCCGCTGGGCGACGGCCTGTGGTGGCGCAAGATGCTCAAGTGGGCGCTGCTGGCCGTGCCGATCAAGGTGGCTTTTGTGGGTTACGCGGGGTTTGTGCAGGCGCTGGTGGCCCATGGCTGGCTACCGCAGGGCCAGCCGTTGGTGCTGGCGCTGGCCACCTCGGTGGCCATCAACCTGCAGTTCGGCCCGCTCTTGGTGCTGGGCCACCGCTGGCTCAACAACCGCATCAGCGGCATCCGTGGCGCCAGGGGCTGGCAGAACATCGGCAGCAGCCTGTGGAGCCTGGCCTGGTTTTGGGTACCTGCCCACGCCGTCACCTTCGCGCTGCCGCCGGACTGGCGCATTGGCCTGGCGGCGCTGTGGTCGGTGGTGCTGGGGCTGATTCTGGGCCTGCACAGCAGCCCCGTGCGTGCCGTACCGCAGTCGGTGGCCGCGCCCTCAGTGCGTTAGGTGTTCGCCACGCGCAGCACATCCGCCCCATAGGCTTCGAGCTTCTTCGCTCCCATGCCACTAATGCCTTGCAGGTCGTCCAGCGTGGCGGGGTTGCGCTCGGCAATCGCTGCCAGCGTGGCGTCGTGGAAGATCACGTAGGCCGGCAGGTTGTGCTCACGCGCCACCTCGGCGCGCCAGGCCTTGAGGTTGATGAAGCGCACCTGCGCATCCGGCCCCAGGTTGGCCGCTGCGGCAGGCGGGGCGCTGCCGGTGCCCTTGCGGGTGCGCGTGCGTTTGGCAGGAGTGGACGACACCGATTCGCGCAGCTGCACCGGCACCTCGCCCTTGAGCACGGCGCGCGAGCCCTCAGTGAGGCACAGGGTGTCAAAGCTGTGGCCGCTCTCCAGCATCACCTTCTGCAGGCCCAAAGCACCCGTGGCGATCAGTTGGCGCAGCACGCCGCGCAATTGTGGTTCCGACAGGTCGGCGCCAATGCCGAAGGTGGAGATTTTTTCGTGCCCGAACTGCGCCACCTTCTCGGTCTTTTTACCGCGCAGAATGTCCATGATGTGCCCGGTGCCAAAGCTGATGCCGCTGGCCTGATTCACGCGGTAGATGGTGGACAGCAGCTTGCGCGCGGCGTCGGTGGCATCCCACACCGCAGGCGGGCTGATGCAGTTGTCGCAGTTGCCGCAGGGCGTGGACTGCTCGCCAAAATAGGCCAGCAGCCGCACGCGGCGGCAGTCGGTGGCCTCGGCCAGCGCCAAGAGCGCATCAAGCTTGCCGCGCAGCGCTTGCTTGAACTCTTCACCCGCCGGGCTCTCGTCGATCATGCGGCGCTGGTTGACCACGTCGTTCAGGCCATAGGCCATCCAGGCGTCGGCGTTCAGGCCGTCGCGGCCCGCACGGCCCGTCTCCTGGTAGTAGCCCTCGATGTTCTTGGGCATGTCCATGTGCGCCACAAAACGCACGTCGGGCTTGTCGATGCCCATGCCGAACGCGATGGTGGCCACCATCACGATGCCTTCCTCGCGCAGGAAGCGGTCCTGGTTCTTCTGCCGCACCTTGGTATCGAGGCCCGCGTGGTAGGGCAGGGCGGTAAGGCCCGCGTCGCTCAACGTGGCGGCCAGCTCTTCCACGCGCTTGCGCGACTGGCAATACACCACGCCCGCCTCGCCCGCGTGCTCGCGCTCGATGAAGCGCAGAAGTTGCGTGGTGGCGTCTTTCTTCTCTTCGATGCGGTAGCGGATGTTGGGCCGGTCAAAACTGCTGATGAACAGCCGCGCATCTTCAAGCTGCAGCCGCTCGATGATGTCGGCGCGCGTGAGGTTGTCGGCCGTGGCCGTGAGCGCTATGCGTGGCACGCCCGCATAGCGCTCGTGCAGCACGGTGAGCGCGCGGTACTCGGGGCGAAAGTCGTGGCCCCACTGGCTGACGCAATGCGCCTCGTCGATGGCGAAGAGAGACAGATGCCCCTCGTGGTACAGGCTGTCGAGCAGGCCCAGAAAGCGCGGCGTGTTCAGCCGCTCGGGCGCGGCGTAGAGCAGCGTGATGGAGCCGGTCTGCAGGCGAAATTCCACGTCCTGCGCCTCGTCAAAACTCAGCGTGGAGTTCAAAAACGCCGCATCCACCCCAGCCTCGTGCAGCGCGCCCACCTGGTCATGCATCAGCGCGATCAGCGGCGAGATCACGATGGTCACCCCGCGCCCCTGCTGCTGGCGCACGATGGCCGGCACCTGATAACACAGCGACTTGCCGCCGCCCGTGGGCATGAGCACCAGCGCATCGCTACCGCCAATCACATGCTCGACGATGGCCTGCTGCGGGCCGCGGAATTGCTCGTAGCCGAAGACGTCGTGCAGGACGGTGTGGGCGGGGGATGGGGTGGAGGACGGGCGAGAGGACAAACGGATGCTCTGAATTTGATAGCTGCTGGCGCTTGTTCATCAAGCGCTGGATGCCGATTGAATGGGTTTTCTTCAAACACTGGGTTTTGGCCCCGTGCGCGGCAGGCGCATATTGTGCGCTGCAACGGGGCCAGGGCCACACTTTCTACAATACAGCCTATGCAAGCCCTCCACTACACCCGCGCCGCGCAACTGCCCGACATCCTCGCCCAACGCATCGTCATCCTCGACGGCGCCATGGGCACCATGATCCAGCGCTTCAAGCTGGGCGAGGCGCAGTACCGGGGCGAGGGCTACACCGGCCCCGGTGCGGCGGGCGACCGCTTCAAGGACTTTGCCTACGACGTGAAGGGCAACAACGAGCTGCTCTCGCTCACGCGGCCCGACGTGATCACCGACATCCACGAGCGCTACCTGGCTGCGGGCGCCGACCTCATCGAGACCAACACCTTCGGCGCGACCACCATCGCGCAGGAGGACTACCACATGGCCGATTTGGCGCGCGAGATGAACCTGCGCTCGGCCCAGATCGCCCGTGCCGCCTGCGACAAGTATTCAACGCCCGACAAGCCCCGCTTTGTGGCGGGCGCCCTGGGCCCCACGCCCAAGACGGCCAGCATCAGCCCCGACGTGAACGACCCCGGCGCGCGCAACATCGACTTTGAAGCCCTGCGTGCCGCCTACTACGAGCAGACCGAGGCGCTGGTCGAAGGCGGCGCCGACGTGCTGCTGGTCGAGACCATTTTCGACACGCTCAACGCCAAGGCCGCGTTGTTCGCCATCGACGAGTATTTCGAGAACAGCGGCCAGCGCCTGCCGCTCATCATCAGCGGCACCGTCACCGACGCCTCGGGCCGCATCCTGTCGGGCCAGACCGTGACCGCCTTTTGGAACAGCGTGCGCCATTCGCGTCCGCTGGCCATTGGCCTCAATTGCGCGCTGGGCGCCACGCTGATGCGCCCCTACATCCAGGAGCTCAACCGCGTGGCCGAGGACACCTTCATCAGCTGCTACCCCAACGCGGGCCTGCCCAACCCGATGAGCGACACCGGCTTTGACGAAACGCCCGAAATCACCAGCCGCCTGGTGCACGAGTTCGCGGCCGAGGGGCTGGTCAACATCCTGGGCGGCTGCTGCGGCACCACGCCCGACCACATCGGCGCCATTGCCACGGCGGTGGAGAAGGTGCCCACGCGCAAGATGTTCTACCCGGCCGAGGTTTGAGCTGGCGGCTGATTTGTAGGAAAATTGGCCTCTGGCGCTTGATGATCAAGCGCTAATAGCTATAAAAATCATAGCAATTGATGCTGCGGCAACTGGCGGTGCCGCAGGGCCGTTGTGCTCCCCGCCGTCCCCCTGTCGCCTCCCCATGCTGTCCACCGTTTCCGCTCCCACTTTCGACACCACCACTGCGGTGCCCGATGCCTCCCCGGCCCCCAAGGCCAGCCACGAAGCCATCAAGCTCGAAAAGCGCCTGGTGCGCCAGGTGGCCCAGGCCATCACCGACTTCGGCCTTATCGAAGACGGCGACAAAGTCATGGTGTGCGTGTCGGGCGGCAAAGACAGCTATGGCCTGCTGGACGTGCTGCGTTTGCTGCAGCAGCGCAACGGCAACCGCTTCGAGTTGATAGCGGTCAACCTCGACCAGAAGCAGCCCGGCTTTCCAGCCCATGTGCTGCCCGACTACCTGGCCAAACTGGGTGTGCCCTTCCACATCGAAACGCAAGACACCTACAGTGTCGTCAAAGAGCACATCCCCGAGGGCAAGACCATGTGCAGCCTGTGCAGCCGCCTGCGCCGGGGCATTTTGTACCGCGTGGCCGACGAACTGGGCTGCACAAAAATAGCGCTCGGCCACCACCGCGACGACATGCTGCAGACCTTCTTTTTGAACATGTTCTTCGGCGGCAAGCTCAAGGGCATGCCGCCCAAGGTGCAGAGCGACCGGGGCGACCACCTCATCATCCGCCCGCTGGCCTATGTGGCCGAGGACGACCTCAGCCGCTGGGCCGAGATCCGCAACTTTCCCATCATCCCCTGCACGCTGTGTGGCAGCCAGGAGAACCTGCAGCGCAAACAGATCGGCCAGATGCTGCGCGACTGGCAGCAGCTCTACCCCGGCCGCATCGAGAACATGGCGGTGGCGCTGCGCAACTTGGTGCCCTCGCACTTCATGGACACGCGCCAGTTCGACTTCAAAGGTTTGGCGCCGAACGGTGTGGCGGATGCCGACGGCGACAAAGCGTTCGATGTCGAAGAATTGCCTGCGCAGGCCGTAGGCACCCTCGCGGGCCTGTCGGTGATGCCCGGCTGACACTGATACCCCTTGCTGGAATGCCATGACTCTTCTGGCCCTGTTCTTCCCCCCACCGTTCGGGCTGAGCCTGTCGAAGCCGGGGCCCTGCCTTCGACGGGCTCAGGCCGAACGGGCAGGGGGTTGTCGAACAAACCGGCACTCCGGCCACATCCGCCTTCATTACCGATTCAGAGGCACCCCATGACCCTCATCAAAGCCCCCGAACTCCTGCTGCCCGCAGGCTCGCTCGACAAGATGCGCGCCGCCTACGACTTTGGCGCCGACGCCGTGTATGCGGGCCAGCCCCGCTACAGCCTGCGCGCGCGCAACAACGAGTTCAAGCTGGAGCAGATCCGCCAAGGCATCACCGAGGCCCACGCGCGCGGCAAGAAGTTCTTCGTCACCAGCAACCTCATCGCGCACAACGACAAAATCCGCACCTACCTGCGCGACATCGAACCCGTGATCGACTGCCAGCCCGACGCCCTCATCATGGCCGACGCGGGCCTGATCATGATGGTCAAGGAGAAGTGGCCCGAGCAGGTGATCCACCTCTCGGTGCAGGCCAACACCACCAACTGGGCGGCCGTGAAGTTCTGGCAGAAGATGGGCGTGGAGCGCGTCATCCTCTCGCGCGAACTCAGCCTGGACGAGATCGAAAAAATCCGCCAGGAATGCCCCGACATGGAGCTGGAAGTCTTCGTGCACGGCGCGCTGTGTATTGCGTACTCGGGCCGTTGCCTGCTCAGCGGCTACTTCAACCACCGCGACCCCAACCAGGGCACCTGCACCAACGCCTGCCGCTGGAACTACGCCACGCACGACGCCGATATCGACCCCACCACAGGCGAAGCCATTGCGCAGAAGATGGAAGGCGACTTCAACTTCGAGGCCGCGCAACAAAAGGCCGAACAAGCCTTCGCTTCCACCACCGGCAACGGCGAGCGCCACCCCAAGGCCGACAAGGTCTACCTCATCGAAGAAGCCGGCCGACCTGGGCAAATGATGCCCATCATGGAAGACGAGCACGGCACCTACATTATGAACAGCAAGGACCTGCGTGCCGTGGAGCATGTGGCGCGCCTGGCGCAGATCGGCGTCGATTCGCTCAAGATCGAAGGCCGCACCAAGAGCCTGTATTACGTGGCCCGCACCGCCCAGGTGTACCGCCGCGCCATCGACGACGCCGTGGCGGGCCGCCCCTTCAACCCTGAGCTGCTGCTGGAGCTCGAAGGCCTCTCGAACCGTGGCTACACCGGCGGCCTGCTGGAGCGCCGCCCCAGCAACGACTACCAGAACTACATCAGCGGCCACTCCGAAACCCAGCGCAGCCAGTATGTGGGCGAGGTGCTGGGCTCCGAGGGCCTGGCCGAAGCGGGCCTGAGCGGAGACTGGGTGCTGGTGGAAACCAAGAACCACTTTGCCGTGGGCGACCTGATTGAAGTGGTGCACCCCAGCGGCAACACCACCGTGCGGTTGCAGCAGATGCGCAACCTGGAAGGCCAGTCCGTGGCCGTGGCGCAAGGCAACCCGGTGCGCGTGTGGATTCCGCTGCCTGCGCGCTATGAAGGCGCGTTGCTTGCGCGGGTGGTCGAGGCACCGGCCAAGTCGTCTGAAGCCGCCGCTTCGGAATTGGTGGCTTGAGCCAGAGCGCTGCGATGGGGGTGTGGCGGGGGCGCTGACCACCCGCTCTGTTCTTGGGCCGTGAATCGTTTCAGAATTCGGCATGGCCATTCCCATCGACCCCTCCCGCAGCACGCTGCCGCCCGTGGCCCAGTTTCTGGCTGAGGCGGCGTTGCAGCGTCAGACTTCGCTGCTGGGGTTGGACAAACCCGGCCCCGCGCCGCTGCCTCCGGCCGACCCCAGCGGGCCGCCACCCACGTCCACCTCGCCCACCCCTCCCGCTGGCCCTTTGCCCGCACCGGCCGACAAAGCCAGCATCTCGGCCCAGGCGCGCGAGCAACTCGGTGCGGGTTTTGACCCACGGCGTGAGGTGGCGGGCCATGCAGCCGCTGCGGTGGCCCCGGGTGCCAAGGCCGGCACCACGCCGCGTGGGCCTTTGGCGCCACCGCCGCTGCCCGTGGGGGCGTCTGCACCGGCCCCCACCACGACCGCCGCTTCCGCTGCATCCGTGTCGGGCGCTGATTGGCCCACCACGGGATTGGGTGCGCCGCTGATGCGCATGGTGGGTGCACTGGTGGCACAGCTCACGGCGGGCAGCGCCGCGCCGCAGCGGGTCACGGCTGCCCAGCCCTGGCCCATCGGGCTGGCGCAGGCATTGGAAAGCGGTGCGGTGGATGCCGATGCTCCAGCGCTGCAAACCTGGCTGGTGCGCCAGGGCAGCGTGCAGACACCCGAAGGCCCGCGCGGCTTTGCGCTGACCCTGCGCGTGCCGGTGCCCTGGCTGGCGTCGCAGGCGCCTTCGGGTGCGGCTGCCATGCCCCCTACAGTCGCATCGCCGCTGCAGGTGCCGTTCACGGGCAACGCGCAGTCGCTGCAGTCCGGGGTGTTTGCGCTGGTGTTGCAGGGGCTGGAGGCGTCGGCCCCCCGCACCAGTGCCCTGCTGGTGATGGATTTCCAGCCGCAATTGCCCGCCACCGTGTATGGCCGCGACATGCTGCAAGCGCGCCTGGACCCGTGGACCCAGATGGCCGTGCTGCAGGCCAGCGGCCAGGTGCCGCGCGAGGACGAGCGCGCGCGCAACGGCGCGTCGGGCCTGTGCGACACCGTGGGCTGCCCCTACGCCGCGCGGGCGGCTTGCGTGCAGCCGTTTTGTCTGGAGATGCGTGGCGTGCTGCCGCCAGAGCCGGTGGGGCCGGTGCCGCCGGCGTGACAACGCAACAAACAATCAAACCCCATAAAAAAACCGCCAGGGCCGGATAGCGGCGGCTGGCGGTGATTGGTGAGCCCATTTGCCCGAATGGGGCGATGGACTGGGCTTGTGGTGGTGCGTGCACGCCGATACCGTTCGGGCTGAGCCCGTCGAAGCCTTGCGCGGCGCTTCGACGGGCTCAGCGTGAACGGTCTGTTGTGGCGCAACGCAACCGGAGACCGGTCACCGCGAACGGTGGATGCATTGCTGGCCGCAGTCTGTCAAAGGCTTACGGATACAGCCCGCGCATTTCGCGCGCATGCAGGATGCGCTGGCAGGCCACGATGAAGGTGGCGGTGCGCAGGCTCACCTTGTGTTCTTGGGCGATTTGCCAGACGCCTGCAAAGGCCTCTTGCATGATGCGCACCAGGCGGGCGTTGATCTCGTCTTCGCTCCAGAAGAAGCTGGAGAAGTCCTGCACCCATTCAAAGTAGCTCACCGTCACGCCGCCCGCATTGGCGATCACGTCGGGCAGCACCAGCACACCCTTGTCATGCAGGATGTCGTCGGCCTCGGGGGTGGTGGGGCCGTTGGCGCCTTCGATCACGAGCTTGGCTTTGATCTTGCCCGCGTTGTCCTTGGTGATCTGGCCTTCGAGTGCGGCGGGGATCAGGATCTCGCAATCGACGCCCCAGAACTCTTCAGGCTTCATGGTGTCGGCACCAGCAAAGCCGCCCACGCCGCCGCTGGCCTTGACGTGCGCCAGCAGGGCGGGCACATCGAGGCCGTTGCTGTTGAAGATGGTGCCGGTGTGGTCCTGCACGGCCACCACCTTGGCGCCTGCTTCGGCAAACAGCTTGCCGGCAATGCCGCCCACGTTGCCGAAGCCCTGCACCGCCACGCGGGCACCCTGCACGGTCAGGCCGGTGAGCTTGGCGGCTTCCATGCCCACGGTGAACACGCCACGGCCCGTAGCTTCCACGCGGCCGAGCGAGCCGCCCAGGTCCACGGGCTTGCCGGTGACCACGCCAGTGGCGGTGGCGCCCACGTTCATCGAATACGTGTCCATCATCCAGGCCATGATCTGGCCGTTGGTGTTCACGTCGGGTGCGGGGATGTCCTTGGAGGGGCCGATGATGATGCCGATCTCGCTGGTGTAGCGGCGCGTCAGGCGCTCCAGTTCACCCATCGACAGCTTCTTGGGGTCCACACGGATGCCGCCCTTGGCACCGCCGTAGGGCACGTTCACGGCGGCGTTCTTGATGGACATCCAGGCCGACAAAGCCATCACTTCCGACAGCGTCACGTCCTGGTGAAAGCGCACGCCGCCCTTGCCGGGGCCGCGCGAGGTGTTGTGCTGCACGCGGTAGCCCTCAAAGTGGGCAATCGTGCCGTTGTCCAGCTCGATCGGCACGTCCACGATCAGCGCGCGCTTGGGGCGCTTCAGGGTTTCGACCCAGCGGGCCAGGTGGCCCAGGTAGGGCGTGACGCGGTCCACCTGTTGCAGGTAGATGCCCCAGGGGCCGAGGTTGTCGGCCTGCAGGTACGAGGGCAGGGTATGGACGGTGCCTGCGGGGGTGGAAGCGGGAGCGCCGGTGGCGTGCGACATGGTGAATTCCTTGTGGGATCAGTTCAAGCCGCGAAGCTTATGCCTGTGCCAGCGCGCTGTCTAAGGCCGTAGTGTTTGTGGGCCATGCATTTTGTGCATAACCATCTGAAACGCAGTGCAGATGCTGCGATGCAGCAAAAGCAGGGGCCTCATTCGACCTGCAGGTGGGCCAGCGCCGGGTCGCCTTCGGGGTAGCGCAGGTCCAGGTTCTGCAGCACCTCGCGCAGCACTGTGGCGACCATCAGGTTGCGGTGCGTCTTGGAGTTGGCGGGCACGATGGTCCAGGGCGCCCAGGGCGTGTGGGTGGCGGTGAGCAGCGTGTCGTAGGCGCTGCGGTAGTCGTCCCACTGCTTGCGCACCGTGATGTCGCCCATGCTGAACTTCCAGCGCTTGGCGGGGTCGTCCAGCCGCTCTTGCAGGCGCTCGCGCTGCTCGTTAAAGCCGATGTGCAGCAGGAACTTGAGCACGATGGTGCCCGTTTCGCTGAGCATGCGCTCGAAGTCGTTGATGTGGGCCAGCCGCTGGCGGTGCTGCTCGGGCGTGATCCAGCCGTTGACCACCGGCACCAGCACGTCCTCGTAGTGGCTGCGGTTGAACACGGTGATGTCACCCGCCTGCGGCACCTGTTGGTGGATGCGCCAGAGGTAGTCGTGCGCCAGTTCGGCTTCGGTGGGCGCCTTCCAGCCCACGGCGTGCACCCCGAGGGCGCTCATGCGGCCGAACACGCCACGGATGGTGCCGTCCTTGCCCGAGGTGTCGGTGCCCTGCAGCACTACCAGCAGCTTGTAGCGTTTGTCGGCGTAGAACAAATTCTGCAGTGCGTCCAGCTCCACGGCCAGCGCCTCAACGGCGGCTTTGTCCTCGGCCTTGCTGCCCTCTGAGAACGGCTTGTCGCCGGAGTCGCGGTCGTCCAGGCGGAAGGCCTTGCCCTGGGCGGCCGCGCCCGGCGCCCGTGGCGGGCCGGGCTGCCAGTGCGACCAGCGCTGCGCCAGCGCCTTGTCGCGGGCCGAGAAATGCGCGGGTACTTGAGGGGCTGGGTTGCTGGGCATGGGCTTGTCTCCTGGGTTGGGGGTGTATAGAAATGGCGGCTCAGCGCGCGCCGTGGGCCATGCGGTAGGCCAGCGGCGTCTGGCCCGTAGCATGCCGGAACGCGCGGTGCAGCCCGGCTTCGCTTGCAAAGCCCAGGTCTTCGGCAATGCGTTTGAGGGGGTGGTTGGTGTCGCGCAGGGCCTCGCTGGCCTGGCGCAGCTTGATGCGGCGCATCCAGTGTGCGGCCGATAGCCCCGTGTGCGCCTGCACCCGCCGCGCCAGCGTGCGCGGCGACAAGCCCAGCGCCGTGGCCAGCAGCGGCAGGCGCAACTGGCTGGCCGGGCTGCGTTGCACCCACAGCATGGCGCGGCGCAGGTCGGCATCGGCCGTGGTCATCAGGTCATGCCCGGCAAAGGCGGGGTGGGCAGTGCGCGGGCGGGGCAGCATCAGCAGCTCTTGCAGGTCGGTCAGCGCCTGGGGCGGCAGGCGGGTCGCCAGCGCGTGCAGCATCAGCGGCAGATAGCCATTGGCCCCGGCAGCGGTGGTGGCGGTGGGGCCTGCCACCAAGGGCTCATCAAAGCGCCAGTTCACCGCTGCAAATTGTTGCTCCAGCGCCGCGCGCAGCCACCAGGTGGCCGTGGCGCTCTGGCCGCGCAGCCGGCCACTGGCGGCGGCCAGCACCACACCCGCGCAGTAGCTCCACAGCTGGGTGCGCCGGGGCAGGGCGTGCAGTGCCTGCGCCACGGGGGCCAGTTGCTGCAGCGGCGCCTGCAGGCCATCGGGGGACGAGAGCCACAGGCCCGGCACCAGCACCGCATCCGCCCCGGCCTGGGCCAGCGCCACCGTGGGCGCCAGGGTCGGGCCTTGCCAGGTGGGCACGGGTTGCAGGTCCACCCCGGCCCAGCAGACGTCGATCACCGTGGCCTGTGCGCGCAGGTTGGCGGCACGCGCCATGTCGGCGGCGGCAAACAGGCCCGCGGGCATGCAGCCGGGGTACAGCAGCAACGCAAGCCGCAGCGGGGCGGAGGGCGGCGAGATGGGCTTGGGCATGGCTGGCTGGAAATGGCAAGAAATTGTCAGATCAGGCCATTTTCGGCACATCGCCGGTTTTCAACAATGGACGGACTGCACCCCATGAGGAAACCACCATGCACATCACCCACCTTCGCAACGCCACCATGCTTCTGGAGTTCCAGGCCGCAGGCCAGCCCATCGGCTTGCTGGTAGACCCCATGCTCGCGCGCCGTGGCAGCCTGCCCGCCCTGCGCTACCTGGGTGCGCGGCGCCAGCGCAACCCCATCGTCGAGCTGCCCGTGCAGGCCGATGAAGTGCTGGGGCGCGTGACCCATGCGCTCATCACGCATTGCCAGCGCGGGCATTTCGACCACCTCGACAGCGCGGGCAAGCGGTTTCTGCGCGAGCGCAGCATCCCCGTGTTCTGCATGCCGCACGATGCGGATTACCTCGCCCAGCGCGGCCTTGCCGTGCAGCCGTTGGCTGGCGCGGAACGGCAGCCTTTTGCACTGGGCGGCCAAGTGACCCCGATTGCCTGTGTGCACGGCGCGGGCTGGGTGGGGCGTTTCATGGAGCACGGCCATGGCTACCTGCTGGAGCTGCCGGGCGAGCCCAGCGTGTACCTGGCGGGCGACACCGTGCTCACGCCCACGGTGCGCGACTGCCTGCAGCGGTTGCAGCCCGGCGTGGCCGTGCTGCCGGCGGGCGGAGCGCGCTTCGACCTGGGGGCAGACATCCTCATGGACGGGGATGACATGGCCGAGGCCTCCGCCCTGATGGCCGGAACCCTGGTGGTGAACCACCTGGAGGCGCTGGACCACTGCCCCACCAGCCGCGCCTCGGTGCGGGCGCTGGCCGTGCAAGGGGGCTGGGCCGACCGGCTTTGGGTGCCCGAGGATGGCGAAGCACGCGAATTCCGAGGCACCGCTGCTCACAATGCAGACGCTATCGAATCAGTAGCTGTTTGCGCTTGATGGTCAGGCGCTGGAGCCCTTTTTGATGCCGCACTCCTGCGGCCCCGAGCGGACGCCCGCACTCTCGTGCATCAGCGCCACGAAGCGCGCCGCGCCCAGGCCCAGGGGGCGCTCTTTGGACCACACCACATCCACCCACAACGCCGTGCCGTTGCTGAGGTTCTCGAACGGCATCTCCATCAGCGTGCCCGCCTCGATGCGCGGCTGCACCAGTGCGCGCGGTTGCCAGCCCCAGCCCAGGCCCGCCTCGATCAGGCCCAGTGCGGCCAGATGGTTGTCGGTGCGCCAGTGGTGGCGGGCGAACACAAAACGCGGGTCGGTCTGCGCAAGGTCGCGGCTGGCCACCACGATCTGGCGCGTGGTGGTCAGGTGCTCCTCGCGCA
>NZ_JAPUDY010000041.1 GCF_027492855.1 Acidovorax sp.
GGCATCGCGATCAGGAAGTGATGCGTCAGGTTGATGGGCGCAGAATCGAAAGACATGTTCCAATTTTAACGGTGAACATGGCACCCCACTCCGAGCCCTCCTACCCCAGCGGCCTTGTCTGGTTCCGGCGCGACCTGCGTGCGCAGGACCAGGCCGCGCTCTACCGCGCGCTGACCCAATGCCAGCAGGTGTATTGCACCTTTGTTTTTGACCGCGAGATCCTCGACGCCCTGCCACACATGGACCGGCGCGTGGCGTTCATCCGCGAATCGCTGGTGGAGCTGGATGCATCGCTGCGCACCCTTTCGGGGCATGGCCAGGCTGGGCTGATCGTGCTGCATGCAGTGGCCAGCGAGGCCATTCCCACGCTGGCAGACACGCTGGGGGTACAGGCCGTGTTTGCCAACCACGATGACGAGCCCCAGGCCCTGGAGCGCGACGGCCTGGTGCGCACGCGGCTGGCTGCTGCGGGAAGGGCTTTTCACACCTTCAAGGACCACACCCTGCTGGAGCGCAGCGAGGTACTGACGCAAACCGGCAGCCCCTACAGCGTGTTCACGCCCTACAAGAATGCATGGCTGAAAAAGATCGATGCCTTTCAGCTCAAAGGCTACCCCGTGGAGCGCCACACGCACCGCCTGGCACCACGCCCACCACAACTGGGCCAACCGGTGCCCACGCTGGCAACGTTGGGGTTCGAGCCCGCCCCGGCGTCACAGCCCAAACTACCCACCGGTGCCAGCGGTGCGCGGCAGCTGTTCGACGATTTTCTGCGCCGCATCGAACGCTACGGCGACACGCGCGACTTTCCGGCCATCAAGGGCCCCAGCTACCTCAGCGTGCACCTGCGTTTTGGCACCCTCTCGCCGCGCCTTGTGGCCCGCACCGCGCACCGGCTCATGAGCGAAGGCAACCCCGGCGCCGCCACCTGGCTCAGCGAGCTGATCTGGCGCGACTTCTACTTTCAGATCCTCTACCACCACCCCCACGTGGTCGGCCACAGCTTCAAGCCCGCGTACGATGCCATCGCGTGGGAATCAGGCCCAGAGGCTGACACGCTGTTTGCGGCCTGGTGCGAGGGCCGCACGGGCTACCCGCTGGTGGATGCCGCCATGGCACAACTCAACCAGACGGGCTATATGCACAACCGCCTGCGCATGGTGGTGGCCAGCTTTCTGGTGAAGGATTTGGGGCTGGACTGGCGCCGGGGCGAGGCCTACTTTGCCACGCACCTCAATGACTTCGATCTGGCCGCCAACAACGGCGGCTGGCAATGGGCCAGCTCCAGCGGGTGCGATGCCCAGCCGTATTTCCGCATCTTCAACCCGGTCAGCCAGAGCGAGAAGTTCGACCCACAGGGTCAATTCATCCGCCGCTATCTGCCGCAACTGGCAGGGCTGCCCGCCAAGGCATTGCATGCGCCCTGGCTGGCGCGCCCGTTGGAGTTACAGGAAGCAGGGATTCAGTTGGGTAGCAACTACCCGTGGCCGGTCGTGGACCATGAAGCCGCGCGGCAGCGGACACTGGCGCGGTATGCAGTGGTGAAGACGGCCACAGCAGCCTGAAGCGCTGCGCACCACAGGCCCGCCCGAAAAGGCAGAGCCTGTGGATGCGTGCGGGGAGCCGGTCAGGCCTCCGCAGCCGCCGCGATGCGGGCGTAGTGCTGAATCAGGCTCAGCAGCTCTTCGTCCGAATAAGGCTTGCCCAGATAGTGGTTCACGCCCAGTTCCATCGCATGCTCGCGGTGCTTTTCGGCGATGCGCGAGGTGATCATGATGATCGGCAGGTCACGCAAGGCACCGTCTGCACGGATGTTGCGCGCCAGATCGAAGCCATCCATGCGGGGCATTTCGATGTCCGACAGCACAACGGTGGGGCGCTCGTCCTGCAGCCGCTCCAGCGCCTGCAGGCCATCGGCCGCCAACGCCACGCGGTAGCCTTCGCGCTGCAGCAGGCGCTGCGTAACGCGGCGCACGGTGATGGAATCGTCCACCACCAGCACCAGCGGCACCTGACTGGCCCCCGCCAATTGGGGGGATACCACGGATTTGCCCGTGCCAGCACCATCGCCACCATCCGCCTCGGCAACGGGAGCCATGCCCTCGCTGGCGGCGCGCACCTGGTCGCCATACACCGTGGCCAGCGCCACGGGGTTGTAGATCAGCACCACGGCCCCCGAAGCCAACACCGACATCCCGGCCAACCCTGGCAGGCGAGACAGTTGCGGCCCGAGGTTCTTCACCACGACTTCCTGGTTGCCCAGCACTTCGTCCACGTGCAAGGCGATACGCTGCGCCGCGCTTCGGAAGATCACCACGGGGCGGGTCTTGCCCGCAGGCTCGTTGCTGCGCACAGAGGACTGCAGCAGCGCGCCCGACCAGAAGAACGGAATTTTTTCCGTGCCGTCGTCAAAGACGCCTGTGCGGTAGGCCTCCTCCAGATCGGCCATCGAAGTACGGCGCACGATTTCCACCACGTTGGCGGGAACGCCCACGGCCAGGTCACCGCTGCGCAGCATCACCACCTGCGTCACCGCCGTGGTCAATGGCAGCACCATGCGGAACGCGGCGCCCTTGCCCGCCTCGGTCGATGTCTCGATACGGCCACCAAGCGCATTGATTTCAGAGCGGACCACGTCCATGCCGATACCACGCCCGGCCAGGCCCGTCACCTCTGATGCTGTGGAGAAACCAGGCATGAAGATCAGATTGGCCGCATCGCCATCGCTGAGTTCCACACCGGGCTCTACGATGCCCTGCGCCATCGCCTTTTCGCGGATACGGGGCAGGTTCAGGCCTGCGCCGTCGTCGCGGAATTCGACCGAAACGTCGTTGCCTTCGTGGTGCAGATCCACCGTGATCGTTCCGGACGCCGATTTACCTGCGGCAACCCGCACCTCGGGGTCTTCAATGCCGTGGGCAACGCAGTTGCGCAGCAAGTGCTCGAAAGCGGGTGTCATGCGGTCCAGCACACCACGGTCCATTTCGATGGAGCCGCCGGTGATGTCCAGCTTGATTTGTTTTCCGGTTTCCTTGGAGGCCTGGCGCACCACAGCGTAGAGACGCTCGGCAATGCCCTCGAACTCCACCATGCGGGTGCGCAGCAGATCGCGCTGCAGCTCCCGCGCCTGGCGGCCCTGGGCGATCAGATCGTCTTCGGCGCCTTCCATGGCGCGCTGCAGGTTGCGCTGCACCGTGGCCACGTCGTTCACCGACTCGGCCATCATGCGGGTGAGCTCCTGCACACGTGTGAAGCGGTCGAACTCCAGCGGATCGAACCCAGCGGCCGAGTCCTTCGACAAGGCCAGGCGCGACTGCATCTGCGATTCGGCCTGCACTTCAATATCGCGCAGTTGCTGGCGCAACCTGTCGAGGTTGCCCGAAAGATCCGTGAGCGAGCCACGAAACTGCCCCAGGCGCGCATCCAGGCGCGAACGGCTGATCATCACCTCGCCCGCCTGGTTGACCAAGCGATCAAGCAACTGCGCACGCACACGCACCGACTGGCTGGCAGCCACGCGCAACGGCGCAAGCTGCGAAGGGCCAGGCAGGCGCACCGCGGGAATCGCCGGGGTGGCGGGAGACACGTTTTTCGTCGCCGCCGCAGCGGGAGCCACGGACTCCTCGGCCGCGTCCAGGCGGCTGCGCGAAGCATCCACAGGCATGGAGACCACCGTATCGGCGGGCCCTTGGCCAATGGCACGCAGGGCATCGAAGTTCGCTTGCAGGCCGTCAAAACTCGCTTGCAGAGGATCGATTTGGTCAGCCGTTACCGTTTCGACATCCAGATGCTCGATCGCGGATTCCAACCGGTGGGCCATTTCGCCCAGGCGCATGGCACCGGCCAGACGCGAGCTGCCCTTGAGCGTGTGCAGGGCACGCAACACTTCGCTGCGGGCGCTGAGGTTGTCGGGCCGCGAGGCCCACTGGCGCAGCGCGCCACCCAATTGGGGCAACAACTCCGCAGCTTCTTCCTCGAAGATCGGGAACAGGTCCGGGTCGATGACGTCGATGGCATCGATGTCGTCGTCCACGTCCGAGGACAACGCCACGGCATGGGCGATAGCGTCGTCGATCAATTGGTCCTGATCATGGGCCACCACAGACAGCGCAGGCGCCACATGGCCTTGCGCAACAATGGCCGGAGCGGGCTCCAGGGTTGCCTCGGCAAAAGCTTCAGGCTCGTCGTCAGACGGCGGCGCGGCGAGCTCCTGCTCTGCGACCACGGGCTCTGCCATATCGACCGGGAAAGCCTCCGCGGCATCCTCCTCAGGGGGCGACAAGGTGGTGACCACCTCGGCTTCCAGGATCTGGCGGAGTTGCTCCAGCACCTCCTCGTTGGGCTCCTTGAGGAATCCTGCAGCAAACTGGTGCAACAGGCGGCGGATGTCTTCTGCCGCGCCCATGAAAGCCAAGGCCTGCTCCGCGGTGCCACCGGACTGCAACTGCACATGCTGCATGGCATGTTCCAGCCGCCGCGCGAGCTCTGACAACGCAGAGAAGCCCACGGTGGCAGAGCTGCCGGCCAGCGAATGCGACAGCGCCACCGCCATGTCGGGCAGAGGCTCATGCAGTTCCAGCGACCACTCCTGCAGGCAAGTGACCAGACGGCGCGACCATTCGTCGGCCTCGTTCAGGTACACGTTGTACAGCGGAATGCTGATGCGCAACGAATCAATCACCTTGACGGCTTCGTCGTTGGCGATTTCCTCCTGCGGCGGCAAGGCCTCCAGAAGATGGGCCATTTCCGGCGCGGGCTCGGCTGCCTCGGCATCGCTCTCGATGGCCGCAGAAGGAGGCGCGGGCTCTACAGCGTCTGCGTCGTCCAGCAACCGCTCCAAGGCTTCGATATCCAGGGTTTCCGGTGCAGGGTCCGACACCTTTGCTTCGGCGCTGATGTCGTCGTCGAACTGGGAAGGCACCTCGATAAGGCCGTCCACCAGCGGCTCCGCTGCCGCTGCTTGCACGTGGGCCTCATCAACAACTGCGGGCTCTGCGGCAGGCAGATCCAGATCGGGCAGTTCGAGGTCCAGCACGAAATCGGCACTGGAAGGGTCCACCACAGCGGGTTCAGCCGACGCCTCGTTCAGCGCAGCGCTGAAGACAGAGAAGTCGATGTCTTCGGCCACCTCGGGCACCGCAGGCACCTGCGCTTCGGGTACGTGGTCCGAAATCTCGGTGGCCTGGAAATCCAGCATGGCCAACTCGTCTTCGGTCAGTTCGGCGACCTCGTCAGCCACCGGCTCCACAGACTCAGCAGGCACTGGCACCACGGGTTCCTGCGCCAGTTCCACGGCAGGCTCGGATTCGGCCTCGGGCACAGCGGCTGCAACCGGTGCCGCCGCGCTGCCACCAGGCACCATCAATGGGACCAGCGTGCCGTCAAGGCGCATGGCATCTGCCGACTTGCGGAAGGTTTCCGTGTCCCAGCCAGCCGCGCTGCCTGCAGCAATGTCATCAGCCCATCGGCCAAAGGCTTGCAAGGCGTCCGAGGACAGTTGCAGCAACCCAGGCTCCATCGGCTTTTGCTCGGCGAGCCAGACGTTCAGGACCTGCTCCATCGACCAGGCGGCTTCGCCGAAGTCATTGAGGCCCACCATGCGCGAGCTGCCTTTGAGCGTATGGAACGCGCGGCGCAGCGTGGTCTGTTCGCTGAGATTGCCTGGCTCGTCCTTGAGCACATCGATAGCGGCCAAACCGTTGACCACCACCTCGCGCGCTTCCTCCAGGAACACATCCAGAAGCTCGTCTTCCACCTCGGGCCCAGGCTCTGGGGCCTTGGCAGAGGGCGCTGGAGCATCAAAGGAGATGTCTGATGCCAGGGCTGCGGGCTGCGACGGCGCACCACCATCGGCTGCGGACTCAAAATCGAGGAAGGGCGCGAAATCCGTAGGGGCGCTGACCTGCTCCGGCACCGGAAAACGGGGCAGTACATCGGGCACAAGAGTGGCAGAGCGCCCCTCCAGTCGGGTAGGTGCCTCGTCCATGGCATCAGACGCACGCGCACGGGTCTTGCCCATGAGAATGCGCAGCTCTCCCAACTCCTCGTCATACACAAAAAGCTTGCGCGCCATGGTGCGCTGGTAGCTCAGCATATCGATCAGGAAGCCCAGGGCGCCCAAGCTGTTGCCGAGCTTCTCGAAAACCGCTTGGCGGCCTTCTGCGGGCACTTCATTGATGAGCAACCGCTCTACCGTGTCGCGCATACGGACCACCGCCAGGGAGGCCTGGTCCAGCCCGAGCACCGACAGCACGCCACGCATCTGAGCGAGATGTCCGGGCACGGTGGCCAAGACGGCCGTGTCCGTGGGGTTGCGGAAAAACTGGTCCATGGCTTTTTCAGCCTCGCCCAGGGTGACACGCAACTCGTCCACCACGCTGCCCATGGTCTGGTTGTCGCTGACCCGGCGGTACAGCTCCTCCATCCAAGGCTCCAGCGGCTCTGGCTCCGCACCGGCGCTCACGGCATCAAGACGCTCCGCCAGGCGGGCGGCACGGGCTTCCATCTGGTCATCAGCGGCATCCAACTCTTCAAACGCCGCTTGCAGATACAACACCGAGGTCGCAACCTCCATCGCCAAGGCCGCAGATGGCGGCTCGCCCGAACGGGTGGTGGAGTCCAGCGCGCGCGTCAGCGCCTGCGCCAGGTTCTCGCTGCCAGGGTGCAGCTTGCGCAGCGAATCACACACCAGGCTGAACTGGTCTGCCGCTGGCTTGAGCTTGTTGCGGTCGCCGCCAGCCAGCGCAGACCATGTCTCTGTGGCAGCGGCAATGCGCTTGCGCGCCTGGGCCAACACCGCTGGATCAAACCGGCCAAAGCGGGCGGTTTCATAGTCCACGGGTTTGAAGCGATCAAGGCCAAACGCCTGGCGCACGGCCTGCAGCGAGGGCGCGGCATCGTCGGGCAACTCCGAGATCTTGGCTTGTGCGCAGAAGAAAAGCAGATCCTGGACCAGACGGTCCACAATGGTCGGGTCACCTTTGGCAAGCGTCGCATACTGCATCAACACACGCGATGCCACACGCTTGACGTACACATCGGGAGGCAGCAGGCCAAACCCGAATGCTTCAAAGAAACCGGCGCAAATCTTCCAGAAAGCGCGCGACTGGCGATCCGTTTGCGCAGCCACGAAACGAAGACAGGTGTCCCGCAGACTCAACGACGCCTTGAGATCGCCCGACTTGACAATGCGCAACACGGCCGCATCCAGGCGCGCGCGCGCCTCGGCCCCATAGGGCAGCGGCGGCATGTTCACGACCCCCTCGGGTTCGCGGAAACGGCGCTCCACGGGCCACAAGTCCGCAGGATGCACACGATCAGCGCCCGCGAGCGCTTGTGCGTCACGGTACTGCGGGAACAGTGCCACGGGCGAGACCGATTTGCCTGCCAGCACGGTCTCAAGGTATTCAATCAGCGCAAAACTTGCGCGCTCGATCACGGCCGCAGCTTCGTCGCTGCAAGTTTCGGGGCGTTGAACAAACTTCTGGACAGCCGACTCCATGGACCGAAGGACCAAAGCCGGGGGCCCCATGCCCACCATCTCCAACGCACCGGAAGCCTGGTGCAGTTGCTGGCGCGCAATGCGCAAGGCGCCAGCGTCCAACGCAGCCAGATCGGACTCTCGCGCGACTTCGGCATCGCGCACGAAACGGCGCATGGCCTTGACCGCGCCGTCCAGCGATTTACGCAGTTCGTCAAGCACCCAAGCCAAAGGACCCAGGTCTTGATCGGTCTGGGTCCCTTCTACGGCCGGCGCATTATTGACATCAATAGATGACATGGATTCGTCCCCGGCTGCGATGAGCCAGCTGGTTGATGGCTACTGCTGTCAGGCGATCTTGAACCGGGCCACCGATTGGCGCAGTTCTTCAGCCATGTGCGAAAGTTCGCGGACCTGTTGCGCCGTAGTGCGGGTACCTTCACCCGTCTGCTCGGTCACCGCGAAAATGTGCTGAATGTTGTCGGCCACTTCATTGGCCAGAACTGCTTCTTTGGAGGTCGAAGACGAAATCTGCTCAATCAGTTCGGCCAGGCGGCGCGACACGCGGTCAATCTCGGTCAGAGCGGTACCGGCGCTATCAGACAGTCGGGCCCCTTCCACCACACCCTGCGTGGAACGCTCCATAGCGGCCACGGCATCCTGCGTATCGGTCTGAATGGCTTTCACCAGGGCCGAAATCTGGCGCGTAGCGTCAGCGGAACGTTCAGCAAGACGCTGCACTTCTTCCGCCACCACCGAGAAGCCGCGACCGGCTTCACCGGCGGACGCGGCCTGGATGGCTGCGTTCAGAGCCAGCACGTTCGTTTGTTCGGTAATGTCGGAAATCAGCTCCGTGATTTCACCGATCTCCTGCGAGGATTCGCCCAGGCGCTTGATGCGCTTGGAGGTGTCCTGGATCTGGTCGCGGATGGAATTCATACCGCCGATGGCGTTCTGCACGGCTTGCAGACCAGAGTCAGCGGCTTGCAGCGATTGGCGGGCCACCGTGGCGGACTCTTGCGCCTGCGTGGATACTTCGTTGATTCGGGTCGCCATGTCCAGCACCGAGCGGCCGGTTTCGCGAATTTCGCGCAGTTGTTCCGTCGAAGCTGCCAACAGTTCGGTGGAGGTGTTGTCCACCTGGGCGGTCGTCTGCGCCACGCGGGTCGCTGTGTTCTGCACGCTGCCCACCAGTTGGCGCAGTTCTTCCACCGTGTAGTTCACCGAGTCGGCAATAGCGCCAGTGATGTCTTCCGTCACCGTGGCTTCTTGGGTCAAGTCCCCTTCAGCAACCGTTTGCAGTTCGTTCATCAAACGCAAAATGGCGGCCTGGTTGGCGTCATTGACGCGCTTGGCTTCCTGCTCCTGGCGCTTGGCATCCTTTTGCTGCGTTTCGGCAGCGTTCTGACGGCCCCGGCTGTCCAGCAGTTGAACACGCGAAATGCCGATACCGCACAGCAACACGAACAGGCCAGCCAGCACCAGGGCAGCGACTTGACCGGCACCCAAACCGGTTTGGGCGGACAGCTTGCTCTGCAAGCCTTCCAGTTGGCGGCGCAGTGGTTCGCTGTCGGCAATGATGGCCGATTGCGCTTCACGGGCAGACACCAGGCCTTGCAGGTTGCCCAGAATGGCGCTGGCCTGCGTGCGGGTCTGCTCATAGAGCTTGATCAGCGCTTCGAGCTGTTCGCGGGTTTGCGCGTCCTTGGTGGCGGCTAGGCGCAGCTCAGGGCTGCCATCCAGCAGGCCTTGGGCGATTTCCTTGAAAGAGTTCAAGTCCTTGCCCAACAAGAACACGGCCTCGGGGCTGACGCCCTCCATGGTCTGGAATTCGTTGGCCGACTTACCAATACGCTGGGTCAACATCACCAACTGACCAGCAGCGGAGATTTCCGCGGCCGGGGCATTTTGCTGCAGCTTGAGCGAAGACACCGTCTCGGCGATTTCCAGCAGGTCGGACGATTGGCGGTTGATGGTGCGCAGAGCATCACCCACCTGGGTCAGAATCTTCTGCTGCCCCATCACGACGCTGGCGTTGCGCTCTGCGCGCTCCATCAGCGGATTGACGGCATCCAGGTCCGGCTTGAAAGGCTCGCCCAGCGACTGCACGCCCAGTTCGTTGTCACCCGCGTTCAGGGCGCGCACATTGCGCGCCAGCACGCCAGAGCTTTCCACCACGTCAGGGAAAGCCTGCGGGCTCCCCACCAGGGCCTGCGACACTGACTTGGCCAGACGCTGCGACTGCATCAGCGACTGACCGGTAGCAGCGAGCTGCTGCGCGGAGCGATCGGCCTGCTGCAGCACCCAAAAAGCAATGGCGCCCAGCACCAACACACCCACGGCCAACAAGGCCAGCAAGCGGCGCTGGTGGCCTGCGGGGGTCGAGCGCCCCAAAAGGGGCAGGGAAATCAGGTCGTCATCTGTCTCGGCCGCAGCCTGTTCGGGCGCATATCCATCGGGATCACCCTGCACGCTGTTCATGGCGTCCACCTGGTAGGACTCGCGCAACTGCGAGCCATCCAGCGAACCCGTGGCCAGGAGGTCCTGCCCATCGTCAGCCGCACTGACGGCCACGCCTGTATCCGACGCGGTGGGTTTCCGGTTGAACAGTTTTCCAAATTGATTGACGACGGACATGGTGCAGCCTTACAGAAAAACTCAAGCACTGATGCTCAGGAAAGCGGAATTTTGGGACAGGATCTGCAAGTTCAGCTCCTGCCAGCGTGTGCCGCTGGAATCGATATAGGTGGTACCAAAGAAGCTGGGCGCATCCTCGGCAGGCGGCTCAGACGAGACAAAGGCATCGGTTCCGCGCAGCCCCGCCAAGCGGTCTACCAGCAGCGCGGCGTTGACTTCCAATGCCGCGTTGAAGGCCAACAAGCTGGCTTCAGCCAAGGCCTGCTCGGTGCGTGGCGCCTCAGAACCCATGAGCCCTGCCAGGTCCACCACGCCCACCAAACCGCCACGCAGGTTGGCAACACCCAGAAACCAGCTCTGGGTGTAAGGCACGGCCTGGACGGAAACCCAGGGGAAAATCTCGCCGGACTGCCCTAGCGGCAGCAAGTAGAAATTCCCGGCGGACTCCACGGCCAACCAGGATGAAACAGACGTGCCTTCGCTTTTCGCAGCCTGAAGGCGACTGGCAAGTCGGGTCTGGAGCTCTCTTAGGGCTTCGCGATTGGCCATGAACGCACGCGGCCTTAGTTCAGAGCGTCAATTTTCGCCTGCAACTCGGCGGGATCAACCGGCTTGGTGATATAGCCACGCGCCCCTTGGCGCATGCCCCAGACGCGGTCTGTTTCCTGGTTTTTGCTGGTGCACATGATGATGGGTACATCGGCATACAGCGGGTCACGGGTAATGGCACGCGTGAGCTGAAAACCATTTTGGCCTGGCATGACCACGTCCATCAAAATCAGGTCGGGTTTTTCTTCGGCCAAACGGCGAAATGCTTCGTCAGCATTTTCTGCAGTACGAACTTGCATGCCTTTTTTCTGAAGCAGGTCCGTCAAAAACATCAACTCGGTCTTCGAGTCGTCGACGACCAGTACTTTCTGAATGGGCATTACATGGCTCCTTGTTGGGAATTGCCAAACTGTTGAACGGCCTGCAACAGTTGGTCTTTGGTAAATGGCTTGGTGAGATATTCCTGGCAGCCGACCATGCGCCCGCGCGCCTTGTCGAACACGCCGTCCTTAGAAGACAGCATTACCACCGGAGTATCTGCAAAACGGGCATTGCGCTTGATGATGGCGCAGGTCTGGTACCCATCGAGCTTGGGCATGAGGATGTCGCAAAAAATCAGCTGTGGCTGGTAATCATTGACCTTGGCCAAGGCATCGAAGCCGTCATCGGCCAACAATACCTCATGCCCCCCTTGTTTGAGAAAAATCTCGGCGCTTCGGCGGATGGTATTGCTGTCATCCACCACGAGCACTTTGAAAGATGCGCCTGTTGTAGTCAATTGTCACTGCTCCCGATGGAGAAAATAAACAACGCCGCAGCAAATAGTGCTGAGGCGTCTCAAATCTGAACCATCTCGAAATCTTCCTTGCGGGCACCACATTCCGGACAGGTCCAATTCATTGGGACCTGGTCCCATGGTGTGTTGGGAGCAATGCCGTGCTCGGGCGAACCCTCGGCCTCGTCATAAATCCAGCCGCAAATCAAACACATCCAAGTTTTAGAGTCGGTCACAGCTTAAAGGGCCTTCACATAGAATGCAACGATTGTATCTAGTGATCTCAGCCGCCTGCAGCTTCCGTGCCACCCTTTCAGCAGGATCTGGTCCATGACCATCAAAGTATCTCCTCCCCCCTCAGAAACCATCGATATTGAAGACGACGGCGCGGAAGAAGCGAGCCCGGCCTGTGTGCTCGTATTCAATGCCAGCGACCCCAGCGGTGCCGGGGGACTGACCGCAGACATCACCACCATTGCCTCGGTGGGCGGGCATCCGATTGCGGTGGTCACTGGCGCGTACGCCCGCGACACAGCACAAATTTTTGACTATTTCAGCTTTGACGACGAGGCCGTGGCCGAGCAGGCGCGCGCGGTGCTCGAAGACCTGCCCGTGCAGGCCATCAAGGTCGGATTTGTGGGGAGCCCTGAAAACATCAGCGCCGTCGCCGAGATCACGACCGACTACGACGAAGTGCCCGTGATCGCCTACATGCCCAACCTGTCATGGTGGCGTGACGAGCTGATCGACGAGTACCTGGACGCCTTCCGCGAGCTGCTGCTACCCCAGACCTCGGTGTTGGTTGGAAACCACAGCACGCTCTGGCGATGGCTGCTGCCCGACTGGACGGGCGACCGAAGCCCCACCGCCAGGGACATTGCCCGCGCGGCGTCCGAGATGGGCGTGCCCTACACCCTGGTCACCGGCATCCCTCTGCCCGAGCAGTTCGTCGAAAACGTGCTCGCTTCGCCCCAAACCGTGCTCGGTAGCGGCAAGTTTGAGCTGTTCGACGCCACCTTTTCGGGTGCGGGCGACACTTTGTCGGCCGCACTCACCGCCCTGGTGGCCAGCGGCAACGACCTGGGCGAAGCCACCAGCGAAGCCCTGGGCTACCTGGACCGCTGCCTGGACGCCGGTTTTCGCCCTGGAATGGGCCACATCGTGCCCGACCGCATGTTCTGGGCACAGCCGGATGACGAAGAAGCCGCTGGCGACGAAGAAGAACCCTTGATTGACGAAGCACAGGCCCTTGAAGGCTTTGTGATGCCACCCCATGACACCAAACACTGATCTCAATATTCCCCTGTTCGAGCGCGCCAAGGCGCTGATCCCCGGCGGCGTGAATTCGCCCGTGCGGGCCTTCAAGGCCGTGGGCGGCACACCGCGCTTCGTCAAACGCGCGCAGGGCGCCTACTTCTGGGACGCCAACGACCAGCGTTTCATCGACTACATCGGCTCCTGGGGCCCGATGATCCTGGGCCACGGCCACCCGGCGGTGCTTGAAGCCGTTCAGAAAGCCGCACTGGAGGGCTTCAGCTTTGGCGCGCCCACCGAGCGCGAGGTCGAATTGGCCGAGGAGATTCTGAGCCTGGTGCCATCGATGGAGATGATTCGCCTCGTGAGCTCGGGCACCGAGGCGGGCATGAGCGCGATCCGCCTCGCGCGTGGCGCCACGGGCCGCAGCAAGTTCATCAAGTTCGAGGGCTGCTACCACGGCCATGCCGACTCGCTCTTGGTCAAGGCCGGCTCGGGCCTGGCCACGTTTGGCAACGCCACCAGCGCGGGCGTGCCACCCGAGGTGGTGCAGCACACGCTGGTGCTCGAGTACAACAACATCCCGCAGCTTGAAGAAGCCTTTGCCCTGCACGGCAAGGAGTTGGCTTGCGTGATGATCGAGCCCATTGCGGGCAACATGAACTTCGTGCGTGCCAGCGTGCCCTTCATGCGCCGCTGCCGCGAGCTGTGCACGCAGTACGGCGCGCTGCTGGTGCTCGACGAGGTGATGACGGGCTTTCGCGTGGCCCTGGGCAGCGCGCAAAGCGTGTATGCCAAGGCCATCCCCGGCTTCAAGCCCGACCTCACGGTGCTGGGTAAGGTGATCGGCGGTGGCATGCCGCTGGCAGCCTTTGGCGGGCCGCGCGCCATCATGGAACACTTAGCGCCCCTGGGTGGCGTTTACCAGGCGGGCACGCTGTCGGGCAACCCCGTGGCCACGGCCTGCGGCCTGGCCACGCTGCGCGAGATCAAGAAACCCGGTTTCTTCGATGCGCTCTCGGCCACCACGCGCTCGCTGGTCGATGGGCTGGCCGCTGCGGCCGCCGCCGAAGGCGTGCCCTTCAGCGCCGATTGCGAGGGTGGCATGTTCGGCTTCTTCCTGATGCCCGCGCTGCCCAGCAACTACGCCCAGGTCATGAAAACCGATGGTGCGCGCTTCAACCAACTGTTCCATGGCCTGCTTGATCGTGGCATCTATATAGCGCCTGCGCTGTACGAGGCCGGTTTTGTCAGCGCAGCGCACACGCCCGACGACATCGCCACCACCGTAGCAGCCGCACAGGATGTATTCAAAGAACTATCAAAATGATAGCTGTTAACGCTTTACCAATAAGCGCTATAGGCTATTTTTACTAGTATTTTCCAGCGCGAACCGCTGCAGCATTCACAACAGCCCCCGCAATTCACGGGCGGCCTCCTGCAACAGCGGCAACATGTCGCGCTGCAAGCTGCTCTCATCGACCTGTTTGGGCGACGCCACCACATTGAGCGCGGCCACCGTGTCGCCTTGCAGATTGCGCAGAGGCACGGCCAGCGCGTGCACGCCCAGCTCATGCTCCTCCACCGCCAGGCAATGGTCGTTGCGCCGTGCCTGTGCAATGGCTTGGCGCAACAGGCTGACCTGGGTGATGGTGTGGGGCGTAAGCCGCTGTAACGTGCAGGCCTTAAGCCAGGCCGTGAGCTCGGCGGACGGCAGCGCCGCCAGCAGCACCCGCCCGGTGGAAGTGGGGTGCGCAGGCAACCGCGCGCCCAGGTGCAGGCCGTAGGCGAGCACACGCGACGGCGCGCCATACACCCCGCTGCGTGCCACGATCACCACCTCGCGGCCATCCAGCACCACGGCCGAGAACGACTGCTGCGTCTGCGCCGCCAGCCGGTTGAGCGTGGGCTGCAGCACGCGCGGCAAACGGGCCGACGCGAGGTAGCTGCCCGAAAACCGCAGCACCTTGGGCGCTAGCCAGAAGTAGCTGCCATCCGTCTCCAGATACCCCAGGTGCGCCAGCGTCAGCAGATGCCGCCGCGCCGCAGCGCGTGTGAGGCCGGTGCGCTGCGCTGCCAGCGTGGCATTCAGGCGCTGGCGCTCGGTGTCAAAACTCTCCAGCACGGCCAGTCCCTTGGCCATGCCTTCGATGAAATCTGCCTTGGCAATAGGAACGGTAGTCATACGGGAATCGTGGTTGGCCGCTGGATGGGGTGAAGCTCGCCAGGCGGCAGAAGATTGCGCGATGATCGCACAACCTCTCGAATCATCGCCCGATAGCGGTGCGAGCAGGATGAGAATTGACATGAATCAACCTACGCTTGACCTTGTTCCTTCAACGCGTTTCCGTGAGGTTGACCCCATGCGTACCCAGGTTGCTATCATCGGCGCAGGCCCTGCCGGCCTGCTGCTCGGCCAGTTGCTCTACCAATCCGGCATTGACGCCGTCATCATCGAACAACGCAGCCCATCCTATGTGCTGGGCCGCATCCGCGCAGGCGTGCTGGAGCAGGTCAGCATGGACCTGCTCGATCAAGCTGGCGTCGGCGCCCGTGCCCACGCCGAAGGGCTGCCCCACGACGGCATCGAATTGCTGTTCAAGGGCCAGCGCCACCGCATCGACCTGCACGCGCTCACCGGCGGCAGCCGCGTCATGGTGTACGGCCAGACCGAAGTCACCCGCGACCTGATGGACGCCCGCGCCGCCGAAGGGCTGACCACCGTATACGACGCGCAGAACGTGGCGGTCGAGGGCTTTGATGGCAACCATCCCGTGGTGCACTACGAGAAGGACGGCGTGAAGCACCAGTTGGCTTGCGACTTCATCGCGGGCTGCGATGGCTTTCACGGCGTGTGCCGCGCCAGCGCCCCGGCCGATGTGCTCAAGACCTACGAGCGCGTGTACCCCTTCGGCTGGCTGGGTGTGCTGGCCGATGTGCCGCCCGTCTCGCACGAGCTCATCTACGCCAACACCGAGCGCGGTTTTGCGCTGTGCAGCATGCGCAGCGCCGCACGCAGCCGCTACTACCTGCAGGTGCCGTCCACCGACAAGGTGGAGCAGTGGAGCACCGAGCAGTTCTGGGCCGAGTTGCGCAACCGGCTCGACCCAGAGGCGCGCGAGCACCTGGTCACCGGCCCGGCGCTGGAGATGAGCATCGCCCCGCTGCGAAGTTTTGTGGCCGAGCCCATGCGTTTTGGCCGCATGTTCCTCGCGGGCGACGCCGCCCACATCGTGCCGCCCACCGGCGCCAAGGGCCTGAACCTGGCCGCCAGCGACGTGGGCTACCTGTGGAACGCGCTGTCCGAGTTCTACAACGACCAATCAGCCGTGGGCATCGACACTTACTCCGACCGCTGCCTGCGCCGCGTATGGCGCGCCGAACGCTTCTCGTGGTGGTTCACCTCGCTGATGCACCGGTTTCCCGACACCGGCGAGTTCGGCCAGAAAATGCAAGAGGCCGAGTTGGACTACCTGGTGAACTCACGTGCTGCGTCCACGTCACTGGCCGAAAACTATGTGGGGCTGCCGATGGACTTCGGGACCTGACGATCGCCCAACAAAAAACGGCTTCCGAGGAAGCCGTTTTTTCATGGTGTCTCACCGATCAAGATCAGTGACGGAAATGGCGCACGCCGCTGAACACCATCGCCACGCCGCGCTCATTCGCAGCGTCAATCACCTCGTTGTCGCGCATCGAGCCGCCGGGCTGGATCACACAGGTGGCGCCTGCATCGACCACCACATCGAGGCCGTCACGGAAGGGGAAGAAGGCATCGCTGGCCACCGCCGTGCCCTGCAGGGTCAGGCCTGCATGGCCCGCCTTGATGCTGGCGATGCGGGCCGAGTCCAGGCGGCTCATCTGGCCCGCGCCCACGCCCATGGTCATGCCGCCTTTGCAGAAGACGATGGCGTTGCTCTTGACGTACTTGGCCACCTTCCAGGCGAACAGCAGGTCTTCCATTTCTTCCAGCGTGGGCTGCTTCTTCGTTACGACCTTGAGGTCGATGAGCGACAGTTCGTGGTTGTCGGCAGTCTGCAGCAACAGGCCCGAGCCGATGCGCTTGGCATCCATGGCATTGCGGCCGCGCTCCCAATCGGTGGCGCCACCGTGTGCTGGCAGCGCGATCTTGAGCAGGCGCACGTTGGCCTTGGTTTTGAAGATCTCCAGCGCCTCGGCTGTGAAGTCGGGCGCCATCAGCACTTCGACGAACTGCTTGCTGACCTGGGCAGCCGCCGCACCATCGACTGCGCGGTTGAACGCGATGATGCCGCCGAAGGCGCTGGTGGGGTCGGTCTGGAAGGCCTTGCTGTAGGCGCTCAGGGCATCCAGGCCCACGGCCACGCCGCAGGGGTTGGCGTGTTTGACGATCACGCAGGCGGCGGCCTCGAAGCTCTTCACACATTCCCAGGCCGCGTCGGCGTCGGCGATGTTGTTGTAGCTCAGCTCCTTGCCCTGCAGCTGCACGCCAGTGACCAGTGAGCCCGGCGCGGGGTGCAGGTCGCGGTACAGCGCGGCCTGTTGGTGGCTGTTTTCGCCGTAGCGCAGATCCTGCACCTTGGTGAAGATGCCATTGCTCTGTCCGGGGAACTGGGCGCGCGTGGGCACGTAGGTTTCCGACAGTTTTTCTTCTTCGAACGTCACCGACGACAGGTAGTCGCTGATGGCACCGTCGTACTGGGCGATGCGGTTGAACGCGGCCACCGACAGCGCAAAGCGCAGCTTGTCAGACAGCTTGCCGCCCGCCTTCAGTTCTGCCAGCACGGCCTCGTACTGGTCGGCCGAGGTGATCACGCCCACGTCCTTCCAGTTCTTGGCGGCGCTGCGCACCATGGCGGGACCGCCGATGTCGATGTTCTCGATGGCGTCAGCCAGCGTGCAACCGGCCTTGGCCACGGTGGCTTCAAAAGGGTAGAGGTTGACCACCAGCAGGTCGATGGTGTCGATGCCATGTTCCTTGAGCGCTGCCATGTGTTCGGGCAGCTCGCGGCGGGCCAGCAGGCCGCCGTGCACCTTGGGGTGCAGGGTCTTCACGCGGCCGTCAAGCATCTCAGGGAACTGGGTGACTTCGGCCACCTCGGTCACGGGCAGGCCCTTGTCGGCCAACAGCTTGGCGGTGCCGCCGGTGGACAAGAGCTTGATGCCCAGCGCATGCAAAGCTTGCGCGAATTCGACGATGCCGGTCTTGTCGGAGACGGAGAGGAGTGCGTTCATGGTACGGGTGGGAGAGTTTGAATAAAAACAGGGCCTAGCGCTTATTCATCAAGCGCTAGTAGCTATAAATTAGATAGCAAATGACACAACAACGTCAGAGCAGCTTGTGCTCCACCAATTTCTTGCGCAGGGTGTTGCGGTTCAGGCCCAGCCATTCGGCGGCGCGCGACTGGTTGTTGTCGGCATGGGTCATCACCACCTCCAGCAGCGGTTTCTCAACCACACGCACCAGCATGTCGTACATGCCATCAGGCGTCTCGCCACCCAGGTCGCGAAAGTAGCCTTGCAGGCTCTCGCGCACGCATTCTTCTATGTGTTTCTTGCTCATGCAGCCAATCCCTCTTGTTCTTCTGGTTCTGCATCCACGTCACTGGCAGCGGGCAGCCGGTCCATCTGTAACGCGAGGGCGTCCAGGTGGTCGGCCACGGCCTGCCACTGCGTGGTGCAGTCTTCGATCGTATTGATGTGTTGCCTGAAGGCCTCGCCGCCGGGCAGCGCACGCAGGTACCAGGCAATGTGCTTGCGCGCACTGCGTACCCCGGTCAGCTCGCCATACAGGCGGTAGTGGTCTTGCAGGTGGTCCAGCAACAGGCGCCGCACCTCGGCCACCAGCGGCGGCGCCAGGTGCTCGCCCGTGGCCAGAAAGTGGCCGATCTCGCGGAAGATCCAGGGCCTGCCCTGGGCCGCGCGGCCGATCATGATGGCGTCGGCGCCGGTGACGGCCAGCACATCGCGCGCTTTCTCGGGCGAGGTGATATCGCCGTTGGCCACCACGGGCACGCTCACCGCAGCCTTGACGGCGGCGATGGTGTCGTACTCTGCGTGGCCCTTGTAGCCTTGCTCGCGCGTGCGGCCATGCACGGTGAGCATCTGGATGCCGACCGACTCGAACTGCCGCGCCAATTGCACCGCGTTCTTGTGCTCCTGGCACCAGCCGGTGCGCATCTTCAGCGTGACAGGCACGTTGAAAGGCGCGCAGGCCTGCACCACGGCCTCGGCGATTTCTACCGCCAGGGCTTCGTTCTGCATCAGCGCCGAGCCCGCCCACTTGTTGCACACCTTCTTGGCCGGGCAGCCCATGTTGATGTCGATGATCT
>NZ_JAPUDY010000042.1 GCF_027492855.1 Acidovorax sp.
CGATGGACAGCATCTTGGCCGAGGTGCCCAGTTCCATGATGGGGAACAGGTCGGTGAGGTAGTCGCGCAGGATGTTGCCGGTGGCGCTGATGGTGTCCAGGCCACGGATCACGCGCTCCAGCGTGTAGCGCATGGCACGCACCTGGCTCATGATCTGGATGTCCAGGCCGGTGGTGTTGTGCTCGTGCAGGTACATCTTGACCTTGGTGATCAGCTGCGCCTCGTGCGGACGGTACGAGTCGAGCCAGAACACCACGGGCATGCCGGAGTTGCGGGCGCGCGTGACGGCCAGCTTGACCCAGTCGCGGATCGCGGCGTCCTTGACCTGGCACATGCGCCAGATGTCGCCTTCTTCCACGTCTTGGCTCAGCAGCACTTCGCCGGTGGCCAGGTCGGTGATGTTGGCCACGCCAGCCTCCGAGATCTCGAAGGTCTTGTCGTGCGAGCCGTATTCCTCGGCCTGCTGGGCCATCAGGCCCACGTTGGGCACCGTGCCCATGGTCTTGGGGTCGAACGCGCCGTGCCATTTGCAGAAGTTGATGATCTCCTGGTAAATGCGGGCAAAGGTCGATTCGGGCATCACGGCCTTCACGTCCTTCAGGCGGCCGTTGGCGTCCCACATCTTGCCGCCGTTGCGGATCATGGCGGGCATGGAGGCGTCCACGATCACGTCGTTGGGCGAGTGGAAGTTGGTGATGCCCTTGGCCGAATCGACCATGGCCAACTCGGGGCGGTGCTCGTGGCAGGCGTGCAGGTCGCGCTTGATTTCCTCGCGCTGGCTTTGGGGCAGGGTTTCGATCTTGGTGAACAGGTCCACCATGCCGTTGTTCACGTTCACGCCCAGCTCTTCAAAGGTCTTGGCGTGTTTTTCGAACGCGTCCTTGTAGAAGATCTTCACGCAGTGGCCGAACACGATGGGGTGGGACACCTTCATCATCGTGGCCTTCACGTGCAGCGAGAACATCACGCCGGTCTTGCGTGCGTCTTCGATTTCCTTCTCGTAGAAAGCCAGCAGGGCCTTCTTGCTCATGAACATGCTGTCGATGACCTCGCGGTCCAGCAGTGCGACCTTGGGCTTCAGGACGATGGTCTTGCCGCTCTTGGTGATCAGCTCCATCTTCACGTCACGGGCGCGGTCCAGCGTCATGGATTTTTCGCCGTGGTAGAAGTCGCCAGCGTGCATGTGCGACACATGCGAGCGCGAGGCCTGGCTCCACTCGGCCATGCTGTGCGGGTTCTTGCGGGCGTATTCCTTGACGGCCCGGGGCGCGCGGCGGTCGGAGTTGCCTTCGCGCAGCACAGGGTTCACGGCCGAGCCGATGCACTTGCCGTAGCGGGCCTTGATCTCTTTTTCCTTGTCGTCCTTGGGCTGGTCCGGGTAGTCGGGCAGGGCATAGCCCTTGCCTTGCAGCTCGGCAATGGCCGCCTTGAGCTGGGACACCGAGGCGCTGATGTTGGGCAGCTTGATGATGTTGGCATCGGCCTGCAGCGTCTTCTTGCCCAGCTCGGCCAGGGTGTTGGGCGCGCGCTGCTCTTCCTTCAGGAATTCGGGGAACTCGCCCAGCACGCGGGCGGCCACGGAAATGTCGCTCTCCGTCACGTTGATGCCTGCGGGCGCCGCGAACGCGCGCACGATGGGCAGGAAGGACGCCGTGGCCAGACGGGGTGCCTCGTCGGTCAAGGTGTAGATGATGGTCGGTTGCTGGGTCGTCATGGCTTGTCTCACGAAACAGAGTATGTAAATGCCCCCGGCTGGGTTGCAGCGGGGTCAAACGCGGATGCTCTCTGATTCTCCTTGCTCGGGGCTGTCTGCGGCTGCAAATTTTGCAATCGAATCTCGTAATGCAAAATTTACCGATGGGTAAAGCGTTTTTTTTCGATCCAGGTGGCCTCTTGAGGCCGTGCCGGGGCGAAAGCAGGGGGTGGCGGCCTGCCGAGAGGGGCTCTTTATCGCAGTCGCAGCGATTGCGCAATCAGCAGCGACGCGCCTTGATTGCCGGGCACCACACTGGCGCCGCAGGGGCTTTGGGGGCCAGGCCGTCCTGCTGCATATTGCCGGTTCTCCTATTTCATGAAGGAAACCACGTCATGGCATTCAAGCCTTCCTTGCTGGCGGCCGCCACCCTGGCCCTGGCAACCATTGCGTCCCCCACCGTGTCGGCAAAACCGTTCAAGTGGGCGGGCTCCAGCGACATCCAGTCTATGGACATCCACTCGCAGAACAGCGCCTTGGGCAACGGCATCCATGCGGCCGTTTACGAGTCGCTGGTGATGTTCAACAGCCGCACGCTCAAGGTCGAGCCGCTCCTGGCCACGTCGTGGCAGCCGGTGAGCCCCACGCAGATGCGCTTCAAGCTGCGCCAGGGCGTGAAGTTCAGCGACGGCTCTGCCATGACGGCTGACGACGTGGTCTATTCGCTGCAGCGGGCCATGAGCAAGACCTCCACCTACGCCATCTACACCCAGGGCATAGACCGCATCGCCAAGGTCGATGGCGAGACCATCGACATCTTCTTGAAAAACCCCAACCCGGTGCTGCTCAACCAGCTGACCGAGCTGCGCGTGATGAGCAAGGCCTGGGCCGAAAAACACAACGCGGTGGAGCCCAAGGACATCAAGGCCAAGGACGAAACCTACTCGCACCGCAACGCCATGGGCACGGGGCCGTACACGCTCAAGGAATGGGTGCCCGACCAGAGGATCGTTTTTGTCGCCAACCCGAACTGGTGGAGCGCGGGCAAGGCCGAAGGCAACGTGACCGAGATCACCTACGCGCCCATCAAGTCCGAGGCCACACGCATTGCCGCGCTGCTGTCGGGCGAGGTGGACATGGTGCGCGACACCAGCATCCAGGACCTGGCCCGCCTGCGCGCCCACCCCAACCTCAAGGTGATGGAGATGGTGGAGAACCGCACCGTCTACCTCGCCATGGACCAGTTCCGCGACGAGCTGCCCGGCAGCAACATCAAGGGCAAAAACCCGCTGAAAGACCCACGCGTGCGCAAGGCGCTGTACCAATCCATCGACAGCGCCACGCTGCAGCGCGTGACCATGCGCGGCATGTCCAAACCCACGGGCGCCATGGTGTCGCCCCTGGTCAACGGCTGGACCGAGGCCGTGGATAAGCGCCTGGCCTACGACGCCAGCGCCGCCAAGGAGCTGCTGGCCCAGGCGGGCTACAAAGACGGCTTTGAGGTGGACTTTGCCTGCAGCAACAACGCCATCGTGCAAGACGAAGAGCTGTGCCAGGCCATCACCTCGATGTGGTCGCGCGTCGGTGTCAAGGCCAAGCTGCGCACGTTGCCTGCCGTCACCTACTACCCCATGGCCCAGCGGCACGAGGCCAGCATCTCCCTGCTGAGCTGGGGCGTGCCCACGTTCGATGCGCTCTACACGCTGCAATCCCTCACCCGCACCAAAACCACGGGCGGCGACGGCAACTACAACCTGGGCCGCTACAGCAACGAACGCATGGACTACGTTGTGGACCGCGTGAAAACCGAGACCGACCTGCCCGTGCGCAACCGCCTGCTGACGGAGGCCCTGCAGCTACAGAACGACACCGTGGCCCACATCCCCCTGCACAACCAGATGCTGGCCTGGGCCATGAAGAAAAACGTGGAACTGGTGCAGCGGCCGGACAACCGGATCGACTGGCGGCTGATCAAGGTGAATTGAGGCGTCTTAACCTCTGTGCCCGTGCCTGCAAGGCAACAGGGGCCACACGGAATTGTCCGTGTGGCCCCTGTTGTTGCAACTTGGCAAAGATACCTGTGCCGGATCAGCTCCCGTCAGCGCACCAGTTCGGGATAGAGCGTGCGGAAAGTTTGCACGTAGATCGCATCGTTGGGCGCGCCCAGCTTGCCAAAGCGCAGATTCTGCAAAATGGTGCGGCGCTCCGGAGCGTTGGCAAATGCCGCCAGGCCAATGCGCAGGCGCTCGATGTTCTCCTCACCCAGGCGGCTGTTGGCCACGATGATCCATGGTGGCAAATCGCCCACCTTGAAGAGCACGCGGGTCTTGGGGTCCTTGGTAAGTGTGGTGTAAACGGCGGAATCATCCGTCACGACGCCCGCTTCGGCCAGGTTGTTCTCCAGCGCGAAGGGAATGGTGCCCTGCAGCTTGACCGGGTAGATCACGTAGTCCTTGGCATACCCGGCGCGCTGCATGGCCATCGAGAACAGGCGATAGGGTTCGGACGTGACGGCAGGCGAAGCCAGGTGGGTGCCCTTGAGGTCGCTCAAGGCCTTGTAGTTGCGGGTGGCCGCGCCCACCACCACCACGGCGCGGGGATCATTGACAGTGGCCAGCGAAACAAAACCCAGTTTGTCCATTGCCCAGCCGCCCACAGAGGCCACGCGTGTGAACAGAATGTCTACGTTCTTGGTTTTTTCGGCATCAAACAAATTGTGGGGCGACAAACCCACACCCTTGATGTCCTTCTTCAGAAACTTGCCCAACTCGTCCACAAACGGGCCGTACTTGTCGGTGGCGTATTGCGCTTCGCCCGAGCTGCCGGAGCCCTCCTGAAAACCCATGACCAGCGGCTGGGAAAACACCGGCCAACAAAAGAAGAAACTGAGAGCGAGCAGGCATTTTTTCATGTGTATATCCGTTCGTGGGTGCAATAAAACGCCCGAACATTTCTACAAATGAGAATGTGGGCTTATGTTGTTCTCGGTATGGAGTGGCCAATATTCAGCAAATGGTTAACTCCTGTCAAACTACTTACAATACATAATAATTTTGAAGGGTCAAAAAAGCGGGCAAACAGCCCTCGCGTTTGACGCAAAAAAGAGATGAATGGCGAAAAGGCCATTGCCTTCGGCCGGTCCGGCTGCCCAGGTTTTTTTGGGCCCACCGGTGAACGAATCGCCTGTTGCGCGGCGTGGCGCCCCGCTCAGAGGTACCGTGGGGCTCAGCGCGTAGGCTGGAACATGATGATCGCCATGCCCACCAGTGCGACCAGCACGCCCGCCACATCCCATGGCGTGGGGCGGATGCCGTCCACCGCCCACAGCCAGGCCAGCGCCACGCCGATGTAAACACCACCGTAGGCCGCATACACACGGCCCGCGCCCGCCGTGTCGTGCAGCGTGAGCAGCCAGGCAAACAGGGCCAGGCTCAGCGCTGCGGGCACCAGTAGCCACACCGGCTTGCCCTGGCGCAGCCACAGCCAGGGCAGGTAGCAGCCCACAATCTCGGCCAGCGCCGTGGCCATGAAGAGCAGTACCGTTTTCATGCGCCCGCCGGTATTTGCGCGGCGTGCAAGGCCACATCATTGCTGGCAGGTTCGCCCGCCGCAGGCGCTAGCCAGGCACGCAGGGCCAGCTCGCCTTCTGCAGAGAAATGCAGCACGCGCGAGTCCTTGTCGCGCCGGGCCCAGCCGCGTTCCAGCAGGCGCTGCAGCAGTGCCGCACCCAAAGCGCCCCCCAGGTGGTGGCGCCGCTCGCTCCAGTCCAGGCAGGGGCGGCACAGCATGCGCCGCTGGCGCGCCACCTCGGCGGTATCGATGCCCTGGTGGGCAAACCATTCGGCCCCAGCCGTCGTCACTGTGAGGCCGTCGCCCGCAGGGCGCAGGTAGCCCTGGCGCAGCAGGGCCTCGTGCAACTGCACCCCCACCTCGCCCGCCAGGTGGTCGTAGCACACCCGCGCGCGCCGCAGCGCAGGCTCGCGCGGGCTGGCACGCAGGCGCACCGCACCGGCGCGAAAGGCCACGTTCATCAGCGACTCCAGCAATTGCGCCACATCCCGGTCCGCCAGCCGGAAGTAGCGGTGCCGGCCCTGGTTTTCCACGGCCAGCAGGCCAGCGTCGAGAAGCTTGGCCAGATGGGCGCTGATGGTCTGTTTGGTCACGCCAGCCACATCGGCCAGCTCGGTGGCCGTGAGCGCGCGGTCGGCCATCAGGGCCGTGAGGACCTCGGCGCGCGCGCTGTCACCAATAAGCGCGGCAATGCGTGCAATGTGGGGGCCGTCTTTCATGGTTCGATCTTGGGCGAACCATCGATGCCCGTCAACGGCCTATCGTGAAGCCCTTGCCAACCAGTGACTTTTGAACACCATGATCACCTGCTTCATCCGCTACGAAATCGACCCCTTTCAGCGCGAACTTTTTGCCGAATACGCGCGCCGTTGGGGTCAGATCATCCCGCGCTGCGGCGGGCACTTGCTGGGCTACTTCTTGCCGCACGAGGGCAGCAACTACGAGGCCTGGGGCCTGATCGGCTTTGACTCCCTGGCCGCGTACGAGACCTATCGCGCCCGCCTGCGCACCGACCCCGAAGGCCGCGCCAACTTCGCGCTGGCACAGGAAAAGCGCTTCATCCTGCGCGAGGAACGTAGCTTCACGCAGGGTGTGGAAGGCACGCTGGGCCTGGCCGCACACCCGCAGGGGTCAACAGCCGATTGAAGAGTTTCAACAGCGCGCGCTCAGGTGCAGACGAAGCGGTTCTCTGGCTTGTCTGCGGGCCGCGAATTACGGTAAATACGCAAAAACGCCGGACGGCATACCCTGAAACAGCGCCAGACTTCCCCCGCCCACGGCTGCGAGCGCAAAAAATCCACCGGCCATGGTGACGTTTTTGAGCAGTTCGGTGATGTTGCCCTTGTGCTCAAGGTAGCCAGTGAGCAGGCACCACAGACCGAGCAAAACGCCCACCGTTCGGACGGGATAGCCGAGGACGATGGCAAGGCCACCGACAAGTTCGCACAGCCCCACCAACCTGGCGAAAAGCGGCGCATCAGGCAGGCCAAGCGCCGTAAGCGCCGGGACAAGCTTTGCCGCCCCGCCGTGAAGCTTCATCGCACCCCAGACGACGAACGGAACGCCGACAAATAGCCGGGCGATTAAAAGTGCTTCATCCATCGTGTGATCTCCGTGTTGAATGTGACGGTTATTGGGTTGAAGGACAAGCGACTGCACGCTCCGCGATTTGTTGCGCCCGCAGCACCGAGATTCCATTGACCTGATCGATCACCAGTGGATCGTCTTCAGGGTCGCCCCTGTGAAGCACCACCTTCGGACGCTGGCCGCCAAGCTGCACAACCACATCGGCTGCGCGTGAACCTTCGTATGGATAGGTCGGAAGCGAGTTGCAGACCCAGCCAAAGAAGCCGTCACCATCGACCGGCGCATCGTAGGTTTCGGCGTAGTGCGTAAAACTCTTCTCGCTCAAAGAAACCCAGACTCCCCACAAGAAGGGCTCCTCGATGCCATGAATCGGAACTTCCAGAACGGCGCGAATGAAGTAGTTCACGCCCTCTTCGTGGGTGATGGTGCAAAAGTCGCTACTGATCGTGCCCATTGTCGCGCGCTGCTCTTCGGACAGGCGGGCAAACTGATCGGGCATCCGGTATCCAATGCTCGGGGATCCTTCATGGATCTCACCGCAGCATGCGCATTTGAAGGCGAATATGGCGGCCATAGTGATGGGGGGGTTGCAAGTTGGGAATGGGGCTAGGCAGCGTTGTGTGCGCTCTCGAACGCCTGGCGTGTTTGAGCCATATAAACGGCTGGCCCGTCGGGTGTGGTGATGAGCTTCTGCTGCACAAACCCCGCCTTCTCATAACAACGTATGGCGCGTTGATTGTTCGGCGCCGGGTCGGTTTGGACTTTGGTCACGGCGGAATCCAAGAACAGCAATTCGACAAGCGCGCGCACGAGCGTTGTTCCGAGGCCTCGGCTCAACTGCGTGGGGTCGGCCAAAAACTGATCTATACCCCTTACGCCGGGGTCCGTTTCATCCTCCCACCATCCGTCACCGCTTCCGAGCACAACGTATGACTGGGCATAGCCAACCGGCGCGTCTCCCAGCATGGCGATGTAGGGCGTCACGGACCGTTCTGCCATGGCGTTCGGGAGATAGTGCTCTTGCACCTCGTTCAGCGTCGGGCGTTCGTCCTCACCGCCCCACCACTCAACGATGTGGGGCCGATTGAGCCACTCGTGAAGCATCGGCAGATCGCGCTCGGTCATGTGGCGCAGGGTGATGGCGCCGCCGTTGCTCGGATACATGATGCAGTGGCTCCGCGTGCAGTCAGTAGTTAGGCCGGTTGAACGACCAAAGCGGTGAGCTTGCGCACGATGGGCAGAACCAAGAGCAAAACCGGGAATGCCACAAGCCAAGACAATGCCCAGGCGCTGGGCCAGACGTTGAGGAAATGGGGTCCCCAGCCTACGCCTCTGAGCGTGCTGATCAGTGAGACCACACATGTCATGAGCACAGAAAGAATGAGCGGCATGACGGTGCCTGCATATCGTGCGGGGAGTTTGCGAATACCTATTGAGGTAAAAAAGTTCATGGAAGCTCCATAAGCCGGTCAAGCAAGGCGCCTTCTCTGCGCAAACAGAGAAATCAACCCCGGCGTAAGCCGGCAGAAGTGGCGCGTTGGTTGACGTGAACGCTTACGGCTAGCTTCGATTGAAGATCGCAACGTGATGCTAGCAGACACAAGATAAAGGTGCCAAGGGATAGGCACCCGAGGTATGCCAAAGAGCAGGGAAAAATTGGCTACTAGCGCAATACCATCAAGCGCAAACAGCTATCAAATACATAGTGAAAGGGAGCCAAGGGGACTCCGCAGCATGGGCCTTCACAACGCAAAAATCTTCCCCGGATTCAAGATGTTCTTCGGGTCCAGCGCGCGCTTGATGGCGCGCATCATGTCCACCGCGCCTGCGCCGGTCTCGTCGAGCAGAAAGCCCATTTTGTGGATACCCACGCCGTGCTCGCCGGTGCAGGTGCCGCCCATGCTGAGCGCGCGGGCCACGAGTTTGTGGTTCAGGGCTTCGGCGGTTACGCGCTCTTCGGGGATGTTGGGGTCGAGCAGGTAGCCGAAGTGGAAGTTGCCGTCGCCCACATGGCCCACGAGGAAGTAGGGGATGCCGCTGGCTTCGGCTTCTTCCACCGAGTCGAGCAGGCAGTCGGCCAGGCGGCTGATGGGCACGCAGGTGTCGGTGCTGATGGCGCGGCAGCCGGGGCGGCTTTGCACGGCAGCGAAGTAGGCGTTGTGCCGCGCGGTCCACAGGCGGGTGCGTTCTTCGGGTGTGCTGGCCCATTCAAAGGCCTGGCCGCCGAATTCGCTGGCGATGTCCTGCACCGTCTCGGCCTGTTCTTTCACCCCGGCGGGCGAGCCGTGGAACTCCATGAGCAGCATGGGCTCTTCGCGCAGGCCCAGCTTGCTGTGCGCGTTGACCATGCGCACGGTGTGGTGGTCGATCAGCTCCACGCGCGCGATCGGCACGCCGAGCTGGATGGTCTGGATCACGGTGTGCACGGCGGCCTCGATGCTCGGGAAGGAGCAGATCGCAGCGCTCACCGCCTCGGGCAGCGGGTACAGGCGCACGGTGATCTCGGTCATGATGCCCAGCGTGCCTTCGCTGCCCACCATGAGGCGCGTGAGGTCGTAGCCCGCGCTGCTTTTTTTGGCGCGCGTGCCGGTGTGGATGACTTCGCCGCTGGCGGTTACCACCTGTAGTGCGAGCACGTTCTCGCGCATGGTGCCGTAGCGCACGGCGTTGGTGCCGCTGGCGCGTGTGGCGCTCATGCCGCCGATGCTAGCGTCGGCGCCGGGGTCGATGGGGAAAAACAGGCCCGTGTCCTTGATCGCGTCATTGAGCTGCTTGCGCGTGATGCCGGGCTGCACGGTGACGGTGAGGTCTTCGGCGTTCACGCTCAGCACCTTGTTCATGCGGCTCACGTCGATGCTGATGCCGCCCTGCACGGCCAGCAGATGGCCTTCGAGCGACGAGCCTGCACCGTAGGCGATCACGGGCACGTCGTATTGGCTGGCCAGTTTGACGGCGTCGGCCACGTCTTCCGTGCTTTCGGCAAACACCACGGCCGAGGGCGGCGGCGCCTGCAGCGAGCCCTCGTCGCGCCCGTGCTGCTCGCGCACGGCCTGGGCCAGGGAGCACTGCGCACCAAAGCGCTGCTGAAGCGCATCGATGAGTGCTTGTGGCACATCGCGCAGATGGATTTCGGGCAGCAGATGGACGGCGGCGGCGGGGGCGTTCATGGAAGGGTCTCCTGGGTGATCCAAAAAGAATACCACCAGGGTTCCGGCCCGGCCAGGGGCATGGGCACTGTGGCGCAGGGGTGGTCAGGCCCCTGCAAGACAGCGACAGCAGCCCACCCAGGCCAGACAAGGCTGGGGAGGGCTGATGGACGGAATCAGGACTTCACGCCCTTGTCGAATTCCGCACGCGACAGCGAGCCATCCTGGTCAACGTCCAGCTCCTTGAAGCGCTGGCTGATGGCGGGCAGGGCGACGGCTTCTTGGGCGCTTAGTTTGCCGTCCTTGTTGGTGTCGGCCCGGTCGAAGGCCTCCGTGGCGGCGGTGGTGGTGGCTGCGGCCGCCTTGGCAGCGGGCGATGGGCTGTCGGGTCCCGTGGAGAAGCCTGCCGAGCCCGTGGTGGCTGCGCCGGTGCCTTTGGTCACCGGACCGAACTGGGCTGCCTTGGCAGGGGGGGCAGCGGGCGCGGTGCTCTGCTGTGCGTGCAGAGCGCCCGCACCACCCAGAGAGATGGCGGCAAACAGCATCACGCTGCGGGTGTCGAACGAATAAGTGCGTCGTTGCAGTGCTTTTTTCATGGAAGCGGAGCTCCGTTGAAGTTGAACAGGGTTTCATTGCACCGCAGCAAGGCCTTGTGCGCCAGCACTCTTGCCTGCTGTTGCTCTGGTCAACATTTGCGTGCGCGGTGTAACTGCCAAGGGGCGTTTCGTGTCGCAATGTGGCGGTGATGTTCCAAGAAGTACGCCCTGCGCACCGGGCTGGCGGAAAATCATGCTCAGAGATACTCCTTTCTGCGGGCGGCACAGCCGTTGCCCGCGCTCACTCGTCATCACCATCAAGGCAACGCCATGGGCAACCGACTCACACAGATCGCCACACGCACCGGCGATGCAGGCACCACCGGCCTGGGCAACAACGAACGTGTCTCCAAGGACAGCCTGCGCATCCATGCGCTGGGCGATGTGGACGAGCTCAACTCCCACATCGGCCTGCTGCTGTGCGAGCGCCTGCCTGAGGGCGTGCGCACGTTGCTTGTCGAGGTGCAGCACCAGTTGTTCAACCTGGGGGGCGAGCTGTCGATTCCGGGCTTCGAGCTGCTCAAGCCCGAGGCCGTGCTGGCGCTGGACGAAGCCCTGGCCGAGCACAACGCCGCGTTGCCGCGCCTGCAGGAGTTCATCCTGCCCGCAGGCACCCGCGCCGCCGCGCAAGCGCATGTGTGCCGCACCGTGGCCCGCCGCGCCGAGCGGGTGGTGGTGGCGCTGGGCGCGGCAGAGACGATCAACGACGCGCCGCGCCAATACCTCAACCGCCTGTCCGACCTGATGTTCGTGCTCGCCCGCGTGCTCAACCGCATGGACGGCGGCGATGACGTGTACTGGAAAAGCGAGCGCCTGGCGCAGCAGAATGCTACTGAATAGATAGCTGCCAGCGCTTATTCATCAAGCGCTGGATGGTGGTTTCTCTGATTGCTGACCTGCTCCAGGTTTTGTGCCCATAACCCGAACGGATGGGACAGTATCTGAGGCATGCGGATGATTGGGCAATGGGGTGAAAACTGGCACGCCCCAGGCCAGGACCGCCGCGCTGGCGGTGTCCCCCTTCCCGGAGCGCGTAGCGCGTAGAGAGAAGGGTCTGAGGGCCGCGGCTCCAAGCCTGCCTGCGCAGGCTTGGACGGCCCGAAGAGCTGTCGCCTCTGGCGACCAGCACCGAGCGGTCAGTGCCTCAGGGGGATGTGCTCTATCTCGGCGCGAGGATCGCCATGGTGAGGCGCGACACGCAGGTCAGCTCCCCCTCGTCATTCACCATTTCAATCTGCCACACATGGGTGCTGCGCCCCAGGTGCACTGGCCGCGCCGTGCCCGTGACCCAGCCGCTGGTGGCCGAGCGCAGGTGGTTGGCGTTGATGTCCAGGCCCACGGCGTTGTGGCCCTCGGGGCTGGCGTAGTAGGCGCCGATGGAGCCCAGCGACTCGGCCAGCACCACGCTCACGCCGCCATGCAGCAGGCCAAACGGTTGTTTGGTGCGGTGGTCCACCGGCACGCGGCCACGCACGAAATCGTCACCCAGCTCGGTGATTTCGATGCCCAGGTGCTGGGCGGCGGTGTTGTGGTTGGCGGCGTTGAACTCCGCGAGGCTGGCGGGCTTTTTCCAGATGGACATGGCGGTATCGGACGAGAGTAGAGGCAGGGCACTAACGTTCCTGCAACATTGTTAACTAGAATATTTTGCTTTCCCCGGGGGTCGGCGGCTTGCCGGGTCTGCACGCATATTCAGCAGCATGCCCGGGTTGTGCCATTGTGCTTTTTTCCCGGAGTTGGTTCTTCATGCAGCGTCGCCAGTTTGTCACCCTTGCCTCTTGTTCCACCGCTGCTTTGGCAGCCCCCACGTTCATGCGCAATGCGTGGGCGCAAGAGGGCGGTATCACCGGCAAGACCCTTTCCATCGGCTGTTCGGCAGCGCTCAGCGGCCCCCTGGCGGGCTTTGGCCAGGACATCAAGCAAGGCGCAGACGCAGCGCTCGCCCACATCAACGGCCGGGGCGGCGTCCATGGCCGCAAGTTGCAGTTCAGCATGGTGGACGACGGCTACGTGCCGCAGCGCACCACCAGCAACATCAAGCAGATGATCGACCAGGGCAGCGCCTTTGCGCTGCTGTCGTGTGTGGGCACGCCCAACAACACGGCCATCCTGCCGCTGGTCGAAGAAGCGGGCATCCCCTATGTGGCGCCACTCACCGGCGCATCGTCGCTGCGCAAGGGCGGGCGCAACGTGTTCCATGTGCGCGCGAGCTACACCGACGAAGTGCGCCGCCTGGTGCAGCGCCTGGTGGGCATGGGGCTCAAAGGTATCGGCGTGGTGTACCTGGACAACGGCTATGGCCGCGAGATGCTGGACGACGCCACGCGCGCGCTGTCCGAGCAGAGCGTTCGGCCTTCTGTCCAGGCCGCTTTGGCCACCGACGGCAAGAACCTGGCCGAGGTGCTGGCCAAGGTGGCCGAGGCCCGCCCCACCGCCGTGCTGCTGGCCACGGCGGGCGCGGCCTCGGTGGAACTGGTGCGCGGCCTCAAGGCCACGGTGCCTGGCGTGCTGATGGCCGGGGTGAGCGTGACGCTGACCAGCGACGGCCTGCGTAAACTGGGCGAAGAAGGCAGCGGCATTGCCGTCACCATGGTCATGCCCGACCCCAACCGCGCCAAAACGCAGCTGGTGCGCGACTACCAGGCCGCCATGCGCGCCAGCGGCCACCAGGACTTCACGCTGGGCAGCCTGGAGGCCTACGTCAACATGCGCGTGCTGGCCGAAGGCCTGGAGCGCGCGGGCTCCGACCCCAGCCGCGCCAAGCTGCGCAACGCGCTGGCGGGCATTCGCAACTGGGACATGGGCGGCTTCGTGGTCGACTACAGCGGCCAGGCGCCCTATGTGGGCTCGCGGTTCATCGAGCTGGGCGTGCTCAACGGCGCAGGGCGTTTTCTGGGCTGATACGGATTCGCGTTCGAACCGTCCGAACCGTTCGGGCTGAGCCTGTCGAAGCCTTGCGCTGCGACAGGCTCAGCGTGAACGGACGGGACGGATATGTTTGAAGGAACATCGGGCTGAAGCTCACGCCGTCGGGCGCTGCCGCATCGAACCCGTCTCCACATACCTTTGGTGCCACGACAGCGCCTCGTTCAGCACATGCGGCGTGTGCTGGCCCACGGCCGTTTTGCGGGCGCGGGCCAGGTAGTCGTGCAGGGCGGGGCGAAAGTCCGGGTGCGCGCAGCGGTCGATGATGATCTCGGCGCGCTGCGTGGGCGAGTGGCCGCGCAGGTCCGCCAGGCCCTGTTCGGTGACGAGGATCTGCACGTCGTGTTCGGTGTGGTCCACGTGCGAGGCCATGGGCACGATGCATGAGATGGCGCCGTTTTTGGCCAGTGACGGCGTCATGAAGATCGACAGATAGGCGTTGCGCGCAAAGTCGCCCGAGCCGCCGATGCCGTTCATGATGGCCGAGCCCATGATGTGGGTGCTGTTCACGTTGCCGTAGATGTCGGCCTCGATCATGCCGTTCATCGCGATCAGGCCCATGCGGCGGATCAGCTCGGGGTGGTTGCTGATCTCTTGCGGGCGCAGCACGATGCGCTGTTTGTAGAAGTCGATGCGCTCGTTGAAGTCCAACATGGCGGCGGGGCTCAGCGACAACGCCGTGGCCGAGGCGCTGGCGAGTGTGCCCGAGCGCAGCATGTCCAGCATGCCGTCCTGCAGCACCTCGGTGTAGGCCGTGAGGTTCTCGAACGGGCCGTTGTTCAGCCCCGCCAGCACCGCGTTGGCAATGTTGCCCACGCCTGATTGCAGCGGCAGCAGGTCTTTGGGCAGGCGGCCCTTCTTCACTTCGTGCTGCAGAAATTCGATGATGTGGCCCGCGATGCGGTTCGAGGTGTCGTCCGGCGCGGCATACACGCTGTTGCGGTCGGGCTGGTTGGTCATCACCACCGCAATCACCTTGGATGGGTCGCAGCGCAGATAGGGCTCGCCAATGCGCTCGTCGGGCCGCGTCATCGGGATGGGCTTGCGATGCGGCGGCACGTCGGTGCCGTAATAGATGTCGTGCATGCCTTCCAGCCGTGGGTTGTGCCAGGCATTCACTTCCAGAATGATCTTGTCGGCCTGGTCCAGCCAGGTCTTGTTGTTGCCCACCGAGGACGACGGGATCAGCCGCCCATCCGGCAGCACGCCCGCCACCTCCACCACGGCCACGTCCAGCTTGCCCAGAAAGCCGAACCACACAAACTGCGCCACGTGCGACAGATGAATGTCCACATACTGCATGTGCCCGGCATTGATCTGGCGGCGCACCGTGGGGTCGGACTGGTAGGGCAGGCGCATCTCGATGCCGTCCACCTGGGCCAGGGCGCCGTCAAGCTCCGGCGCCGTCGATGCGCCCGTCCACAGGCCGATGCGAAAGCCCTTGCCCTGGGCGTTCAGGCGCTCGATGCGGCGCGCCAGCGCACCCGGCACCGCCTTGGGGTAGCCCGCGCCGGTAAAGCCGCTCATGCCCACATGGGCACCGGCAGGGATCAGGGCGGCCGCCTCGTCGGCGGACATCGTGCGGGAGAGAAAGTCGGGGTACAGCACCCGATCGGCCAAGGACATGAAAACAGACTCCACAAAAGAAATGGGGCCCTTCGCCATACGGACGAAGGGCCCCGGTCAAACCGGAATCGTAACGGCTGCCGCTGACGAATTAGGGGTTAACCCTGGCAAATCCCATCAGCCTTTGCGATTGAGCAAGGCATACAGCAGGATGGCGCCAAACGTGGCCGTGCCGATGCCGCCCAGCGCAAACTGGCCGAACTTGAGCGTGAAATCGCCCGTGCCCAGGATGAGGGTGATGGCGGCCACGATCAGGTTCTTGTTTTGCGAGAAATCCACCTTGTTGTCCACCCAGATCTTGGCGCCCGCCACCGCGATCAGGCCGAACACCACGATGGACACACCGCCCATCACCGGCAGCGGAATGGTCTGGATCAGCGCGCCGAACTTGGGGGAAAAGCCCAGCACCAGCGCAAACACCCCCGCCAGCAAAAACACGGCGGTGGAATAGATCTTGGTGGCCGCCATCACGCCGATGTTCTCGGCATAGGTCGTCACGCCCGTGCCGCCTGCGCCGCCGCTCACCATCGTGGCCACGCCATCGCCGATGAACGCGCGGCCCATGTAGCGGTCCAGGTCCTGGCCCGTCATGGCCGTGACGGCCTTGATGTGGCCCAGGTTCTCGGCCACCAGGATGATGGCCACGGGCGCGATCAGCAGCATGGCATTGCCGTCGAACACCGGGGCGGCGAAGTTGGGCATGCCCACCCAGGCCGCGTTCGCCAGAATGGAGAAGTCGATGGGCTTGCCCAGGCCCATGCCGTTGGTCAGCACCGCGTAGATGATGCTTGCGGCGATCAGCCCCACCAAAATCAACAGGCGCTGCACCATGCCGCGTGTGAGCACGGCCACCAGGCCCACGCTCACAAAGGTCACCAACTGCATCCAGCTATCAAAATTGCTGGCCGCCATGTTCTTGACGGGAATCCCCGCCAGGTTCAGCCCGATCACCGCCACCACCGATCCCGTCACCACCGGCGGCATAAAACGCTCGATCCAGCCCGTGCCGATGGCCTGCACCAGCACGCCAATCAGCGTGTAGAGCAGGCCGCAGGCGATGATGCCGCCCAAAGCCACGGCAATGTTGGCGTTGGGCCCCTGGCCCGCATAACCCGTGGCCGCTATCACCACGCCGATGAAAGCAAAACTCGACCCCAGGTAGCTGGGCACCTTGCCCCCGGTGACCAGGAAGAAGATCAGCGTGCCCACACCGCTCATCAAAATCGCCACGTTCGGGTCAAAGCCCATCAGGATGGGCGCCAGCACCGTGGCGCCAAACATCGCAATCACATGCTGCACACCCATCACCGCCGTCTGCGGCCAGGGCAGCCGCTCGTCGGGCGCAATCACGCCGCCCTGTTGCAGCACATCGGCGCTTTTCACGCGCCAGTTCATGAATCCCATGTTGTTGGTTTCCTATTGTTGTTGAGGCGCGAATGCTACCGCTGCAAAAGCGGCCGGGCAGGCTGCACGGTGGCCGGGTTAGGATTTGGACTGCTTTGAACCGCACCACCGCCATGCAGCCCCAGCCCTCCTGCCCCTCTTGCCGCCAGCCCATGCAGGTCCACCGGTTTGCCAGCCACCGGGGCGAGCCGCTGGAGCTAGACATCTGCTTTGCCTGCCAGGGCCTGTGGTTTGACCGGCACGAAAACCTCCAGCTCACGCCCGCTGCGGTGGTCGAGCTGTTTCGCCTGCTGCACGAGCACCGCACCGACCAGCATCAGCCCCTGGACAGCCGCATGGCCTGCCCGCGCTGCGTGGGCCCGCTGGACAAAGGCTTTGATTTGGTGCGCAGCGGCCGCTACATCACCTACCGCTGCGCGCGCCAGCATGGCCGCTTCAGCAGCTTCTCGTCGTTCATGGTCGAAAAAGGTTTTGTGCGCCACATGACGCGCCCCGAGATCGACGACCTCGCCCAGCGCGTGGGCGCCATCTACTGCACCAGTTGTGGCGCTCCCGTGGACATCCGCAAAGACCACGCCTGCCCCTACTGCCGCGCCGCGTTCTCCCTCATCGACCCCGAGGCCGTGGTGCGCGCCATGGAAGGCTACGCCAAAGCCACCAGCCACCGCGCCACCCACCCTACGCCGGTGGACATCGGCGACGCCCTGGTCGCCCTGGAGCGCGACCGCACGCGGGCTGAGCGCGAGCGGCAAAAGCGGGCGTTCACCGGTGCACGGGATGCCGACGACAACAGCCCCTTCACCGGCGACCTGCTGGCAGCGGGGGTGGCGCTGGTGTGGGCGCTGGTAAAGGACTGAGCAGGCACGCCGGGCTCACCCGCCATTCACGCCTTCCGAGGGCGGCAGGCTCTATGGGGCCGTGGCCACGGCGGGGCGGTCTTCAGCAGGGCCTGCGCATCCCGCTGGGCGGGTATTCAATAGACATAGACAGCACCGGCATTGCTAGCCGCATTGTTCGCCTGGCCGCCAACGGCGTTGATGCCGGTGGCGTTGCTGTCCTCTCCATAGGCCCCCACCGCCAGGGTGTTGCCGTCGCCCGACAGGGCCACGCTGATGCCAAAGTAGTTACCCCCCCCGGTATTGCTGGCCTTCACATAGGCCTGCTGGCTCCAGGTGCTGGCACTGCGGGTGAACACATAGACCGCGCCGGAGTCGCCAGCCGCGTTGTCCGTCTGGCCGCCACCGGCGTTGACACCGGTGGCGCTGCTGTCCTCCCCCCAGGCACCTACCGCCAGGGTGTTGCCGTCGCTCGACAGGGCCACGCGGTAGCTAAACAAGTCATACGCCCCGGTATTGCTGGCCTTCACATAGGCCTGCTGGCTCCAGGTGCCGCCGATGCGGGTGAAGACGTAGACCGCGCCGGAGTTGTTGGCCGAGTTGTCCCCCTGGTCGCTGCCGATGCCTTGGGCGTTGCTGTCCTCCCAGTGGGCCCCCACCGCCAGGGTGTTGCCGTCGCTCGACAGGGCCACGCTCCAGCCAAACAAGTCAACCGCCTCGGTATTGCTGGCCTTCACATAAGCCTGCTGGCTCCAGGTGCTGGCGCTGCGTGTGAACACATAGACCGCACCGGAGTTAGTCGCCGAGTTGTTCGTTTCGTCGTTATTGATGCCGATGGCGTTGCTGTCCTCCCTCCAGGCCCCCACCGCCAAGGTGTTGCCGTCGCCCGACAGGGCCACGCTCCAGCCAAAGTTGTCACCCGCCCCGGTATTGCTGGCCTTCACATAGGCCTGCTGGCTCCAGGTGCTGGCGCTGCGGGTGAAGACATAGACCGCACCGGAGTCAGTCGCCGAGTTGTTCGTTTCGTCGTTATTGATGCCGATGGCGTTGCTGTCCTCCCTCCAGGCCCCCACCGCCAGGGTGTTGCCGTCGCCCGACAGGGCCACGCTGTAGCCAAAGTTGTCATCCACCCCGGTATTGCTGGCCTTCACATAGGCCTGCTGGCTCCAGGTGCTGGCGCTGCGGGTGAACACATAGACCGCACCGGAGTCGCTGGCCGAGTTGTTCGCCTGGCCGCCAACGGCGTTGACGCCGGTGGCGTTGCTGTCCTCCGCATAGGCCCCTACCGCCAGGGTGTTGCCGTCGCCCGACAGGGCCACGCTGCGGCCAAAGTTGTCACCCGCCCCGGTATTGCTGGCCTTCACATAGGCCTGCTGGCTCCAGGTGCTGGCGCTGCGGGTGAACACATAGACCACACCAGATTGGCTGGCCGCGTTGTTCGCCTGGTCGCCGTTGATCCCCGTGGCGTTGCTGCTCTCCTGGTACGCCCCCACCGCCAGGGTGTTGCCGTCGCCCGACAGAGC
>NZ_JAPUDY010000043.1 GCF_027492855.1 Acidovorax sp.
TCGTTCGAGATCGAAGGCCTGGCCCGTTTCCGCGTCAACGCCTTCAACCAGAACCGGGGCGCGGCCGCCGTGTTCCGGACGATTCCGAGCAAGATCCTCACGCTCGAGCAGCTCAACGCGCCCAAGATTTTTGGCGACCTGGCTCTGAAGCCACGTGGCCTGGTGCTGGTGACCGGCCCCACGGGCTCGGGCAAGTCCACCACGCTGGCGGCCATGGTGAACTACCTCAACGAATCCGAGTACGGCCACATTCTCACGGTGGAAGACCCGATCGAGTTCGTGCACGAATCCAAGAAGTGCCTGATCAACCAGCGTGAAGTGGGCCCGATGACGCTGTCGTTCGCTGCGGCGCTGAAGTCCGCCCTGCGCGAAGATCCGGACGCCATCCTGGTGGGCGAAATGCGCGACCTGGAAACCATCCGCCTGGCCATGACGGCCGCCGAAACGGGCCACCTAGTGTTCGGCACGCTGCACACGTCAAGCGCTGCCAAGACGATTGACCGGATCATCGACGTGTTCCCCGCCGAAGAAAAGGAAATGGTCCGCGCCATGTTGTCCGAGTCGCTGCAGGCCGTGATCTCGCAGACGCTGTGCAAGACCAAGGACGGCTCGGGCCGCGTGGCGGCGCACGAGATCATGCTGGGCACCAGCGCCATCCGCAACCTAATCCGCGAGGCCAAGGTGGCGCAGATGTACTCCACCATCCAGACCAGCAACAGCGTGGGCATGCAGACGCTGGACCAGAACCTCACCGACCTCGTGCGGCGCAACATCATCAGCCCGGCCGAGGCACGCGCCAAGGCCAAGATCCCCGAAAACTTCCCAGGCTGAAGCAACACCCCCACGACCATTTGGCGGCCCACCATGGAGCCGCATACCGGAGCGCGATATGAAAGGCATTCTCAGCCTTCTGAAAATAAACACCCGCGGCGGCAAACCGGCCGAGGACCACACGGATTCCGTGCTGTTCTCCACCGCGTTTGCGGGCCAGGGCGTGGACGACTCGATGCTGGTGCCCTGGGAGGCCCGCGCCGTCGAGGTCGGCGCCAAGCGCCTGCCCACCAGCCGTGGCGGCAAACTGCTGCAGGGGCTGTGGGCCAAGGACAAATACATGGCGCACCTGGACAAGGACGCTGTGGAGCGCATGGAGCGCTTCTTCGAGTTTGCAGCCATCCCGTCCAACCGCGACGTGATCCGGCAGGACGAATACGGCAACTTCATGGTGGTGCTGCTCACGGGAACCATTGCCGTGGACCGTTTGCAGCCCTGGGGCGAGCAACTGCGCCTGGCAGAGACCCGGCCTGGCGACATCCTGGGCGAGATGTCGTTGCTGGACAGTGGCATTCGCTTTTCAGCCTGCACCACACTCACCGACTGCGAGATCGCCGTGCTCTCCGCCGAGGGCATGGACGACATGATGACCAGAGACCCCCAACTGGCCGCCAGCCTGATTGCGCTGCTGGCCCGCAAGCTCTCTCTGCGCCTGCGTGTGGTGAGCGCGCGCCTGAGCGACAACCAGAAGTGATGTGCACACACAAGATTTATGATCGTTCGTTGGACGAACACCCCCCGGAGACATTCTGATGGAACGTGATCAGGCCAGTAAATTCATCAATGACCTGCTCAAATTGATGGTGAGTCGCAATGGCAGCGACTTGTTCATCACGGCTGAGTTCCCTCCAGCCGTCAAGGTCGATGGCAAGGTGACCAAGGTTTCGCCCCAGCCGCTCACGCCCACCCACACACTCACGCTGGCACGCGCCATCATGAGCGACAAGCAGGTGGCTGACTTCGAACGCACCAAGGAGTGCAACTTCGCCATCTCGCCGGCAGGCATCGGGCGTTTTCGTGTCAACGCCTTCATCCAGCAGGGCAAGGTCGGCATGGTGCTGCGCACGATTCCGCTCACGCTGCCCACCATCGACGGCCTGGGCGTGCCTCAGGTGCTCAAGGAAGTGACGATGACCAAGCGCGGCCTGTGCATCCTGGTGGGTGCCACGGGTTCGGGCAAATCGACCACGCTGGCCGCCATGGTGGACTGGCGCAATGAGAACTCGTTCGGCCACATCATCACGGTGGAAGACCCCATCGAATTCGTGCACCCGCACAAGAACTGCGTGGTCACGCAGCGCGAGGTGGGGCTTGATACCGACAGTTGGGAAGCTGCGCTCAAAAACACGCTGCGCCAGGCGCCCGACGTGATTTTGATGGGCGAAATCCGCGACCGCGAAACCATGGAACACGCCGTGGCGTTTGCCGAAACCGGCCACCTGTGCCTGGCCACGCTGCATGCCAACAGCGCCAACCAGGCGCTCGACCGGATCATCAACTTCTTCCCGGAAGAGCGCCGCGCCCAGTTGCTGATGGACCTGTCGCTCAATCTGCGCGCCATGGTGTCGCAGCGCCTGATCCCCAAGCAGGACGGCAAGGGCCGTGCGGCAGCGGTGGAAATCATGCTCAACACGCCGCTGATCTCCGACCTGATCTTCAAGGGTGACGTCTCCGAGATCAAGGAGATCATGAAAAAGAGCCGCAACCTGGGCATGCAGACCTTCGACCAGGCGCTGTTCGATCTGTACGAGGCCAACGTCATCAGCTACGAAGACGCGCTGCGCAATGCCGACTCGCTCAACGACCTGCGCCTGCAGATCAAGCTCAACAGCCAGCGCGCCAAGTCGCCCGACCTGGCCCAGGGCACGGAGCACTTCGCGATCGTTTGACGCGGACCGCTAGCCGGTCCAGCCCGCCGCACCCGCCCTCCTGGGCGGGTTTGCATTTCCACCACCCATCGACACTCCCTTCGCCATGCCAAGCACCAACCCCCGCAACTACGACGCCACCCCCTCCCGCCAAGTCGCCTTCCTGGGCCTCGGTGTGATGGGCTACCCCATGGCCGGCCACCTCGCACTGGCGGGGCATGAGGTCACGGTGTACAACCGCACCGCTACCAAATCAGTAGCATGGTGCGCTGAATACGCAAGCGCCAAGGCACCAAAACATGCCACAACCCCGCGCGAGGCCGCAGCCGGTGCGGACATCGTGTTCTGCTGCGTGGGCAACGACGACGACCTGCGCTCCGTGACGCTGGGGGCCGACGGCGCCTTTGCTGGCATGCAGCCCGGCGCGGTCTTTGTGGACCACACCACGGCGTCGGCCGAGGTGGCACGTGATTTGTACGCAGCCGCTCAGGCGTTGGGCCTGCAGTTCGTGGATGCCCCTGTATCTGGCGGCCAGGCGGGCGCGCAGAACGGTCTGCTCACCGTGATGTGCGGCGGCGATGTGGCGGCGTTCGACGCAGCCCAGCCCGTGGCCATGGCGTTCTCGCGCGCCTTCACGCTGCTGGGCGCAAGTGGCGCGGGCCAGTTGGCCAAGATGGTCAACCAGATCTGCATCGCCGGGCTGGTGCAGGGGCTGTCCGAAGCCGTGGCCTTTGGCCAGAACGCGGGCCTGGACATGAAGCAGGTGCTGGACGTGATCGGCAAGGGCGCCGCCCAAAGCTGGCAGATGGACAACCGTGGCAAGACCATGGTGGACGGCAAGTTTGACTTCGGCTTTGCCGTGGACTGGATGCGCAAGGACCTGGGCCTGGTGCTCGACGAAGCCAAGCGCAACGGCTCGCGCGTGCCTGTGACGGCGCTGGTGGACCAGTTCTATGCCGACGTGCAGAAGATGGGCGGCAACCGCTGGGATACGTCGAGCCTGATCAAGCGGCTGGGCTGACGCTGACGCCTGCTGCGGCGCCAGAACCAAGCGCCACCACCACAACAATAACAAAGGGGCCAATGGCCCCTTTGTTATTGGATTGCGGCATTCGCCCCATTCGCGCGATCAGTTACGAGGTGGCGCTCCGTTGCCGTCCGTGGTCACGGGCGCGGGCTTGGGCGCGATGCGGGCCAGTTCTTCCTCTGACACAATCTCGAACACACGCACCACCTTGCTCACACCGCTCACCCCACGGGTGATTTCGGTGGCGCGGTTGGCCTCGCGCTGCGATACGCGGCCCATCAGATAAACGATGTTGCGCTCGGTGACCACCTTGAAGGAATTGGCCGAGATGTCCTGGGCATCCACCAGGCTGGCGCGCACCTTGCCGGTGATGAAGGTATCGTTGGACCGCTGGCTCAGGCTGCTGGCAGGCATCACGGCCAGGTCGTTGACCACCGAGCGCGTGTTCTCTACCTGCGAGACGATCTGCTCGACCGCCTGGCGGTCTTGCGCATTGGGCACTTCACCGGTCAGCAGCGCCTGGCGGTTGTAGCTGGTCACATTGACGTGGCCACGGTCGCCCAGCACTTCGCGGATGCGGTTGACCGCGCGCAGTTCGATGCCTTCGTCTTCGACCTGGGTGCCTGCGGTGCGGCGGTCCACGGCCATCACACCGCCCACCACGGCACCTCCAACGATCAGCGGCGCGCAGGCCGACAGGCCCGCAGCCAGCGCGGCAGCAGCCAGCGCCGCACACACGGTGCGGCGGATAGAACGGTTCAGGGTTGGGTTGCTCATCACGAAATCTCCTGTTCACCAAGTAACTGGGCATCCACGCCGTCGCTCAGGCAGTGCAGCGCAAGGGCATGGACTTCACGCACGCGCGCCGCGCGGTCGTGGGGCACGCTGATCAATACATCGGTCTCGCGCAGCAGCGCGGCCAGCTTGCCGCCGGTGCGGCCGGTCAAGACCACCACAGACATGTCGCGCTCGTGGGCGGCTTCGGTGGCGGCCAGCAGGTTGGCGTCGTTGCCGGTGACCGACAAAGCCAGCAGCACATCGCCCGCCTGCCCCAGCGCCCGCACCTGGCGGGCGAACTGCTGGGCCACCTCGTTGCTGCTTGTGGCCGCCGTCAGCAAGGTGCTGTCGGCAGTCAGTGCCAGCGCAGCCAGTTCGGGCCGCTCGCGCTCGAACCCGGCCACACAAAAGGCGGCGAACTGCTGCGCCTCGGCGGCCGATGGGCCGTTGCCACAGGCCAATACCTTGCCGCCACTGGTCACGCAGGCCAGCACGGCCTGCACGGCAGCGGCAATGGGGTGGCTCAGGGCTTGCGCGGCCTGGTACTTCAGGTCGGCGCTGTCGATGAAATGCTGTTGGATGCGTTGCTCAAGCATGAGGGCCCGATGATACCCTCCGCGTGTTACAGCTTTTGTAGCAAACCGTAGCCGCTGGCTTTGCGCTGGCGCCCTCAATGGCGTGCACGGAACGCTGTCGGCTATTGCGCATCAAAGGCCGCCTTGAGCCATTGCACCGAGGCCTCGACCAGCACCACGTCAAAACGGCAAGGCGGTGGGGACGGTAGGCGCAGCAGGTAATGGCGGGCCGCAAAAATGATGCGCTGCTGCTTGGTGGCGCTGATGCTCGCCCCCGCACCGCCAAACCCGCTACCCGCGCGGCTGCGCACCTCCACAAACACCAGCGTGCGGTCCCGATCGCGCATCACCAGGTCGATCTCGCCACCGCCGCGCCCAGGCGTCCGATAATTGCGCACCACCAGTTGCAGGCCCGCCGCCTGCAGATGGGCCAGGGCCTGGTCCTCGGCGGCATTGCCCCGCTCGCGTGTCGTGACGGTGGTCGCGGTTGCAGCGGTTGGGGTAGCCATGCCGGGTGCGCCCTCCGGTTTTCTCTTTTTTCCAAGGAAGTTCATTGAGCGCCTCTTTCGCATCAGCCCTGAGCGCCGCACGCGATGCGGCGGCTCTCCAGCATTATCCGCAGGGTGCGCTGTATGTGGTGGCCACGCCCATCGGCAACCTGGCCGACATCACGCTGCGCGCATTGCACGTGCTGCAACTGGCCGACACCGTGGCCTGCGAGGACACACGCCACACGCAGGCCCTGCTGCGCGCCTATGGCATCGACAAAGGGGCTGCCCACCTGCTGGCCGTGCACCAGCACAACGAGGCCGAAGCGGCGCAGAACGTGGTGCAGCGGCTGCAGCAAGGCCAACGTGTGGCCTACGTGAGCGATGCAGGCACCCCCGGCGTGAGTGACCCTGGCGCCCGCCTGGTGGCCGCCGTGCAGGCGGCGGGCCTGCGCGCCATGCCCTTGCCCGGCGCCAGCAGCATCACCACCGCGCTCAGCGCGGCGGGTGCCGTGGCCCACGGCAACGAACATGGCGGCTTCGTGTTTGCCGGGTTTCTGCCCGTCAAGGCCGCCGAGCGCGCCAGCGTGATCGCGCAGCAACTGGCCAGCGAGCCCCGCTGCGTAGTGCTGCTCGAAGCCCCCCACCGCATCGGCGAGCTGGCCCAGGCCCTGGCCGTGCTGGGCGAGCGCCCCGTGACCCTCGCGCGCGAGTTGACCAAACAGTTTGAAGAAATCACCACCCAGCCCGCCCAGGCCCTGACCACTTGGCTCGACGGATCGCCCCAGCGCTCGCGCGGGGAATTCGTGGTGCTGCTGCACCCCGTGCCCGTGGCTGGCAACGACGATGGCGAGAGCCAGCGGGTGCTGCGCCTGCTGCTGGCCGAGCTGCCCCTCAAAACTGCCGTGCGCCTAGCCGCAGACATCACCGGCGCATCGCGCAACGTGCTGTATGACACGGCCCTGGCATGGAAGCGCGACGGCGCCGCGCAAGGAGATGCGGCCGATTGAGCTGCCGTGCACGGGAATATGAGAGGAAATGGCCTCTAGCGCCTATCTATCAAGCGCAACAAGCTATTAATTTAATAGCAAATAGACTTTACCAGCCCTCAGCGCGACACCGCCAGGCCTGCTGCCACGCCGCCAAACAGGTCGCCTTCGATCTGCGGCGTGGACGGGAAAGCTGTCAGCAGCGCCTGCCGCAAGGGTCGCAGTGCAGACGAGCCCCCGGTCAGATAGATCGCGTCCAGTCCCTGCTCTAGCAACCCCGCCCTTTGCACGCACTCGCGCGCGCAAGCCACCACCTGCTCCAAGGGCTGCGCCAAAGATTGGGCCAGCCCGTGCGAGGTGACCATCGCGCCCAGCCCCGGCTCGATCCAGTCGAGCGGCATGGGCGCATCGGCATCCGACAGCGACGCGGCGATTTTGGCCTGCTCCACCGTGTCGGCCATGCGGTGCCCCAGGCGCTCGTTCAGTACCCGCATCAGCCGCCCGTGCAGGCGCGCATCCGCGTAGTCGGTGCGCAGGTTTTGCGCATCACGCAAAGCGCGCGGTGCATACAGCCACTGGATCAGGTGCCAGGTCGATAGATCGAAGAACACGCGGCTGGGCACCTCGCGCCCGGTGGGGCCGGTGTGGCGAAAGCCCAGCAGGGGCATGAGCAGGTCCAGGCTCAGGCGGCGGTCGAAATCGGTGCCGCCAATGTGCACGCCCGTGGTGGCCAACACATCCGCGTTGCGGTCCGCGCGGGCTATGCGGTCCGGACCCAGGCGCACCACCGTGAAGTCCGACGTGCCCCCACCGATGTCCACCACCAACACCAGCGACTCACGCTCGATGCGCTGCTCATAGTCCAGCGCCGCCGCGATGGGCTCCAACTGGAACGACACGTTCTCGAACCCCGCCCCCAGCGCGGCCTGGCGCAGCGCATCCTCAGCCTGCTGGTCACGGTCTGCATCGCCATCCACAAAGTGCACGGGGCGCCCCATCACCACCCGCGCGGGCATCCCGCCCAGCGCATCGTGGGCCTTGCTCGCCAGCATGCGCAAAAACAGGCTGATGATGTCCTGGTAGCTCACCAGCGCGTTGTGCACGGCGGTCTTGTCTTGCAGCAGCGCACTGCCCAGCAGGCTTTTGAGCGAACGCATCAGGCGCCCTTCCGCCCCCGACAGGTACAGCCCCACAGCATCGCGCCCGAAGTGCGTGTGATGGTCTTCGGCATTGAAGAACAGCGCAGTGGGCAGCGTGTGCGCCGTGCCCTCCAGCGGCACCATCCGCGCCCGCCCAGCACCCTGGCGCACGGTCATTGCGGAGTTGGAAGTACCAAAGTCGATACCGAGGGTGGTGTCCTGCAAAAGGGGCATGGGAGGCGTGGAATAAACAGAGGAAAGACAGCAGAGCGCGACAGGTGGCGAGAGAACAAGGCGACGGACGACACCTTCTGCAGCACTGCGGCAGCTGTGCTGCGCGCAATGGAAAAAGCCCTTGATTTTTTCAAATCAAGGGCTTTTATTTGGTGGCCTGGGGCTTTACCAAAAGAAGCCCAGAAAACCGCATGGAATCTAGAAACTACTCTTTTGATAGCGCCACAGTTGCCCTCAAATCGACCAAGATACTGACCCACGATTGTCGCTCAGCCAGAAAGCCTCTCGGGAAAGCTGCGCCACCAACCAGGCACTACAAGTCCACTCACATGCTCAAGAGCGTGCGCCCCCGGCGCGACAACAACAAGGAACTCACCAACCTGCTGCGCGTGTTTGGGCACATGCCCATTGAGTCCATCGCCCCCATGCACATCCGCCAGTACATGGACCTACGGGGCCAGGTCGCAAGGGTGCGCGCAAATTGCGAGAAGGCCCTGTTCTCGCACATCTTCAACAAAGCCAGGGAGTGGGGCTTTACCACCGCGCAAAACCCCTGCCAGGGTGTGAAGGGCTTCAAGGAAACGAGGCGCTCGCGCTATGTCACCGACGAGGAATTCGACCGCGTGCGGGCCAACGCGCATTGCACTGTGGTGGACGCCATGGACATTGCCCTGCTCACCGGCCAGCGCCCCGCCGATGTGCTCAAGATCAAGCGCACCGACATACGGGACGGCGCCTTATGGATCGTGCAGAACAAGACCGGGGCGCGCCTGGGCATTGAGTTGACAGGCGCGCTGGCCGCTGTGATCGAACGCATCAACCAACGGTCCCGGAAGGCCATCAGCGCGTTTCTGATTCAGGACGAGAACGGCCAGCCCCTCAGCCAGGGGGCGCTGCGCTCACGCTTTGACAAGGCACGCACGCTGGCGAAGGTGAATTTTCAGTTTCGAGACATTCGGGCTAAGGCTGCTACCGACACGGGCGACTTGGCGCACTCGCAGAAATTGCTGGCGCACAAGAATCGGAAGATGACAGAACACTATGTCAGGGCTCGTGCCGGTGAACGAGTCAAACCACTGCGCTAGCGCCTTCTGGGGCGAAGTCTCCGCACCTTCGAAACCGATTCCGACGCCCCGCTTTTAGCCTCCCATGCCAATTGAAACTTTCGACGCGACTCCATCAACTCATCACCTGGCACCTCATCCACAACACCCAGGACCAGTGCGTCTCTGGGGGCCAGTACGTGCTCCCCTGTAACCAGCTCTTTGCAGATGAGGACACACAAGTGCCACAAGACCCTGACATAAGGTTGCACCTCCGCCATAACCTCGGCCTTCGCCTCGTCGTTATCGCTATCGAGGATTGAAATTGCACGCCGACTGAAAAATACCGGCTTATGCCGAAGCATCAAGCGCGACGCTGTCCACATGTGAAGTGGATCGTTGATGGAGTCCATCAAAGCAAAATCTGCAATCGTCTCTTCAAGCAGTCGGTTAAACGGCTGTCCCTTCTGATCTGCCGCGAACTTGCCAGCGAGGATGATGAGAAGAAGACGCAGATTCTCGGCGCGCCCCTCTTGACCGAAGTCGGTCTTCCCATCCCCCCCGTCTGTGATGGCTTGAAAGAAGCCACCAACGCCATCAAGAAAGCCTCCCGTTTCACCCTCTCTGAACATAGGGAAAACGTCGGCTGCAGCCATGGTGGCGGCCCAAGCCTTCAGCTTTACCATTGAAGCATCAATAAGCTTCTTGTTCGCAGGACTAAGTTTGTCGCGGATCAAGGTAGCGAACGCAGCGATGTCGATTTCTACACTGGCGGTGGGCAAGACCTTGCAGATATCCATGGTTCCGCGAAACTTTGCCAACGTTGGAGAGTCTTCCGGGATCTCGCCAAGCTTCACTTTCCAATCGATGTAAAGCCACGTCAGGCGACGAAAAACCGCACCCGCCAGTCTTAGCGCCATTCGATCATTGGCAGATTTCAGCTGCTTCGCCGCAGTTTTCGCCTTATCTGGGGTGACGTCTGCCATCTCCCCATATCGAACATCATGAAAAAGAATCGTGCTATGGGGCAATGCCACCGCATAGTCGCCCAACGCGAGCATGCACGCTGCGGCGCTATATGCTTTGTCAATTACGACCGTCACCGAAAGGCAGTTTTGCCCATCCTGATTTGGACCGCTGAGCAACCCAAAAAGAGAGTCAAGAACGGCTATCGAGCCCCCTGGGCTATTGATGGCGACAGTGATGGGCGCGCGAGAGGCCTGGCGTAGAGACAATATCTCTGGAGCAAGCTCCCTGAGCATTTCGTCGCGGATTGACCCCGTGATCTGAACAGATCGCTTCCAGTTGATTGAATAGTGTTCAATGCTCATTGCCCCTCGCCCGTGAAAGATGTGTCAGGCAATTGTAGAAAGCAACGAACGGATGTAGAAACGCCCCAGAACCCTTTCGGGCGCTGGGGCGCATAAACACTGGTGGCCTGGGGCGGAATCGAACCACCGACACAAGGATTTTCAATCCTCTGCTCTACCGACTGAGCTACCGGGCCTGAGCCTCAAATTATAACCAGAAAAATGGGGGCTTCCAAAAACCTTGCGGAAATTAATTACGCTTGCCGCGCCCCAGGTCGACGCCCAGCTGGCGCAGCTTGCGGTACAGGTGGGTGCGCTCCAGGCCGGTCTTCTCGGCCACGCGGGTCATGGAGCCGCCTTCGCGGGCGAGGTGGAATTCGAAGTAGGCCTTTTCAAAACCGTCGCGCGCCTCGCGCAGGGGGCGGTCCAGGTCGAAACCCTGGTGCGCATGCGGGCCGGGATCGACGCCAGCCACCACGGTGGACACCGTGGGCAGTTGTTGCGCGAAGGCGGGATCTGCGGGGGCGGCAGCGGGTGGCTGGGCTGCGGTTGCGGGCGCCGCCTGCTGGGTTGCGTTGCGGGCCAGGCCCTGCTCCACGGCCTTGAGCAGCTTTTGCAGGGTGATGGGCTTTTCGAGGAACGAGAAGGCCCCGATGCGTGTGGCCTCGACCGCCGTGTCGATGGTGGCGTGGCCGCTCATCATGATCACGGGCATGTTGAGCACGCCTGCGGTGGCCCACTCCTTGAGCAGCGAGACGCCGTCGGTGTCGGGCATCCAAATGTCGAGCAGCACGAGGTCGTAGCTATTACCTGCCCGCGCCGTCCGAGCCTGGGTCGCATTTTCTGCAAGGTCTACGCTGTGACCTTCATCGTTCAGGATTTCCGACAGCAGATCACGAATGCCGAGCTCATCGTCGACCACCAGAATGTTTGCCATGTGTGTTGAGACGCCTTGGGGAAGTACTGCGGGGACGGTGTTGTTATCACGCCACCGCTGGTTCAGGGGCGAATGATAACGACACTTGGGCCCCGCGCACCACGCCGTCTTCGGTGCGGTTGGATAGATCGATGCGCGCACCATGCTCATCTGCAATCTTTTTGACCACCGCCAAACCCAGGCCCGTGCCCCGGACCTTGGTCGTGACATAGGGCTCAAAGGCGCGCTGAAGGATGTGGGTCGGAAAGCCGCCGCCACTGTCTGCCACGACGAGCCGAACGCGCCGCGAGGACTCGCTCCAGCGGGTGCTGATGCGCACCGGCGGCATGGGCTCTGAGGCGTCGGCGCGCGCTTGTTCGGTCGAATCCTGCGCGTTTTGCAGCAGGTTGTGCACCACCTGCCGCAACTGCTGCGCATCGCCCGCTATCGGGGGGCAACGCGGGTCCAACTCGGCTTCTACAGGCACGGTGGCGTTCTCTTCGCCATACAAATGGAGCACGTCGGCCACCAGCGCATTGAGGTCCAGCGCGTGTAATTCTGCGGCGGGCAGGCGGGCATAGTCCCGGAACTCGTTGACCAGCCGTTTCATGGCATCAACCTGGTCCACGATGGTCTTGACGGACTTGCCCAGGATGGCCTGCTCGGGCGCGGGCAGCTTGCCCGAGAGCTTCATTTCGAGCCGTTCGGCCGACAACTGGATGGGCGTCAGGGGGTTCTTGATTTCGTGGGCCAGCCGCCGCGCGACCTCGCCCCAGGCCTGCGCACGCTGTGCTGAAACAATTTCAGAGATGTCGTCAAAAACCAACAACCGGGCAGAATCCGGAAGCTCGGCACCGCGCGCCACCAAACTCGTGGCGTGCTGCCCGGCCCCCGCGGAGGATGCATGCAGCTCAAAGGGCTGTTGCCAATGGTCCAGGCCATGGCGTTCGTGGTCACCCAGAAACGCATCGAAATGCCGCTGAACCGAGGCAGCAAACTCAGCGAGGCCGGGCACATCCGACAAGGCCCGCCCCTCAAAAGCCGCCATGGGCGCGCGCAGGATGCGGGTGGCACCAGGGTTGGACGAACGGATCAGCCCCTGTGCATCCAGCACGATGACCCCGGCCGTGAGGTTGTCCAAAATGGTCTGCAGGTTGGCGCGGGAGGCATCCACCTCGCCCATGCTCTGCTCCACCGCCTGGCGGGCGTCCGCGAGCTGCTGGGTCATGAGCGCGAACGACCGGGTCAGCCCGCCCAGCTCATCTTTGCCCTGCAGCGCCGCCTTGGGGCTCAGGTTGCCCGAAGCCACCTCGCGCACGCCTTCGGCCAACACCAGCAGGGGCCGCACCAGTTGGTTGCCCAGCAGCACGGCCAGCAGCACGGCGCCAAAAACCGCGAGGAACAGGCTGAGCGTGAGCGTGCCCACATACATGCGCCGCAAGCCCCCCCGCGCCAACGCGCGTTCCTGGTATTCGCGGTTGGCCTCCTGCACGGCAATGGCGTTGGCGACCAGCGCGGGCGGCAAAGGCAGTGTGGCCTGCAGGTAACGCGGCTCCAGCAGCAAGCCCACGCTGGGGCTGGCGACCAGAGCCAGCACCTTGACGCGCGCGTTCTCCGAAGCCGCCGGATCTGTGATGTCGTCCAGCCCCTCGATCTGCGCCGTGGCGCGCTGCTGGCGCACAGTGCGCAGCAGCGAGGCGCCCGGCCGTTCAGGGTTCAGGCTGAAGCGCGACTGGCCGGCGCTGGCCACGGCCTGGCCCGAGCCACTCCACAACACCACGTCCGTTGCGCCGAGTTGGTCGCGAATGCGCTCCAGCGTCAACCCGGCAGTTGCGTCGGGCACCTGGGCGAGCTGGGTACTGGCGTTGCGGGTTTTGGCGGCCATGTCGGTCGCCAGCGAATCCAGCGACACGCGGGCCAGGTTGACCCCGGCGGACAAGGCGCCTTCCACCTTCACGTCGAACCAGCTTTCAATCGACCGCGTGACGAACTGGTAGGACACCACATAGATCAGCAGGCCCGGAAGCAGCCCCACCAACGCGAAGATGGCCGCCAGCTTGACCAGCAGCCGACTGCCGAAGCGCCCCCTGCGCAGACGCATGCCCAAGCGCACGGCCACCCAGGCCAGCACGGCCAGGAGCAGCAGGGCCACGAGCACATTGACGCCAAACAGCCAGGCATAGTTGCGCTCGTACAGCGCACGGTTGTTGGTGGCCAGGGTCAGCAGGTACAAAAGCACCAGGCCAATGGCCGACATGATGGCCGCCCCCACCCCCACCGCCCAGCGCACAGCGCGGGACTGGCGCGCGCTGACGTGGGTCGATGCCGTCTCGTTGGACGTGGAGGTACCCTTGCTCACTTGGCGGGCTCCGCGGCCAGGCGCTGGCTGCGGGACACCAGCAGGTTCCAGCCGGAGCGCCCGACGGCACCAATCTGGAAAGGACGCGGAAGCTGGGACATGTCGAGCCGAAACCGGAAGTTGACCGTGTGCACGCCATCCGCCTCGATCACATCGCGTTCGGCGATCTTCCAGCGCGAAAATCGCTGAATAGAAGATAACGCGTCGTCAAAATTGTCAAAACTCTGCCCCAGCACCACCCCCAGGCCACTGTTGGTGAAAGGTGTCGAAGAGATGTTCAGGCGCCAGCGGCGGGTGAGTGGTTGGTAGCTCAGGCGGAAATGGCGGGTGGTTTCGGCAACCTGGCGGTCAGACCAGTACCAGCGATCACGCAGCACCTGGGCGTCGGCCACAAAGAACATCGGGATGCCTTTGTACAGTGCGTCTTCGGCCAGTTCCGGCAAATCGAACTGCAAGTTGGCACTGAGATAGAGGCCGTCTTCGGCCCGTTCAAGACGCAATTCGCCCACCTCGGGGGTGGTGGCCTCAGCCGCCGCCGCTTGTGGCATCAGCAAACTGCCCCACAGACATAAGAGCAAAAGACCGGCGCAAATGAGCCCCCCAATGGCCCTGAAGGGCTCATTGCGGCGACTTTTGCAACAGTGCGTAAAAAAATCCGTCGTGATCACCGTTTAGATTGTCCGGGACAGCCCCGCCCTTGTCCCCTTTGCCGGGAACTAAATGGCCCGGTGATGGCAGCAATTGCGCATCGGTGTTGTGTGCAAGAAACGTTTGCACCTGGGCATCCCCTTCGGCACGAAACACAGAGCAGGTGCAATACAACAGGCGGCCGCCGGGGCGCAGCAGCGGCCACAGGGCCTTCAGCAACGCGGCCTGCTCGGCGGCCAACTGGGCGATATCGGTCTCGCGCCGCAGCCAGCGCACGTCGGGGTGGCGCCGCACGATGCCCGACGCGGTACAGGGTGCATCGAGCAAGATCGCATCAAACAACGCGCCACCGCAGTGCGCCTGCCACCAGTCCTGGGGGCGGGCGGCATCCGCCACCACAACCTGGGCGCTCAGCCCCAGGCGCTGCAGGGTGTCGCCGATGCGGGTGCTGCGGGTGGCGTCGATCTCCAACGCCGTGACCTGCAGCGGCGCAGTGGCATCGGCCATTTCCAACAAATGGGCGGTTTTGCCGCCGGGCGCGGCGCAGGCGTCCAGCACGCGCAGGGGCTGGGTCAGGTCCAGGCCCTGGAGCAGCAAGGGCGCGGCCATTTGGGCGGCGGCATCCTGCACCGATGCCCAGCCGTCGGCAAAACCTGGCAGCGATGGCACGGGCACGGGGTGCTGCAAGGCCAGGCCCATCTCACCCACCGGAAACGCTTCCAAATTGATAGCTGCTAGCGCTTTTTGGTATTGCGCTAGCGTGCTTTTTTTCTGATTAATCCGCAGCGTCATGGGTGCATGGGCGTTGTTCGCCTGCAGAATCTGCTCCCAGTGCTGGGGGTGGTCTTTGCGCAGGCGCTGGATCCACCATGCGGGGTGGTTCCAACGCGCCACGGGGTCGTTGTCGGTGGCGGCCACCAGCGCATCGCGTTCGCGCAGAAAGCGGCGCAAGCAGCCGTTGATGAACGACGCCTGGGCACGGGCCTCAGGACTGTGCTTGGCCGCCTCGACCGCCTGGTTCACCAGGGTGAAAGGTTCGTAGGGCGCGTCGTCCGGGTTCCAGCACAGCGCCAGGGCGGTGCACAGCAGCGCATCGGCCGCAGGTGGTGGCGTGCGGGCGGCCAGTTGGCGGCGCAGCGCCTCGGCGCGGCCCAATTGCCGCAGCACCTGGAACAGCAGGGACTGCACTCCTGGTCGCAATCCACCATCGACGGCAGCCAATGCCGCCGTTCCCGACTGTCCGCCACGAATGGCCTGCAGCGCACCGGCCACCCCAGCCAGTTGCTGCCACAGGGCGATGGACTGCGTGCGCGACACATCCGATGCCACGGCGGCGCGGCCCCTGCCATCGTCACGGCTGGCGTGGGGACGAGCGGGGCGCGGCGGGTTGCCATCGGGGCGTGGGTTGCGATTGCGGGGAGACTGACTCATCGTGATCCTGAAAACCGGCGGCCGCGTTACAACGAGCGCGCTGCCTTGAAGCCAAACACCCAAGCCAGCAAGTTGGCCGGGAACTGCACGATGGCGGCGTTGTAGTACCGGACCGCCTCGTTGAATACGCGGATGGCCTGCTCATTCTGAACCGTGTGCTCGTCCCAGCGCACCTGCCAGATTGACAACAGCGCAGTGACGGCGAGTTCCGGCGGCTCCTGCGCCGTCTGCGCGCCATCCGGCGTGGACACGGAAGGCTGCAACTTACCCATGGCACTGCGCCAACTGGCTTGCAACACATCGCGTGCGGCGACCAATGCTGCCACGGCATCTACATCCAGCGGCCGGGCGCGGGCCACGGCCAACGACGCACTCAGCTGGATGGTGGCGCCTTGCAAAGCGGCTATCTCCTGCCCGCCCGCATCCGTCGGCGCCAGCCCTCGCTGCACTTCTTGCGCCGCATCAAACTCACCCAGCAACGCCACCAGGCGCACCATGTGGGCGTCAAAGCCACCAAACGACTGTGCCACCGCCGAGCGCAGCCGCATCAGGCGGTTGTAGGCCCCACGGGCCCAGAACAGAAGGATGGCGACAGCGATCCAGAAAAGGGGCGATGACCACAGCATGCGCAGTTGTGGGCTGTGCGCGCGTCACGCGCTCCGGCCCGAAAAAAGAGAAACAGAAAAGAAAAGAGGTGTCCCATGAAAAGCGCCCCCGGCCTGCCAGGGGACAGGGCGGGGGCGCTTCAAGGGCACTCGCGGCGCTCTTGCTTACTGATTAATCAGCAGCGGCGTCGGTGGCGGTGACGCTGCTGCCGTCTGCCTCAGAGGCATCGGACTGCGCAGCCATCTCGGCAGCTTCGGCTTCGGCAATGGCGCGGCGCTCGGCGTCGTCCATGGCGTCCTTGGCCTTGCGCGCCTGGTGGTAAGCCAGGCCGGTACCGGCGGGGATCAGACGGCCCACGATGACGTTTTCCTTCAGGCCACGCAGCTCGTCGCGCTTACCCATGATGGCAGCCTCGGTGAGCACGCGGGTCGTTTCCTGGAAGGAAGCGGCCGAGATGAACGAATCGGTAGACAGCGAGGCCTTCGTGATACCCAAGAGCAAGTTGCTGTAGGTCGCGGGAATCTTGCCCTCGCCCTGCAGTGCCTCGTTGGTGTTGAGGATCTCGGAGCGCTCGACCTGCTCGCCTGCGATGTAGTTGGACTCGCCGGTGTTCTCGACCACGACGCGGCGCAGCATCTGGCGAACGATCACCTCGATGTGCTTGTCGTTGATCTTCACGCCCTGCAAGCGGTACACATCCTGCACTTCGTCGACGATGTAGCGCGACAGCTCTTCGATACCCAGCAAACGCAGGATGTCTTGCGGGTCGGCCGGGCCGTCCACAATCGATTCGCCCTTGTTCACCACCTGGCCTTCATGCACCAGGATGTTCTTTTCCTTGGGCACGAGTTCTTCGAACACATGGCCTTCGGGGTCGGTGATCTGCAAGCGGACCTTGCCCTTGGTTTCCTTACCGAACGACACGGTACCGGTCATCTCGGCCAGCGTGCCCTTGTCCTTCGGCGTACGGGCTTCGAACAGCTCGGCCACACGGGGCAGACCGCCGGTAATGTCGCGGGTCTTCTGGCCTTCGACCGGAATACGCGCCAGCACTTCGCCGGGGCCCACGTCCTGGCCGTCGCGCACCTGGATCAGGGCGCCGACCTGGAAGCCGATGGTCACCGAGTGGTCGGTGCCAGGGATCTTCACTTCGTTGCCTTGCGCGTCGATCAGCTTCACCTGCGGGCGCACCACCTTGGCGGCACCACGGCGCTTGGGGTCGATCACCACCAGCGTGGACAGACCGGTCACATCATCCACCTGCTTGGCAACGGTGAGACCTTCTTCGACGTTTTCAAACTTGGTCTGACCGGCAAACTCGGTGATGATGGGTCGCGTCAGCGGATCCCAGTTGGCCAGAATGGTGCCAGCCTTGATTTGCTGGTCGGCCTTGACCGTCAGCGTCGCACCGTAAGGCACCTTGTGGCGTTCGCGCTCGCGGCCATGCTCGTCCTGGATGATGATTTCACCCGAACGCGCAATCACCACCAGCTCACCCTTGGTGTTGCTCACGTAGCGCATCGTGGCGTTGAAGCCGATCACGCCGTTGGACTTGGCTTCCACGCTCGACGCAATGGCGGCACGCGAAGCGGCACCACCGATGTGGAACGTACGCATGGTCAGCTGCGTGCCGGGTTCGCCGATGGACTGGGCAGCGATCACACCCACGGCTTCGCCGAGGTTGATCAGGCCGCCACGGCCCAAGTCGCGGCCATAGCACTTGGCACACAGGCCATAGCGGGTTTCGCAGGTCAGCGCCGTGCGCACCTTGACTTCGTCCACACCCGCAGCTTCAAGTTCCTCGATGACGTCTTCTTCCAGCATCATGCCGGCAGGCACCAGCACGGCACGCGTTTCGGGGTGCAGCACGTCTTCGGCAGCGGTGCGGCCCAGGATACGGTCGCGCAGCGATTCGATCACTTCACCGCCTTCGACGATGGCGCGCATCAGCGAACCATT